>CAKSZM010000013.1 GCA_934525735.1 uncultured Faecalibacterium sp. | reverse complement strand
TCGCACGCAACCAGCAGGTTGCAAACGACCGCTACGAGCACCTGACCCGTCTGGTCGACCTGTACAAGTAAGCATTTTCCTGCAGAGGATACCGTATCAGCGGCACTTTAGCCCCGCAATGCAAGAGGGCGGCTGCCCCGTACCGGCGGTTACTGCGCAAAGCAGCGGTACGAACCTGAGGCCTGTGTATCCCGCTTTTGCAGAAAGTGTGCTGAACGTCCGGCATACGCCACGACTGGTTCTCACTGATTTCATTCCCCTGCCGTCGCGCTTTGTTCCGTGCAGAGCGCAGCCCGGGGGCTGAGATACCAAAGCGCCCGCGAGGGTCCTTGAAAGCACACCCCGCGTGTGTCAGGAGCATAAGGTCTGCTTGCAGATACCTTGCTCCGCCTGCTGCATAAGACCTGCTTTGCAGGGATCTTGCCGCAGTGAAAAACGAATACCGTTTTTAGCGCCCCGTTCACCGCAAGGTGACCGGGGCGTATTTTTGTGCAGAAAACCGTCCACACAATTTTCCAATCTTTGCTATCCCCTTTTTACACTTTCTTCATAGCTTCTTAACGAAATCACATGTGAAAGCTGGTATACTGCAGTCATGGGAAGCGGGGCCGCAACCGATTCCCAAGTAACATGATTCCTCCTCACACCAAGGCAATATCCAAACAGAACACCCTTTCCGGTATGCCGCAATGCCGGAAAGGGTGTTCTGCTTTTGCGGGGCATGAGATGCCGGGCGGTGAAATGTAAGGCTTTTCCAGAATACAATAAAAATTCCGGTAAATCCATGGATAAGGGTTGACCGTGATTTTTTGCGGCGCTATAATAAAATTGAACGGGAACTTTTCGGGGTTCCCGAACAAAAAATTCTGGAGGTGAACGCAGAACAATGGACCCGGATCATAGTCGAGGCCCGAACACCGATGCGGTGGATCGGAAAACAAAAACAACTGCGTTCGCCTTTTTCGCCGGGTAAGCGGGCAGGGCGCCTTTTGGGGCGCACTCTTCCGCAACAACAGCAGAGAAAGGCGCGGTTTTGTGCGCGTGGAAACGGCGGTTTCCGTGCGGCAGGGCAGCGCGTTTTTTTGTTCCCCGATCTGCTGCGTCCTCCGGACAGGAGAAGCTCCTGCGCCGTAAAAAATGAGGAGGTACGCCCAATGGAACTGGAAAACAAGAAGCAGGAAACGGCAGCCGAGCAGACCATGCCTGTGCAGGAACTGCCCGCTGATATCCCTGCCGAGGTCCGTCAGAAACTGGCTGAGGATCTGAATGAAGAAGCCACCGAGGATCTCAAGCAGGATATGCGCGAGGCCGAAAAAGAGGAGGCCAACGACGAGGAAGTCAAGGCCAACCCTGAGATGCTCACCAAGAGCCGCCTGCTGAAGCTGCTGATCAAAAAGCAGTACGTCAAGCTGCGCGAAGTGACCGAGGAAGAACAGCCCGCCGACCTGGCCGAGCTGCTGGAAGAACTGGACGAGAACAACCGTCTGGTAGTGTTCCGCCTGCTGAAAAAGGAAGTTGCCACCGAAGCCTTTGCCTATATGTCCGACGAAGCCCGCGACGATCTGGTCAACGCCTTCTCGGATGTGGAGCTGGTGGGCGCCATTGAGGAGATGAGTCTGGATGACGCTGCCGACCTGCTGGAAGATATGCCGGCAGGTGTGGTCAAGCGTGTGCTGGAAAAGTCCTCCAAGCAGACCCGCGAGAGTCTGAACAAGCTGCTGAACTACCCCGAAAGCTCTGCCGGCAGCCTGATGACCCCCGAATATGTCCGCCTGCGGGAGGATATGACCGTGGCGCAGGCATTCGACGCCATCCGCAAGCAGGGCGAGAACGCCGAGACCGTGTACACCTGCTATGTGGTGGAGCGCAACCGCCTGATGGGCGTTGTTTCGGCGCGCAGCCTGCTGCTGGCAGATCTGAACACCCCCATCTCCGAGATCATGGATGACAACGTGGTCACGGTGAAGGTCACGGACGATCAGGAGTATGTGGCACGCGAGATGCAGCGCTACGACTTTACTGCCATGCCCGTTCTGGACAACGAGGGCATGTTCGTGGGTATCATCACGATCGATGATGCTATCGATGTCCTGACCGACGAGAGCACCGAGGATATGCAGAAGATGGCAGCTATTCTGCCGGATGACGATGCCACCACCTATTTCGGCACCAGCGTGTGGACCCACGCCAAACAGCGTATCCCCTGGCTGCTGATTTTGATGTTGTCCGCTACCTTCACCGGCATGGTTACGACCCATTACGAAGAAGCCTTTGTCAGCCTGCCCCTGCTGGTGTCCTTTATGCCCATGCTGATGGATACCGCCGGCAACTGCGGCAACCAGATCAGCACCCTGATGGTGCGCGGTCTGGCGCTGGGTGAGGTGGAGCCCAGCGACTTTATGAAGGTGCTCAGCAAGGAGCTGCGGGTCTCCGCTATCGTGGGCGCGGTGCTGGGCATCGTCAATGGCCTGCGCATCTATTTGATGTACACCTTCCTGTTCCCCGGCCAGTACGCCAACGTCATGGGTTATGCCATCGTCGTCAGCGTATCGCTGTTCTTCAGCGTCATTCTGGCGAAGCTGGTGGGCGGCATGCTGCCGCTGGCTGCCAAGAAGCTGGGCGCCGACCCGGCTATCATGGCAACGCCCTTCATCACCACCATCGTGGATGCCTGCAGTTTGATCCTGTATTTCCAGATCGCACAACTGGTGTTCCGCAATATGATGTGACCTTATAAAAAGGATTCCGATCCGCTGCCGGAAGGCAGCGGATTTTTTTTTGTGTTCCGTTGTAGCACAGTCCCTGCGAAAACACAAGATGTGGTGCGGATTTTTGACGAAAACAGCGAAGAGAAAAATGCTGTGGAAAACTGCCGTTTTCCCCGGCTTTTCCACGGAATACGATGCGGGGCATCCCGGTGTTGAAAACTCGGCGCGCGGCTTTCCAGATTGGAGAAAACAAAAAGCCTACACACAGCCTCTTTGTAAAAAACAAAGAAAAACCTTCGACTTTCTTTTTTATAAAAAGCAGAATGCCGGCTTTTTTGCCCAAAAGTTACCAGAAAATCGCCGGATCCATTACGCCGGGTATACGGCAGAACAATTTTAATTGTGGAAAACCCGGTGGAAAAAGTGGAAAACCGGATGGAAAACTCCCGGTTTTCTTCACAAAAACGGTGGAAAACCCGGTGGAAAAAGTGAAAAGTTCATTCCGGAACGGAAAATACATACACTTTGCAGATGTGCTTTTGCGCCGGAAAAGCCGCTTAGCAGTTGTATTTTCCGGGATACGGGCCGGAACTTTTCCACCGCGCGGTTGTTCTTGAATGCCCTGAGCAATCATGGTACAATAACAACAGAAAAATTGCGAAAAACCGAACGCATGGGAGGCAATTTCATGAACAACTGGCTGAACCGGCTGGAGCGCAAATACGGGCGCTTCGGCATCCCGAACCTGACCAACATTCTGGTGGGAGGGCAGATCCTTGTCTTTGCCATCGAGCTGTTTATCAATCAGACCATCACGGCGTGGGTCGGCCTGAGCCGGTATTTCCTGCTGCACGGGCAGATCTGGCGCGCCATCACCTTTGTGTTTGTGCCCTTCTCCGGCGGCAGCATCCTCAGCGTGGTGCTGGGCATTTACTTCACCTGGTTCATCGGCACGGCGCTGGAACGGGAGTGGGGCGATTTCCGCTATACGGTGTATCTGCTGTCCGGTATGCTGGGCACAGTGCTGGCCTGTTTGATCACCGGCGTGACAGCAGATACCTACTGTCTGTCGCTGTCGCTGCTGCTGGCCTTTGCCATGCTCTACCCGGAGGTACAGGTGCTGCTGTTCTTCGTGATCCCCATCCGGGTGAAATATTTCGGCATTTTTGCAGCGATCCTGTGGGTGCTGAGCTTTCTGGGCGCACCCCTGCCGCAGAAGCTGAGCCTGCTGCTCAGCATGGCCAATGTCTGGCTGTTCTTCGGCCCCATGGGCTACCGTTCCATCCGCGCGTGGATCCGCCGCGAGCAGTGGAAACGCAAAAACCGGCGGTAAACTGCTGTCACTCGAAACCGACAGACCGGTAGCTTTCTCCTCGGACACGAAAAACGGGTTGTGGCACCCAGCGGCTGCGTCGGCTCTTGAACGAGCCTTGCACCCTGCTGGCCACTGCCCCAACAGCAACTCCCTGTTTCTGCCACTGGCAGCAGTCGTTGCTGTTGCAGGCCATTCCATCGCCCGCCCTATTGCCCTCCGGGCAACAGGGTCCCACCCCAGCGGACGGTCCTCGGAGAAACTCCCGGCCTGCCGGTCGAGCTAGTCGTAAATCAGAAGGAGCACTTAGACCATGATGCTGGACCGCATGGAAGGCAATGCAGAACTGAAAACGAGTGTGCAGCTGATGCTGGCTTCCCGGCGGCTGACCCACAGTGTGCTTCTCGTGGGCGAGGAGGGCCTTGGGGCCGGTTTTGCGGCCCGCTGCATCGCAGCCGATTATCTTTACCCTGCCGGCGGTGCGCCCGCCGAGGCCCTTCTGCGGGGCGAATGCTGCCGCGCCGTGGCAAAGGCCGGCAAGCGCGATAGCGGTCAGGTGGAGACCGGCATCGTGCGCGAGGCCATCTCAGTCACCGGCATGGGCAGCGGCGGCAAGTATCTGGTGGGTCAGGTCACAGCCATGCGCAGCGAGATCTTCAATACCAGTCTTTCGGCCGAGGGACGCGCCGTTCTGCTCTACCACGTAGAAAAAATGAATGAAGAATCCGCCAACGCCCTGCTGAAGGTCATGGAGGAACCGCCGGAGGGCGTGCTGTTCCTGCTCACGGCGGATTCGCTGGCCAGTGTGCTGCCCACCATCCGCAGCCGCTGCGTGAGCTTTGCGGTGGCTCCGGTGCCGCCGGAGCAGTGCGCCCGCTACTGCGCCGCACAGGGCGTGGATAAAAAGACGGCGGCTCTTTACAGTGAGCTGTTCGACGGCCACATCGGCACGGTGCTGGCTGCCGCCCGGGACGAAAGCCGCGCCGCGCAGGTGGAAAAGGCGCTGCAGCTGGCAAAGGCCGCCGCCGCAAAGGACAGTTACGCCGCCGCCGTTCTGCTGGCTGCGTATGAAAAAGACAAAGCCGGTGCGGCGGCATTGCTGACGGATTTCCGCGCTGTGGCGTCGGCGGGTCTGCGCAGCAGTCCCCATGCCCCGGTGCAGGGCGATGCAGCGCGGCAGGCGCTGCGCCTGGCCGATGCCGCCATCCAGCGCCTTGGCGCACAGGTCAACCCGAAGATCGTTCTCAGCGTGTTTGCGGCAAAGTTCCGCGCGTTATGACAAAAAAATCCCCCGGCAGAGGGGCCTTGCATGGCCGGTTCTGCCGGGGGAGAATTTTTTTTACGACTGAGGTTTGATTTCAGCAGGGGTATCGAGAGGGCTATAGCTAATGGGAATTGTTTTTCCGGAAACGGTCAGCCTGATCTCAAGACTGCTGAGGGAAGATCTGCGGACATCACCCAGATCGATATAGACAGGGACCGCTTTCGTATCACTTGCTTTTACAGTCCACTCGGTGGGAATGGAATACTTGTTGCTGTCATTCAGTGTAATGTTGCCAAAGCCGAAAACTTTTCCGGCGGAGCAGGAAAGATTGGATTTCTTGATTTTGAAATCCTTGGTAGGTGTTTCGATACGAAGACCAAAGTAAATATAGTAATGAATTTTTTCATCGGATTCAAACGCAGCAGCGTAGGAATGCCATTCTTCAGACAGCGGTGTGGCGGAAATGGAATAAGACATATTATCCTGGGCAGCGACGGGAAGAGCCTCTCCAAAGTCAGTAAGCGTTGCATTCCCCGGCAGCGGGCTGACATCGCATCCGCCCAGAACACCTGCGGCGGCAACGGACAGAGCGGCAAAGCCGGTGGTTTTCAGGAACACGCGGCGGCTGATTTTTTCAGACATGATCGATCTCTCCTTTTCAAAAGAAAATATAGAAGTATAAAAATCTATTGCAGAAAGCAGGAACTCCCTCCAGCGCTTGCGGTACACTGGAGGGAGTTCCTGTTTGGGGTATTGCTTTGGTGTGAGGAGGAATCATGTGCAGGGGGACAGTTGCGGCCCCGCCTTCCCTGCAGGGTATAGTATACCCGATTTTAAGTGAAAAGTCATTACATTTTTGTGAAAAAATGTGATTCGACGAAAATTTCACATTCTCCGGCACACAGAGCTGGGCAGAAAACTCGATCTCCGGGTACATGACAGCGCTGCCATCCGCATGGAATGGCGCTCAGACAGGGAAAGACCGCCGGAACGCTGCAAAAAACAGCGGCAGGGCCTTTCCGGATATGTCTACTATAACAGTTCTCCCGCGTGAAAGCAATTCTTTTGGCCTGATTTTGTCGGAAAAACGAAAATCGCTGCCCTGTTTTTGCCTATTTGCCGGAAAATACGATCCAAGTTCAGCCTTTTTTCAGTTCTGCGGCGTGCACTTTTCCGCGCTCCACGTAGTGCGCTGCATTGCGCAGATTAGCCTGCACCTGTGTCTCGCTCACCTGCTTGATGACCTTTGCCGGGACGCCGACGGCTACCGAGCCGTCCGGGATGACCATGCCTTCCGGAACCAGCGCCCCGGCCCCGATGATGCAGTTTTTGCCCACGATGCAGTGGTTCAGCAAGGTGGCGTGCATCCCGATGAGGCTGCCGTCCCCCACGGTGCACCCGTGCACAAGGGCGCTGTGCCCCACGGTAACGTTTTTGCCCAGCGTCACGGCCCCGCCTGCATCGCAGTGGAGCACTGCGTTATCCTGCACGTTGGAGTTTTCGCCGATGGTCAGGGTGCCGTCGTCGCCCCGCAGCACGGCTCCGTACCAGACGGTGGAGCCGGGTTTCAGCACCACATCGCCCTGCACGGTGGCATTGGGGGCAACAAAAGCAGAACCTTCATCCTGAGGGACTTTTCCACAAAAGGACAGGAACATTGTTAAAAACCGCCTTTCTCTCTTTCGCTTTTGGCTGATTTATGGTATTCTTTAAAGTGAAAATAAATCGGATTCCGGCCATTGGCCGGGACGTTCAAACAGGGGGTACGCTCATGTTTCAAAACACCTTTCTCCGTCGTGCTGCGGCACTGGTGCTGACGCTGGCGCTGGCCGTTTCGGCGGCTGTGCCGGGTCTGGCCGCCTACCCCATGCCCATCCAGACCGCCAGCGAGACCGAGTCGGTCTATCTGTTCGACGCGGACACCGGCAAGACCATTCTCAGCCAGAACGCCGACCAGCAGCAGTATGTGGCCAGCCTGACCAAGCTCATGACGGCGCTGCTTCTGCTGGAAAGCGGCAAGGATCTGAACGGTGAAGTGACCGTGCCCACCGCCATGACGCAGGAGTTCAAGGACATCCAGAACGCCAACGGCACCACTATGGGCCTGCGCATCGGCGAGACGGTGCGCCGTATCGACCTGCTCAACGCCATGCTCATCTCCAGCGCCAACGACGCGGCCAGCGTCATTGCGTGGGACGTGGGCGGCAGCGTGCTGGACTTTGTGCGCCAGATGAACGCCCGCGCGCAGGAGCTGGGCTGCAAGGGCACGAACTTTACCTGTGCCCACGGCCTGTTCGACTACGGCAATGTGTCCACCGCGCAGGATCTGGCCAAAATTGCAGCTGCCTGCGCCGAAAACGAGACCTTTACCCAGATCGCAGGCACGAAAAGCTATGTCATCCCGGCCACCAACCTGCAGCGGGCAGAACGTACCATCAGCTCTTCCAACGGCCTGATGACCGAGGGCAGCGATTGCTACCGGGAATATGTCCAGTGGGTCAAGGGCGGCTTCACGACGCTGGCAGGCCGCTGCGCGGTGGCCTTTGCCCAGAAAGGCGGCCACGCCTACGGGCTGGTGATCCTGAACTGCGACACACTGGATCATCTCCTGGCCGAGTGCGCGGAGCTGTTCGACTGGGCCTTTGAAAGCTTCTCCGACCGCCCGCTGGTGGATACCCAGACCGTGCTGACCACCATCGATGTGACCAAGTGCCGGGCGGAACCGATGGCAGACCTGTACGCGGCGGCGCCGGTGAGCGGCTACGGCCACGCGGACGATAAGGTCTCCTATTCTTTCGACCTGCCGGAAAGCATCCCTGCCACTGTGAAAAGCGGTCAGGTGGTGGGCACAGCCACTGTCTATCTGGACGGCTACGAGGTGGGCACGGTGGAGCTTGTGACCCATCAGGAGTATGTCTCGGACTTCCGCACCGACACAAAAGCAACGATCCTGCTGCTGTGTGCGCTGCTGGTCATCCTGTTCCTGCTCACGGTGCTCACCCTTGCGGCCGGCGGCGGTTCCCTGGACCTGCGCCGCAGAAAGCGGAGAAGATAACCCTATTTTATAACAAAAGAAGCGGCGCATCAAGCCTTGTTCTAAGGCCCGATGCGCCGCTTTTGGTTACCGGTTGAGGAACTTGATAAAGTGGTAAGACTCAACGATCTGGAAGTATTTGATGATGCGCGGATAGAGAGGCTCGGCTTTTTCGCCGAAATGCTCTTTCATGCAGTCCGCGAGCTGTGCAACGGTCTTTTCGCCGTCGATCAGCGGCCAGAGATAGCTGCCGGTCTCGTCCAGATGCACCTGCGTGAAGCGTGGTTTGTGAAACACTTTTTGTGCGATCGTGTTGAAGAAACCGCTGTTCTCCACCTCAAGGGTGATGATGCCGGTCTCTTCGTCCGTGTGCCAGCGCAGGTTTTCCGCACGCTGCGGGATCAGGTCCAGATAGTTGACAGATTGCTTTTTCTTACGCATCAGTTCTTCTTTTTCTTGAGGGAAAACGCCAGCAGGCATGCGATCATGACGATCATCAGGATGACGCCGCCCACATTGCCCAAATCAAAGCTCAGGGCGGTGCTCACGCCGAACACGGCAAAGATAGCCAGCAGGATGCCGACCAGACCCTCGCCTGCGATCATACCGGCGCAGAACAGGGTGCCGGTGGTGGACTGCTCTTCCTTGGTCTTGGTGTCCACTTTCTTACGCAGATCCAGCAGGCCGCGCACAACGCCGCCGATCATGATGGAAGCGTTCAGGTAGATGGGCAGGTACAGACCGATGGCGAAGGGCATCACGGGGATGCGCAGGATCTCCAGAGCAATGGCCAGGAACACGCCGACGAACACCAGGTTCCAGGGCAGGTTGCCGCCCATGATGCCCTCGACGATCATCTTCATCAGGGTAGCCTGGGGTGCGGGCACCTCAGCGCCGCCGTAGCCCCATGCGCTGTCCAGCAGGTACAGCACACCGCCGATGGCAAGGCCGGAAGCGATGACGCCGATCAGCTCGCCGATCTGCTGCTTGACAGGGGTAGCGCCCAGCAGGTAGCCGGTCTTCAGGTCCTGAGAGGTATCTGCTGCAATGGCTGCGCAGATGCAGATGACAGAGGCGATGGCCATGGAGCCGATCATGCCCTCGATGCCAACACTGCCGGTGGCCTTCAGGATCATGGTAGCAATCAGCAGGGTGGCAATGGTCATGCCGGAGACGGGGTTGTTGGAGCTGCCGATCATACCCACCATGCGTGCCGAAACGGTGGAGAAGAAGAAGCCGAAGATGACGATCAGCAGAGCACCCAGCGGGCTGACGGGGATGGCCGGAGCCAGCCAGATGATGAGGATGATCAGCAGGATGCCGCCCAGAATAAAGGGCATGGGCATGTCGCGGTCGGTACGGGAAGTGCCGGTGCTGCTGCCGCCCTTCAGGCTCTTCATGGCATCACGGAAGGTGGATGCGATCAGGGGCAGGCTCTTGATCAGCGAGATGATACCGCCGGTAGCGATGGCACCTGCGCCGATGTACTTGACGTAGTTGGACCAGATGGCGTCTGCACCGCCGGCTGCATACAGGTCAGCAATGGTGGTGCCGGCGGCAGCCGGGTACAGGGAAATGTTCGCACCGAACAGGCAGATCAGCGGGATGATGACCATCCAGCCCACCAGAGAACCGGCGAACATGTAGGAAGCGGTCTTGGGGCCGACGATGTAGCCCACGCCCAGCAGAGCGGGGTACACTTCCATGCCGATGGCGCCCTTGAAGGACTTGAAGGCCAGAGCGATGTCGGCGGGGATGACCTTCAGGCCGTCCACGATGAACTTGAACACAGCGGCCAGACCCATGCCGGAGAAGACGGTGGAAGCGTTTGCGCCGCCCTCTTCACCCGCCAGAAGGACGTCTGCACAGGCAGTGCCTTCCGGGTACAGCAGGGTCGCGTGCTCCTTGACGATCAGTGCGTTGCGCAGGGGCACCATGAACAGCACGCCCAGGATACCGCCGCACAGAGCGATCAGGGTGATCTCGAGGATGCTGGGCTTGTCGCACAGACCCTCTTTCGCCCACAGGAACAGCGCGGGCATGGTGAAGATGGCACCGGCGGCCAGGCTCTCGCCTGCGGAGCCGATGGTCTGCACCATGTTGCTCTCCAGAATGGAGTTCTTCTTGAGCAGGACGCGGATAACGCCCATAGAGATGACTGCTGCCGGAATGGAGGCAGAAACAGTCATGCCGACGCGCAGGCCCAGATAGGCGTTTGCTGCGCCGAAGACCACGGACAGGATGATGCCCATGATCACAGAGGTGGCCGTCATTTCTGCGGTGATCTTTTCCGCAGGAATATACGGCTTGAAGGATTCTTGATCTTTCATGCTTGCACTCCTTGCGACAGCACAAGCGTCTTGCTTTTGGGGCAGGGCGCTTGTGCTGTCTGTTTTCCTATTCCTATTTCACAAAACACGCACATCCCCCTGAAGGAGGATGTGCTGGCACATTCTCTATTATACTAAAGTGTGGCTCTGTTCGCAACTGGAAAACTTCACAAGAAATTCATGAAAAGTTCGTGGATTCAAGCGTTTTTGGTAAAAATGAGCCAAAAACACGCAAAAAAAGTCCATGCGGACATTTAAACTGTCCGCATGGAACGTACAACTTTAAAAAGCTCAGACAGCACCGTAGATGCCGTGCACCGACACTTCGCCGGTAAACACATGCACTTCACCGCTGTCGGTGCGCACCACAAGGCGGCCTTCTTCGTCTACGTCTACGGCCTCGCCTGCCCCCTGCCCGCCGTCCGGCAGGTCAAAGGTGACCCGTCGGCCCAGATTGACGCAGGCGGCTTTGTACTCCTCCCGGAAGGGGGCAAAGCCGTCCCGGGCGAACACATACATGTTGCGGTCAAAGCCGAAATCGGTCAGGCCCTCAGCCAGCCATGCCGGATCGGCGGAAAGGTCTACTTTTGCGCCCTGCAGTTCCAGCGAGGTGCCGTTGGGCAGACCGGCGGCATCAAAGTAGCTCTGCGGCTGGGCGAGGTTGATGCCGATGCCGCACAGGATGCCCCTGCCCTGCTGCTGGTAGCCGTAGCTCACGCTCTCGCACAGGATGCCCACGATCTTTTTGCCGTTGAGCAGAAGGTCGTTGGGCCATTTGATCTGGCAGTCCACGCCGTAGCGCAGTTTCAGCTGGGTGCGCACGGCCAGACTGGCCAGCAGCGGCAGGGTGGCGGGCTGGGCCAGCGGTTCCCGGATGGCCACCGTATAATACAGGGCCTTGCCCTCGGCGTTCACCCAGCTGCGGCCCAGCCGGCCGCGCCCGGCGGTCTGGTTCTCGGTGTACACCGCCCCCACCGGGCCGAACTCCTCAAAATGTTCTTTTACATAAGCGTTGGTGCTGCCGCATTCCGGCAGATAGCGCACCTCATTGATGCTCATTGTTTGGGTACCTCTTTGTGTTCATAGGCGGTCACTTTGCCGCCGTCCAGCGTCAGGATGCCGTAGGTGTTGGCACCGGTGTAGCACCGGCCGCAGGAGCCGGGGTTGAACAGGAACACCTTGCCCCGCTGCTCTGCATGGGGGATATGGGTGTGGCCGAACAGCGCCACTTCGGCACCCCGGGCAGTTGCAGCGTCCGCCAGCGTATCCAGATCGTATTTTACACCGTACATATGACCATGCGTGTAAAAAATCACCACGCCGTCAAAGGCGGCCAGCCCGTCCAGCGGCTCCAGTGCACCGTAATCGCAGTTGCCCGCCACAGAATACGCCCGCAGCTTGGGGAACAGCGTCAGCACCGATTCCAGATCCCGCAGACCGTCACCCAGAAAGATCAGGGCGTCGATGGTTTTGCTTTCCTTCATCAGGATGCGCTCAATGGCGGCGCGTCCGCCGTGGCTGTCGCTCAGAACCAGAAGTCTTGTCACAAAAGAGATCCTCCTCTATTACCGTTTCCTTATCATTTCCCGGGCCTTATTCTTCTGCCTGCCCGTTCTGCTGCAGTACCAGCAGCTGTTTGTACACTTCGCTCTTGGAGTAAGGGGTATCCTTGGCGGCCGCCTTGGCCGCTGCCGTGGGGCCGAAGCCCTGCCCGGTCAACTCCAGCGCCCGCTGCGCTGCCTGCTCCAGCGTCAGCTCCTGCTCCGGGTCAGCGGATGCCGGTGCACCTGCCATGACCAGCACATACTCGCCCCGCGGTTCGTTGGTTTTATAGTGCTCCACTGCTTCCCCGAGGGTGGTTTTCCAGATATCTTCGTGGAGCTTGGTCAGCTCCCGGCACAGGGTGATGCTGCGGTCGGCGCCGAAGGCAGCGGTCAGGTCGTCCAGCGTGGTGCGCAGCTTGTGGGGCGCTTCGTAGAAGATGGTGGTGCGCTTTTCCTGCAGAAGCTCGGCCAGGCGCTCTTTTTTCTGCTTGCGGTTCACAGGCAGAAAGCCCTCGAACACCCAGCGGGAGGTGTCCTGCCCGGACACGGCCAGTGCCGTGACACAGGCCGAAGCAGCAGGCACCGGCACTACCTTGATGCCCAGCGCCAGCGCATCCCGCACGATGACCTCGCCCGGGTCAGACACGCAGGGCATACCGGCATCGCTGCACAGGGCGCAGCTCTCCCCTGCCTCGATGCGGCGCAGGATGGCCTCGCCCTTCTGCAGAGCGTGCTCGTAGTAGCTGACCATGGGCTTTTTCAGCCCCAGATAGTTCAGCAGTTTCATGGTCACGCGGGTGTCCTCGGCGGCAATGAAATCCGCTGCGCCGAAGGTGGCCGCCACCCGGGGCGGCATGTCGTCCAGATTGCCGATGGGCGTTGCCACGATATAAAGAGTTCCTGCCATAGTTTACCTCCCGTAGAGCGCCGCTCCGGCGCTGATGAGCACATCCGGCTCCACCCGCAGGCCGGTCTTGCGGTTCTTCTGGGCTTCCACCAGAAACAGCCACGGCGCACCGTCGGCTTTGTTCTTCACAAAGGCCAGCCGCTTTGGTTCCAGCCGGTGGGCGCGCAGCACGGCCAGCACTTCGGCCAGCCGTTCGGGCCGGTGGCACATGGAAAACCGCCCGCCGTCCTTCAGCAGACGGAACGCACAGGTGCACACATCCTCCAGCGTACAGGTGTTTTCGTGCCGGGCAAGGGCGTGGGCGGTGTTCTGACTCTGCAGCCCACTCGTAAAGTAGGGCGGATTGCACGCACACAGGTCGAAACTGCCCGCTCCCTCCCGGAAAGTGCGCAGGTCGGCGCAGACGGGCGTGATGTGTTCAATGCCCTGCTCTTCCACGGCGGATGCCAGCAGAGCGCTGCCGTCCGGCTGCAGTTCCAGCCCGATGCAGGGGCCGCGGTGGCCCCGGTCGTGCCATTCCAGCGCCACGATGCCGCAGCCGGAACACAGGTCGGCGGCTTTCTGGGTGCGTTTCGGCTCGCAGAAGCGGGCCAGCAGCAGCGCATCCGACCCGAACCGGTGCGCCGGCGTACAGTATACACTGGTTCTATTATACAAGACTTCGGTGGAATGTTCCATAGACAGTGCGACGATTCCTCTCAGAAAAATAGCGGGAATTGCTTCCCGAATTTGTGCAAAAACAAAAAGCAGCAGACCCGCTTTTGCACAGGTCTGCTGCTCTTGATGCGTTATTCCGGCAATCGGCTGATTATTCAGCAGTGATTGCACCAGTGGGGCAAGCGCCCTCGCAAGCGCCGCAATCGATGCAAGCGTCTGCGTTCACAACTGCAACGCCGTTCTCAACGGCAACTGCACCAACCGGGCAAGCGCCCTCGCAAGCGCCGCAGCCAACACATGCGTCAGAAACCTTGTGTGCCATAATAAAACTCTCCTTTTTATCCCCGTGCCCGAAGTTATTATGAAGAGCCATGCAATGGCACGGTAGTGCACGCCTCTCCGGAAATTGTATCCTTGCCTGCATTTTAACAAAGCAGGTCGGAAAAGGCAAGACTAACCGTGACCCGGGAAACACAAAAGTCTGTTTTTTGTTGGGTTGCACAAAAGCACAGGCTAACTTATGGACAAAATTGCAGGAGATTTTTAGCAAAAATCACGAAGAATGGTTAGTTTTGCCATACTAACCATTCGGACACTCCGCTGCGGCGTTATTCCTTTTCCGCAGCGCGCTTTTTGGCGCAGCAGCCGCCCGCGCAGCGCTTTTCGCCGTCCTCAGAGGATGCCATCACCGGGGCCGGGTTACGCACGCCGGAATAATCGTCGTCCGGGTCCGGGCGGCGGGGCGCACGCTTGCCGCCGCTGATGTATTCGCACACACCTACCTTATAATACCGGGGCGACAGGCTCTCGGTGCCGCAGCGCACCCGCAGATAGCCGGAGATGGGGTTCACCTCCAGCACGGTGCCGAGGCCGTCCGGGGTGCGGACGGTGCTGCCCACCATGGGCATGATGCTGTTCAGGTATTCGTAGGCGCTTTCCTCGTAGGCCAGGCAGCACATCAGGCGGCCGCAGGCGCCGCTGATCTTGGTGGGGTTCAGCGAAAGGCCCTGCTCCTTGGCCATCTTGATGGAAACGGGCTGGAAGTCCTTGAGGAAGCGGCTGCAGCAGAAGGGCTGGCCGCAGATGCCCAGGCCGCCGATCATCTTGCTTTCGTCACGCACGCCGATCTGGCGCAGCTCAATGCGGGTGTGGAAGATGCCGGCCAGATCTTTGACCAGCTCGCGGAAGTCCACGCGGCCGTCGGCGGTGAAGTAGAACATGATCTTGGAGCGGTCGAGGGTATACTCGGCCTCCACCAGCTTCATCTCCAGCCCGTGGCGGGCAATACACTCCTGACAGGTGCGGTAGGCCCGCTTCTCGTCCTCGCGGTTCTGGCGCATCCGGCGGATATCCACGCTGTCGGCCATGCGGGTGATGGGCTTGAGCGCCTTGGGCACTGCTGTGTCGGGGATCTCTTTGACGCCCTGCACCACTTCGCCGCACTCCACGCCGCGGGCGGTCTCCACAATGACGTACTCGCCGGCCTTGATGTCAGCCCCGGCGGGGTCGAAATAATAGCTTTTGCCGTTTTCCTTGAAACGGACCGAAATGACTTTTTTCATAGTGTTCCTCGTTCAATATGTGAAGCAGCCCTCTTCAAAAGGGCCTGCTAATCCATTCTGATGTTTAGTATATCATATTTAAAAGCGCATTTCCACGCCAAAAAGAAAAAGCCTGCGCCCCGGCCGGCACAAAAAGTTCCTGCCGGGTGCAACAATCCGGCATCGTGAGCCGTATCCAGAAGGGAAATAGACCGAATTCTGTCCCAACTGTGCAGCAGGAATGTGAAGGGCAGCAGCACGAATTGTTAAAAATCTGCGAAACTCTCCAAAGAATCACAAAAGATTCGCCCATTTGCTTGCAAGGCGGGGGCTGGTGTGTATAATTAAACTTGTTAAAGTGTGGTATTCCCGAAGGTTTGGGAAAAACTACCCGGGTGATGCGGCCCGGGCAGAGAAACGGTAGGAAAAAATGGAAAAATTCAGTGTCAAAAAACCATTCACGGTGCTGGTCGCTGTCGTGATGGTGCTGATCCTGGGCTTCGTGGCCATCACGAAGATGCAGACGAATCTGCTGCCGGACGTCAGCACCCCCTATCTGATGGTGGTCACAGTGTACCCCGGCGCCAGCCCGGAGCGCGTGGAGAGCGAAGTTTCGGATGTGCTGCAAAACTCCCTCACAGTGCCCGGCGTGGAAAAGATCACCGCCACTTCGGCAGAAAACTACAGTCTGCTGCTGATGCGGTTCGCGGATGACACGGATATGAACAGCGCTCTGGTCAAGGTGTCCAACAAGCTGGATCAGGCCAAGAGCGACCTGCCGAGCACCTGCCTGACCCCTTCCATCATCGAGTACAGCCTGAACATGAACGCCTTCATGACTGTGGCTGTCAGCCGGGAAGGCAGCGATATCTACGATCTGTCGGATTTTGTCAAGAACACCATGGTGCCCTATGTTCAGCGCAAGGGCGGCGTGTCCAGTGTTTCGGCCAACGGCCTTGTGGAAAAGCTGGTGCAGGTGCAGCTGAATCAGACCAAGATCGATGAGATCAACGCAAAGCTGCTGGAACTCATCGACACCCAGCTGTCGGCCGCCCGCGCCCAGCTGGACAGCGCCGAAGCACAGATCGCTGCCGGACGCAGGGAATACGAAAAGCAGATGAAGAACTTCGGCAACACGGTGTCCAACTCGGTCATGGGCTCCATGAGCACCGAGGTGGGCGCTGCGGTGGAGGCAGTCAAAAATCAGGCGCAGGCGCTGCTGGACAGCGTCAACAGCCTGATCGCCGTGGTCAAGGAGCCGGAGATCCAGCAGGCGCTGATCGAGGTGCGCGACGGCCTGCAGAAGGTTCTGGACAAGTTCAACCAGACCGGCATGCGGGATATCGATTCCCTGATCGATATCGTGGCCGAGCTGCGCAATATCACCGATAAGCTGACCTCTGCCCTTCAGAAACTGCAGGAGCGCATCAACACCGAGACCGGTTCCGAAGGCAGCACGGCGGAGGATCTTGTGGATGAGGTGCAGCTGCAGGACAGCCTGAATACCGTCTACAATACCCTGGAAAACACCATCAAGGCCATGGACAATGTGCCCCAGCTGATGAGCGAGTTCTCCAATGCGCTGGGCAATTTCTCCCAGCAGCAGCTCAACGCCTATATGCAGTTCACCGAAGCGCGTGAAATGCTGAACGAGTACGAAAAACAGCTGGAAGCCGCCAAGCAGGAATATGAGACGGCAAAAACAAATGCGCTGGCACAGGCCGACGTGGCAAAACAGCTGGATATCGACACCCTTGCAAAGCTGATCTATGCCCAGAACTTCTCCATGCCGGCCGGTTATGTGCAGGATAAGGAGGGCCAGTCCTGGCTGCTGAAGGTCGGCGAAGAGTACGACAGCGTGGAGGATATTGCCGGCGCTCTGTTGCTGCATGTGGACGGCTACGGCGATGTGCGCCTGTCCGATGTGGCGGACGTGGAGGTCATCGACAACGCGGCCGACAGCTATACCCGCCTGAACGGCCAGCAGGCTTCGGTGCTGAAAATTTACAAGAACTCCAACTCCAGTGCCAGCGATGTGTCCGACAACTGTCTGTCGGCCTTCAAGGAACTGGAAGCCCAGTATGACGGCCTGCATGTGGTGGTGCTGTCCAACCAGGGCAACTATATCACGGTCATTATCCAGAGCATCCTCACCAGCATGGCTGTGGGCGCGGCGCTGGCTATTCTGGTGCTGGCCATCTTCCTCAAGGACATCAAGCCCACCCTCGTGGTCGGCATCAGCATCCCGCTGTCGGTGCTGTTTGCCGTGGTGCTGATGTACTTCACCGGTCTGGACATGAACGTCATGACGCTGGCGGGCCTCTCCCTCGGCATCGGTATGCTGGTGGATAACTCGGTGGTCGTCATCGAAAACATCTACCGTCTGCGCAGCCGCGGCGTGCCCGCTGCCCGGGCTGCCGTGCAGGGCACAAAACAGGTTGGCATGTCCGTTGTGGCGTCTACCCTCACCTCGGTCTGCGTGTTCCTGCCGGTGGTGTTCTCGTCCAGTCTGGTGCGCAGCCTGCTGCAGCCCATGTCCCTGTGCATCGGCTACTGCCTGATGGCTTCGCTGATCGTGGCTGTTACGGTGGTTCCGGCGGCGGCTTCCACTGTGCTGAAAAAGGCCGAACCCAAGCGTCTGGTCTGGTTTGAGAAAATCCAGGATAAGTACGCGCAGAGTCTGGACTGGTGCCTGAAGCACCGTGCCCTGCCGCTGATCGCGGCGGTGGCGCTGCTGGTGTTCAGCGCCGCACAGGTCATGTCCATGGGCATCGAGCTGCTGCCTACCATCACCAGCAACGAAGCCACCATTACCCTCTCCACCGACGACAGTCTGGACAAGGATGCTTCCTTTGCGGCTGCCGGCAAGGTGGTGGAAGCCGTCATGGCGGTGGACCATGTAAAAGAAGTTGGCATCACCACCGACACCAGCGTGGCCGGTATGGATGTCAGCCAGCTGGGTCTGCCCTCGCAGATCACCGACCTGCTGAACGCTGCCAACAGCTACGGCAGCTATAAGATCAATGTGATGCTGGACGAAAGCCTCTCTTCAAAGGAGATCGAGAAGGCACGTCAGGCACTGGTCACCGCAGTGGACGGCGTGGAAAACTGCACCGCCTCGGTGGAGATCTCCGGCATGACTGAAGAACTCACCAGCCAGCTGTCCAGCGGCCTGTCCGTCAAGATCTACGGCGCTGACCACGACACCCTGACCCAGCTGTCCGAGAAGGTGGTGGAAATCGTCAACAACACCGACGGTTTTGCCAACGCTACCAACGGTCTGGGGGCAGGCGATGCCACCATCAACCTGAAGATCGACCGCGACAAGGTGCGCTCCTATGGCCTGACGGTCGCAGAGGTGTACCAGAAGATCACGGCCAAGCTGACCACCACCACCACGGCCCAGACCCCTGTGACGGTGGACGGCACCACCATGGATGTCCAGATCACCAACAACCTTGACCCTGTGACCAAGGAAAACATGATGGACCTGACCTTTGACACCAGTGTGATGTCCACCGACGGCACCACCGAGACCGGCACCTGCACGCTGGCGGATATCGCCACGTGGGACACCGGCACGGCACCGGACTCTCTGACCAGCGAGAACCAGACCGAGTTTGTCACCGTCACGGCGGATACGCTGGAAGGCTACAACACCACGGTGCAGTCCCGCGTGATCCAGAAGAAGCTGGATGAGTTTGCCCTCAGCGACGAGATGCCCGAGGGCTGCAGCTTCTCCATGGGCGGCGAGAGCGACAATGTCAACTTCATGGTGGACGAGATGGTCCAGTGGATGGCGCTTGCCCTGCCCTTTGTGTATCTGGTCATGGTGGCGCAGTTCCAGAGTCTGCTGTCCCCCTTCATCGTGTTGTTCACGGTGCCGCTGGCCTTCACCGGCGGCCTGCTGGGTCTGCTGATTACCCGCCAGCAGCTGACGATGATCTCTCTGATGGGCTTCATCGTCCTGATGGGCACCGTCGTCAACAACGGCATCGTCTTTGTGGACTACGCCAACCAGCTGCGTCTCGGCGGCATGGAGCGCCGTGCAGCGCTGGTGGCCACCGGCAAGACCCGTATGCGCCCGATCCTGATGACTACCCTGACCACCGTTCTGGCGATGCTGCAGATGGTGTTCAGCGGTGACATGGCCAGCCAGCTGATGAGCGGTATGGCCATCGTCATCATCTGCGGCCTGAGCTACGCCACCCTGATGACTCTGTATATCGTGCCCATCCTGTATGATCTGCTGTTCAAAAAGCCCCCGCTGAATGTTGACGTGGGCGGCGATGATCTGGATGATATCCCGGATGACGCGGCAGAGTTCATTGCGGCGCAGAATGCACAGCCGGCACCGGAAGCATAAGAATAAAACAACAAAAAGCGATGGCCCGCGGGCCATCGCTTTTTGTTGTTACTGATAGTTGAAGAAGGAACGGTATTCGTCGGCATAGATCTTGCCGCCCATGCGGGTCATGCCGCCGTACAGATGAACACGCATCAGCGGCTCGATGGCGTCAAGGTCGCGCTCGCGCAGGATGCGCAGCATCTCCCGGTGTTCGCTGAGCACGCTTGGCACGTTCCGTCCGCCTACGATATCCAGCCGGATGAACCGGGAGTAATCGGCCTGCGGCATGGTCAGCAGATGCCAGAGATACTCCTTGCCGGTCTTGCGGAACCAGTAGTGGTGCATGTCCAGATCCAGGGCAAGGAAATTGTTGATGTCAAAGGTCTCCAGATGCTCCCGTCCTTCGCCGGCCTGCTGCAGCAGGTCGTACAGGTGCTCCACCTCGATGATCTCCATGGGCGAGCAGCTCTGGGCAAAATCGCGGAACACCATAGTCTCCACAGCGACACGCTGGAAGATGATCTGGTCCACCACGCCGGGATCGATGGTGGTGACGATGGTGCCCTTGCAGGGGATGATCTGCACAAAGTGGTTCTGCTCCAACCGCTGCAGCACGCTGCGGATGGGAGTGCGCGAGATGCCGAACCGCTTGCACAGCTGGTTCTCGCTCAGGCTTTCCCCGGGCAGGATCTTCAACGAACAGATCTCGTCCTCCAGAATATGATAGATTTCATCGGTGCTCTGCTGTACTGCCATGGCGCTTCTCCCATAGATGTTGTGATCGGATACCCCCATTTTACCGTGAGCGGAGCCGAATATCAATGCTGTTTTCGCACAAATCCAACAAAATATCCTGCTATGTGCACTGCTTCGGCCTGTTTTGACCCAAAACAGGCCGATTTTTCCAAAACAAACAAAAAATAACTGCAAAAATTGGATGCAAATTCTAAAACGTTTCCTACACAGAGCTGTAAAACTGTGATATAATCATAAATATAATACAAATACAGTGGGAGTGTGCCCGGCTGTATTCCGAGAAAAATCTGAGGAGGCGAATGCCCAATGGCACAGATCCGATCCAAGCCCTTCGGTGTGACCAAAGAGGGCGCCAATGTCACAGAGTACATCCTTTCCAATCCCGACGGCCTGGAGGCGCATGTCCTGGATTACGGCTGTATCATCAAGAATATCATCGTACCGGCCAAGAACGGCCCGGTAGATGTGGTTCTGGGCCACGATACCATGGCGGACTACGAAAAGGACTTTACGTCCTCCAGCAGCACCTGCTGCGGCGCCTTTGTGGGCCGCTACGCCAACCGCATCGAGAACGCCGTGTTCAGCGTGGGCGGCAAGGCCTACCAGCTGGAAAAGAACTGCGGGGAGCATCATCTGCACGGCACCTTCCCCCGCAAGCTCTACCGGGTCAAATCCTTCGGTGACACCCTGCTGATGGAGACCGAAAGCCCCGATGGAGAGGACGGTTTCCCCGGAAATCTGAAGATCGCGGTGCGCTATACCCTGACCGAGGACAACGCATTCCGCATGGATTACCGGGTGTCCTCCGATGCAGACACCATCATCAACCTGACCAACCACAGCTATTTCAACCTGGACGGCGGCGGCGATGTGCTGAACCAGAAGCTGCGTATTTATGCCTCCAACTATCTGGAAGGCAACAATACCACCTGCCCCACCGGCAATATCCTGCCGGTGGCAGGCACCCCGATGGACTTCCGGGCCGGCAAGCTGATCGGCAAAGAGATCGACACCGGCTACCCGCAGACCACCATGGTGGGCGGCGGCTATGACCACTGCTTTGTCATCGACCGCGCCCGCGGCTCCAGCCAGAGCATCTGCGCATGGGCCACCAGCGACAAGACCGGCATCAGCATGAAGCTGTACACCACCCAGCCGGGCATCCAGCTGTACACCGGCAACTTCCTGCAGGACTGCCCTGCCCCCGGAAAAGGCGGCGTACCCATGCAGAAATACGGCGGTTTTGCGCTGGAGACCCAGCACTACCCCTGCAGCCCCTCGCACCCGGAGTTCCCCTCCACCGTGCTGCGGGCCGGCAAGGTGTTCCGCGCCACCACGACGCTGCGGTTCTTCACCGGCAAACAATGCGGCAAACTGTAACTTCCGAACAGGACGGCTCCCGCAAAACGGACAGCCGTCCTGTTTCTTTCTCCTATTTGCACAAACCGGGTCTTCTCTCCATGGAAAATGGACGAAAAACAATTTTGAATCAAAAGCTTTTTAGAAAAACATGCAACAAAAACACATGCAAATAAAAAACACATCTCTTGATTCCGGCCTGCAAAAGCGGTATTCTTTAGGCAGGGCCGGGAAACACCGGTGCAAATGATATGTGAATGAGCGAGAGAGGTACTGGACTATGGCAATTTTGGTTTCCGGCGGTGCCGGTTATATCGGCAGCCACACCTGCATCGAACTGTTGAATGCCGGCTACGACGTGGTCGTGGCGGACAATTATTATAACGCCTCCCCGGTAGTGCTGGACCGCGTCAAGCAGATCACCGGCAAGGACTTCCGCTTCTACAATGCGGACATGACCAAGCACGAGGACGTGGAGAAGATCTTCTCCGAGTGCCCGGACATCACCGCAGTCATCCAGTTTGCAGCCTACAAGGCTGTGGGCGAGAGCGTCTCCAAGCCCATTGAATACTACTATAACAACCTCAACTGCACGCTGGTCATTCTGGACGTGATGCGCCGCCACGGCTGCAAGAACTTTGTGTTCAGCTCTTCCGCCACCGTCTACGGCGACCCCGCCAGCGTGCCCATCACCGAGGACTTTCCTGTGGGCGCTACCACCAATCCCTACGGCACCACCAAGGCCTTCACTGAGCGCATCCTGCAGGATGTCTGCAAGGCAGACCCCAGCCTGAACGTGGCTCTGCTGCGCTACTTCAACCCCATCGGCGCCCATAAGTCCGGCCTCATCGGCGAGGACCCCAACGGTATTCCCAATAATCTGATGCCCTACATTGCCAAGGTGGCCGTCGGCAAGCTGGAAAAAGTCCACGTCTTCGGCAACGACTACCCCACCCCGGACGGCACCGGCGTGCGCGATTATATCCATGTGGTGGATCTGGCCCGCGGCCATGTCTGCGCGATCAAGAAGCTGGAAACGAACTGCGGCCTGTTCATCTGCAACCTGGGCACCGGCAAGGGCTACAGTGTGCTGGATGTCATCCATGCCTTCTCCAAGGCCTGCGGCAAGGAGATCCCCTATGTCATCGACCCGCGCCGCCCCGGCGATATCGCCGAGTGCTACGCTGACCCCACCAAGGCCAAGAACGAGCTGGGCTGGGTGGCACAGTACGGCATCGAGGAGATGTGTGCCGACAGCTGGAACTGGCAGAAGAATAACCCCGACGGCTACCACACCGTAAAGTAATTTATAAAAACGGAGCACCGCATCCTCTCGCCCGAGAGGATGCGGTGCTTTTTTGTTACCACTTTAACTTTAGCGGGCTCGCCCTCTCAGCCTCGCGTTGCTCGGCAGCTCTCCCAAAGGGAGAGCCTCTGGCGTGACCGGAAACTTTGCGGTTGAGCCAGAAACTGTACCGGTATGCCAAGGCCTCTCCCTTTGGGAGAGGTGGATTTGTGAAGCAAAGACGGAGAGGACGAGGATGCTGCCCTTTGAGCAGCTCCCCCATATTCTCTATTGACAACCGCGGTCGGTTAGCCTATACTAAATTTGTTAACACGGGCTAACACACAAGAACGGTACATATAAAGAAGGCAGACGGATATGACATTAAAAGAGCTGCAGATCGGCAAGAGCGCCATTGTGAACACGGTGGGCGGCAGCGGTGCGCTGCGCCAGCATTTTCTGGATATGGGTCTCATTCCGGGGGCGGAAGTCACCCTGATCAAACTGGCGCCCATGGGCGACCCCATGGAGCTGCGCATCCACGGCTATGAGCTGACCCTGCGTCTGGACGATGCGGCGCAGATCGGCATTACTCCCACCGAGAAAGCCCCGGCGGCGCACGCCCCGGTGGATGATAAAATGGTGGATCACCCCGGCCTTGGCGAGGGCGGTAAATACCACATCAAGAAGGGCGAAAATCCCCTGCCAGAGGGCAAGACCCTCACCTTTGCGCTGGCCGGAAACCAGAACTGCGGCAAGACCACCCTGTTCAACCAGCTTACCGGTTCCAACCAGCATGTGGGCAACTTCCCGGGCGTGACGGTGGACCGCAAGAGCGGCGCCATCAAGGGCCACCCGGAGACCGAAGTGACCGACCTGCCGGGCATCTACTCCATGTCGCCCTATTCCAGCGAGGAGATCGTCACCCGCCAGTTCATCATCGGCGAAAAGCCCACCGGCATCATCAACATCGTGGACGCCACCAACATCGAGCGCAACCTCTACCTGACCATGCAGCTGATGGAGCTGGACACTCCCATGGTGCTGGCGCTGAACATGATGGACGAGGTGCGCGGCAACGGCGGCACGGTGCGTATCAATAAGATGGAAGCCATGCTGGGCATCCCGGTCATCCCAATTTCCGCCGCCAAGAACGAGGGTGTGGATGAGCTGGTAGACCACGCCGTCCATGTGGCAAAGTATCAGGAGCGGCCGGGACGCATGGACTTTTGCAGCGAGGATGACCATGGCGGCGCAGTGCACCGCTGCATTCACGGCATTATCCACCTCATCGAGGATCACGCCAAAGCAGCGGGCATCCCGGTGCGTTTTGCCGCCACCAAGCTGGTGGAGGGCGACCAGCGCATCGAGCAGGCTCTGAAGCTGGATCAGAACGAGAAAGAGATGATCGAGCACATCATCGTGCAGATGGAGCAGGAGCGCGGGCTGGACCGCGCCGCCGCCATCGCGGATATGCGCTTCTCCTTCATTCAGGAGCTGGTGGCGCAGACCGTCGTCAAGCCCCACGAGAGCAAGGAGCAGATGCGCTCCAACAAGATCGACAAATTCCTTACCGGCAAGTACACCGCCATCCCGGCTTTTGTGGCCATCATGGCGCTGGTGTTCTTCCTCACATTCAACGTTATCGGCCTGTTCTTCCAGAATCTGATGGAAATGGGCATCGATGCCCTCACCGGCATCGTGGACACCGCCCTGACCAACTGGAACGTCAACGCAGCGGTGCACTCGCTCATCATCGACGGCGTGTTCAGCGGCGTGGGCAGCGTGCTGAGCTTTCTGCCCATCATCGTGGTGCTGTTCTTCTTCCTCTCCATGCTGGAAGATACCGGCTACATGGCCCGCGTTGCCTTTGTGATGGATAAGCTGCTGCGCCGCATCGGCCTTTCGGGCCGCAGCATCGTGCCTATGCTCATCGGCTTCGGCTGCACGGTGCCCGGCGTCATGGCCAGCCGCACCCTGCCCTCCGAGCGCGACCGCAAGATGACCATCCTGCTCACCCCGTTCATGAGCTGCTCGGCCAAGCTGCCCATCTACAGCCTGTTTGCGGCGGCGTTCTTCCCGCAGTATGCGGGCCTTGTCATGGTGCTGCTGTACTTCGGCGGCATCGCGGTGGGCGTGCTGGCGGCGCTGCTGCTCAAGAGCACGGTGTTCAAGGGCGAGGCGGTGCCCTTTGTGATGGAGCTGCCAAACTACCGCCTGCCGGGCCTGAAGAATGTGGCCCAGCTGCTGTGGGAAAAGGCCCGGGACTTTTTGCAGAAAGCATTCACGGTCATCTTTGCGGCAACCATCGTCATCTGGTTTTTGCAGAACTTCGACCTGCGCCTCAGTCTGACCGCAGACCCGCAGGCCAGCATTCTGGCGCGCATCGCGGGCGATATCGCCCCGCTGTTTGCGCCGCTGGGCTTTGCGGACTGGCGGGTGTCCACAGCGCTCATCACCGGCTTTATGGCCAAGGAGAGCGTGGTGTCCACTCTGATTATTCTGTTCGGCTCCGAGGCCGTGCTGGCGGCGGCCCTGACCCCGGCGCAGGCGGCTCCCCTGCTGGTGTTCTGCCTGCTGTACACTCCCTGCATTGCCGCTGTGGCGGCAGTCAAGCGGGAGCTGGGCAATAAGTGGGCCGTCATTATGGTAGTGAACCAGTGCGCGGTGGCGTGGATCTGCGCCCTTCTGGTGCGGTTTGCGGCTGTGATGATTTTCTGAGGAAAATAAAATAGCAAAAACGGTGCTGTGCATTCTTTTGTGCAGCACCGTTTTTTGCTGGCGGAACCCTTGACAACGTCCATGTTTTACACTATAATACTTCAAAATTGAAATATTCAAAAAACGAAAGGAATAAGCAATGAATCCGAGCATGGAATTTGCCATCAAGACCTCGCAGGCATACAATGCGGTCTGCAAGCCCCTGTGTCAGGAGCTGAAACTGCCGCAGACGGCCTTTGATATCCTGATGTTCCTTGCCAACAACCCGGACTGCCGGACTGCCAGTGATATCGTGGAGATCCGGCATATCAAGGCCAATCTGGTCTCCATGCATGTGGAGCGGCTGGTGAAGGAAGGTTATCTGGAACGGCGCGCCGTTCCGGGCGACCGCCGCAAGACCGAGCTGCTCTGCACCGAAAAGACCCGCCCGGTCATTGAGCGGGGACGCGCTGTGCAGAATGCGTTCTTTGCGCGGCTGCTGACCAATACCGACGAGCCGACCCGGGAAGCGTTTTTCCGCACGATGGAAATCATCGGGAAAAATCTGGACGAAATTTTAAAGGAGAACCCGTAATATGAGCGTTTTGTTTACCATCATCGTGGCCTTTTTTGCCGGTATGGGCGCAGGCCTCGGCACCGGCTTTGCAGGCATGAGCGCGGCGGCGGTCATCAGCCCCATGCTCATCACCTTCCTGCACATGGATCCTTATATGGCGGTGGGCATTGCCCTTTCCTCGGACGTGCTGGCCAGCGCTGTTTCGGCCTACACCTATCATAAAAACAAGAACCTCGACATCAAAAACGGTCTCATCATGATGGCCAGCGTGCTGGCATTCACGGTGGTGGGCAGCTGGGTGGCCAGCAAGGTGCCCTCGGCTACCATGGGCGGGTTCTCGGTGTTCATGACCTTCCTGCTGGGCATCAAGTTCATCGTGCGCCCGGTCATGACCACCAAGGAGGCCATGCAGGGCGTCAGCGCACAGAAACGTGCCGTTCAGTCGGTGGTGTGCGGTGTGATGATTGGTTTCATCTGCGGCTTCATCGGTGCAGGCGGCGGCATGATGATGCTGCTCATCCTCACCAGCGTGCTGGGTTACGAGCTGAAAACAGCTGTGGGCACCAGTGTGTTCATCATGACCTTTACTGCCCTGACCGGTGCGGTGTCCCACTTCATGATCGGCGGCACACCGGACTGGTTCGTGTGGGCGCTGTGCGTGGTGTTTACCCTGCTGTGGGCGCGCATTGCCGCCGTGTTTGCCAATAAGGCGGACGCAAAGACCCTGAACCGCGCCACTGGCGTGGTGCTGGTGGTGCTCGGCATCGTCATCATGGGGTTCAAGCTGTTAAGCTGATGCTTCAAAAAATAAACAAAGCCCGTGCTTTCGCACGGGCTTTGTTTCTGTCAAAAACTTATTTCTCTTCGATGGTGGAGTGCTCGATCACCCAGTCGGCAGCCTTGCGAATGCCCTCGTTGCGGCGCATGGCGGGGATGTTGGACTTCTCCTTGATCTCCTCCAGCGTCTTCTTGGCGCGCTCGGCGCGTTCAGCCAGCTGCTTTTCAATGTCCTCTTCGGTGGGTACCAGACCCTCCTGCTGAGCGATCTGCAGCAGAGCCATGCGGACACGGGCAGTCTTCTCAGCAGAAGCGCGGACCTTTGCAGTAAAGCTCTCACGGGTCTCGTGGATCTGGCTCAGATAGCGGTCCAGACTGGTGCGCTGCATCTGCAGCTGCTGCTGGATCTGTTCCATCTGCAGCTGGTAGGTGTTTTCCACCAGAACGCTGGGCAGTTCGCCTTCAGCGGCATCCGACAGCTGGGTCAGGATCTGATCCTTGGCGCGGTTCAGGGCGCTGGCGTGCTTGCCGTCGTGCAGCTGCTGCTTCACCTGAGCGCGCAGCTCGTCCAGCGTGTCCACATTGGCGACCTTCTTGGCAAAATCGCTGTTCAGCGCCGGGATCTGACGCACGCAGACATCGATCAGCTTGATCTTGAACACCACCGGCTTGCCGGCCAGTTCTTTGGCGTGGTAACGGTTCGGGAAGGTGACGAAGATCTCGAACTCTTCGCCGGCTTTGTGCCCCAGAATGCCCTCCTCAAAGCCGGGGATCATGCGGCCGCTGCCCAGCTGGACAGCCTGATTCTTGGCGGTGCCGCCCTGGAACGGCTTGCCTTCCAGCAGGCCTTCGTAATCAATATGTACGATGTTGCCCTTGACGGCGGGGCCTTTGTGCGGCACCAGCTCAGCAGCAGCATTGCGGCGGCGTTCCAGAACGCTGTCGATCTCCTTGTCGGTCACTTCCGGCGTGACGCATTCGGTGACAAAGCCGGTGGTTTTGGTCAGGTTCAGCTCGGGCTGCAGAGCGACGGTGGCGGTAGCGACAAAGCCCTCGTCCTTCTTGACGCTGACCAGATCGTAGGTGGGTTCATCCACCGGCACATAGCCGTGCTCGGCCAGAGCGGCGTCGTACAGTGCAGGCACATCCTTGTCCATCAGGTCATTGATGGCATCGTACCAGAAGGTATGCTCGCCGCGGTCGGCTTCGATCTGTGCACGGTCGGCCTCGCCTTTTTTGAAGCCCTTGATCGTATAAGAGGCGCGGGTGCGCTCATAAACGGCGTTGGATGCAGCTTCCAGCTCTTCCGGGCTGGCGCTGAAAGTCATTTTGCAGACACTCTTTTCAGGAGTTTCCACGCTTACCAGTTTCATAGGATCTACCCTCCGTGTTGCTTTTCTGCAGGAAAAAGTCAGCAGCGATGCGCTGCGGAATCCTGTACACCCTGCTAAAGCACATTTTAAAACATATAGTAAGCTTATTATAGCACAAGAATGATAAAAACGATACAAGAAAAATCATAAAAAGTGCCGATTCTGTGAGTTTGAAGCGGTTTTCCGGGGTGATCCTGAGGCGGATGGGCATTCCTTTCTCAATGCAGAGCGGCAGCCGGACGCAAAAAACGAGCGGAAATGCAGGAAGATACTGCAAAATGGGTGCAAGAATACAAAGCAAAATTTCTGAAAAATAGTCGGAGACACGACAAAAAGACGTTCTTTTTGAAAACTTTCAAAAATAATTTCAAAAAATGGTTGACAAAGCCGAAGATGAGTGGTAAAATACATCATGTTCCGAACGGAACGTATGCGTTGGTAGCTCAGCTGGATAGAGTGACTGACTACGAATCAGTAGGCCGGGGGTTCGAGTCCCTTCCATCGCACCAGAAAATGCCGTGAAATCGAAAGATTTCATGGCTTTTTTGTTTTTCTGGCAGAGTCTGCACACTTTTGCACATCTCCTGCACACTTTACAAAAAAGCCATGAACTCTTTGCATCGCTTGCACAGCGTGTATTTCGCTGCACAAAAAAGAATCTTTTACGCGAAGAGCACCCGCGTCAGCTCGCGGCGTTCCTCTGCGTCCATCTGCCGGATGGCTTCAAGGATCATTTTGCCTGTGATTTTTGTTGCCGCCGGCATTTTGTTTTCCGGGGACGCCTGCGGCACTGCTCCTGCTGTGTCCTGCCGGTAGAAGTCGGCTTCGATCTTCTCTGCCAGCTCCAACCGGGGCCTGTCCTGCGTGTGAGCGTAGGTGTCCATCAGGACGGTAGCAGTTGCATGACCTGTGTTGCCCTGCACCGATTTGAAGTCACCGCCAGATTGTAGCAGCTGGTAGGTGGCACTGGAGTGGCGCAGACCGTGGAACACGATCTTCTCAAACTCCGGGTGCTCCGCCCTCCACATACGGTACCACTTGGTCAGAACGTCCGGGGCAATGGGTAAGCCGTCTGGTAAGCGGAACAGCTGACCGCAGTTGCTGTACTT
>CAKSZM010000012.1 GCA_934525735.1 uncultured Faecalibacterium sp. | reverse complement strand
GAAAAGCGCGAGGGCAAGATCATCAACATCTGCTCCATGATGAGCGAGCTGGGCCGCGAGACCGTCTCCGCCTACGCCGCCGCCAAGGGTGCGCTGAAGATGCTGACCAAGAACATCGCCTCTGAGTACGGCGAGTACAACATCCAGTGCAACGGCATGGGCCCCGGCTACATTGCCACCGCCCAGACCGCGCCCCTGCGCGAGATCCAGCCGGACGGCAGCCGCCACCCGTTCGACCAGTTCATCACCGCCAAGACCCCGGCCGGCCGCTGGGGCGACCCGGAAGATATGGTCGGCCCCTGCGTGTTCCTGGCCAGCCACGCATCCGACTTTGTGAACGGCCAGATCCTGTACGCCGACGGCGGCATCCTGGCTTACATCGGCCGTCAGCCCAAGTAAGTTTCTTTCGGTTATCTGTCAATTTTTGATTTTCAGCCTGCTGCCCGGGGTTTCAAAGCCCATGCTTTTGGAATCCCGGGCATTTTCATGCCCATTTCCTCTTGACATTCCCTATTTGCGCTGTATAATATGTATGCTATCAAACAGTTTTGTTTAAAACAGTTTGATAAAAAACCATCAAAGGAACAATCATATATGTGTGACGAAAAGAACATCGTTCCCCTTGATCACGGCGATCCCCCGTGGGAAGGGCCGCAGGTCATCCCGGCGCAGATCCGCCGGGTGGACAACCTCATTTTCCGCCGGATCAACCAGTTTGCCCGCGCCAACGGAGTGGAGCAGGCCACCCCGATGCACGGGTGGATCATTGAATATCTCTACCGCCACCGGAACACACCGGTGTTCCAGCGGGACATTGAGCGGGAGTTTTCCATCACCCGCTCCACCGTGACCAACATCCTGCAGCTGATGGAGCGCAAGGGCTACATCGAGCGGCAGAGCGTCCCGCAGGATGCACGGCTGAAAAAACTGGTGCTGACCGAGGCTGGCGTCCGCTTTCACGAAAACACCATCCTTTCTTTCAAGCAGACGGACGACTATGTGGCCGGCCTGCTGACCGAGGAAGAAAACGCCGAGCTGCTGCGGCTGCTGAATAAGCTGCGGGATGCACTGAAGTAAACCATTTGAAATGGCCGCCGCATGCGCTCTGGCCATATTCAGCGGAAGAATTATTTTGCTTTGCATTTGTCGCGGCCTGCGGGCCGCTCCAAATGTCTTTTCACGAGAGGGGGCGTAACCGGAAAATGTTTTTTTCGGGCGGGATGACAGGGAGTTTCCAAAGCAAATGATCCGCTGGGGTGGGACCCTGTTGCCGTCAGGCAATAGGGCGGGCGATGGAATGGTCTGCAACAGCAACAACCGCCGCCAGTGGCGGAAGCAGGGCGTTGCTGTTGGGGCCGCGGCCAGCAGACACAAGTGCCACACAAGGCACGAAGTGGCTACTGGGTGCCGCAACCCGTACGCATTTGCGTGGAAAGCTCCCGGTTGGCCCGCCCAAGTATAACGCAAGGGTGTTCGGCTCTTGTTAAAACGCCGAAAAGATGTTTGTTAAATTAGTAATTATGAACAATTTTCGAAAGTTTCGCATATATCTTGACATTGAAGCTGTTTTGTATAGAATTGTTCTGTACCAAACAAATAAAATTAACAGGAGGTAACTCAGATGATCAAAAAGCTTGTGTCACATCTGGGCGAGTACAAACGCGCCGCGATTCTGACACCGCTCTTTGCAGCCCTGGAAGCCGTGATGGATGTGCTGCTGCCCACCATCATGGCCTTTATCATTGACCTGGGCATTGAAAAGGGCGACATGAACGCCATCATCAAGTACGGCCTGCTCACCTTTCTGGTGGCAGCCGTTGCTCTGCTGCTGGGCGTTCTGGCCGGCAAGTACGCCGCTGAGGCATCCACCGGCTTTGCCGGCAATCTGCGCGATGCCATGTATGAGAACATCCAGCACTATTCCTTCTCCAATATCGACAAGTTCTCCACGGCGGGCCTTGTAACCCGTATGACCACCGACGTCACCAACGTGCAGAACGCGTTCCAGATGATCCTGCGCATGTGCGTGCGCGCCCCGGTGCATCTGATCTTTGCGCTGTTCATGGCCGTGATGATCGGCGGCCCGCTGGCACTGATCTTCGTGGTGGCCGTGGCCTTTCTGGTGGCGGTGCTGGCAAGCATCATGATCCCCACCTTCAAGATCTTTGACCGCGTGTTCAAGAACTATGATAACCTGAACGCCTCCGTGCAGGAGAACGTCTCCGCCATCCGCGTGGTCAAGAGTTTCGTGCGCGAAGGCTTTGAGAACGAGAAGTACACCAAGGCCTGCGAGAGCCTGTACAACCAGTTCGTCAATGCTGAGAGCCGCCTGAGCTTCAACAACCCCGCCATGCTCACCGCCGTCTACGGCTGCAACATCGCACTGAGCTGGTTCGGTGCCAAGTACGTTCTGCACGGTGCCATCACCACCGGCCAGCTGAACGCCCTGTTCGGCTACATCATGAACATCCTCATGGCCCTGATGATGCTGAGCATGGCCTTTGTGATGATCGCCATGTCTGCCGCTTCTGCCAAGCGTATCGTGGAGGTGCTGGACGAGCACACCGACCTGCCCCCGGCAAAGCAGCCTGTGCAGCAGGTAGCCGACGGCGGCATCGAATTCGAGCATGTCACCTTCAAATATAAGCACGGCAGCGGTCAGCCGGTGCTGAACGATATCACCTTTTCCATCAAGCCGGGCGAAACGCTGGGCATCATCGGCGGCACCGGCAGCGCAAAATCCAGTCTGGTGCAGCTGATCCCCCGCCTGTACGATGCCGAGACCGGCACCGTGAAGGTCGGCGGCGTGGATGTGCGGGACTACAACCTCGACGTGCTGCGCCGCGAAGTGTCCATGGTGCTGCAGAAGAACGTGCTGTTCAGCGGCACCATCCTCGACAACCTCCGCTGGGGCGACGAGAACGCCAGCGAGGAAGAGTGCATCCGTGTGGCAAAGCTTGCCTGCGCGGATGAGTTCATCGAACGCTTCCCGGACAAATACAATACATGGATCGAGCAGGGCGGCTCCAACGTGTCCGGCGGCCAGAAACAGCGCCTGACCATCGCCCGCGCCCTGCTGCGCAAGCCCAAGGTGCTGATCCTGGACGACTCCACCAGCGCCGTGGATACTGCCACGGATGCAAAGATCCGCAAGGCGTTCCGCGAGGAGATCCCCGGCACCACCAAGATCATCATTGCACAGCGCATCTCTTCGGTGCAGGATGCCGACCGCATCCTTGTTCTGGACAACGGCCAGATCAACGGTCTTGGCACCCACGAAGAGCTGCTGAAGACCAACGCCATCTACCAGGAAGTCTACAACAGCCAGACCCAGGGCGGCGGCGACTTTGACAAGCAGGGAGGTGAGCAGTAATGGCTCAGGCAAAAGAAGTACATGGCCCCGGCCCCCGCGGCATGGGTCCGAAACCCAAGGTAGAAAATCCGGGCAAGCTGCTGGGGCGCATCATGGGCGAAGTGTTCCAGCACTACCTGCCCCACTGCATCCTTGTTCTGGTATGCATCGTGGTCAGTGCGCTGGCCAACGTGCAGGCCAGCCTGTTTTTGCAGACCCTGATGGACGATTACATCGTGCCCATGACCCGGCAGCAGAACCCCGACTTTGCCCCGCTGGCCGGCGCCCTGCTCCGTGTGGGCTGCATCTATGTGGTGGGCATTCTGGCTGCATGGCTCAACGCCCGCGTCATGGTCAACGTGACCCAGGGCACCCTGCGCAACCTGCGCGTGCAGCTGTTCACCCACATGGAGAGCCTGCCCATCAAGTATTTTGACCAGCATCCCCACGGTGACATCATGTCGGTATACACCAACGACGTGGATACCCTGCGCCAGATGATCAGCCAGAGCGTCCCGCAGCTGGTTTCCAGCGCCATCACCGTCGTGTCCGTGTTCGTCAGCATGTGTATGCTCAGCTGGCAGCTGACCGTTGTCACCATGATCATGGTGGCCCTGATGCTGTTCTGCTCCAAGAAGATCACCCAGCAGTCCGGTAAATATTTCATCCAGCAGCAGCGTGATCTGGGCAAGGTGAACGGCTACATCGAAGAGATGATGGAGGGCCAGAAGGTCGTCAAGGTGTTCACCCACGAGCAGAAGGCTCTGGCCGGTTTCCGTGAGCTGAACGACCAGCTGAAGGACAGCGCCAAGCAGGCAAACAGCTTTGCCAACATCATGATGCCCGTCAACGCCCAGCTGGGCAACGTCAGCTACGCCATCTGCGCACTGGTCGGCTCCGCCATGGCGGTCAGCGGCATCGGCGGCACCACTCTGGGCACTGTGGTTGCCTTCCTGTCCCTGAACAAGAGCTTCAACATGCCCATCAGTCAGGTGTCCATGCAGGCCAACAGCATCATCATGGCTCTGGCCGGCGCCGAGCGTATCTTCAAGATGATGGACGAGACCAGCGAGACCGACGAGGGCTACGTCACTCTGGTCAATGCAAAGTATGACCGCGACGACAACCTCGTGGAGACCGATGAGCGTACCGGCATCTGGGCATGGAAGCACCCGCACCACGACGGCACCACCACCTACCACAAACTGGAGGGTAACATCACCTTCACCGATGTGGACTTCGGCTATGTGCCCGAAAAGACCGTCCTGCACGATATCAACCTCTACGGCCGCCCAGGCCAGAAGATCGCCTTTGTCGGCTCCACCGGTGCCGGCAAGACCACCATCACCAACCTGATCAACCGCTTCTACGATATTCAGGACGGCAAGATCCGCTACGACGGCATCAACATCCACAAGATCAAAAAGGCCGATCTGCGCCGTTCTCTGGGCATCGTGCTGCAGGACACCCACCTGTTCACCGGCACGGTGATGGAGAACATCCGCTATGGCCGGCTGGAGGCTACCGATGAAGAGTGCATCGCCGCTGCCCGCCTTGCCAACGCAGATGGCTTCATCAAGCGCCTGCCGGAAGGCTACAACACCATGCTCACCGGCGATGGTGCCAACCTCTCGCAGGGCCAGCGCCAGCTGCTGGCCATCGCCCGCGCCGCCGTGGCAGATCCCCCGGTGCTGATCCTGGACGAGGCTACCTCCTCCATCGATACCCGCACCGAAGCGCTGGTGCAGCGCGGCATGGACGGCCTGATGTACGGCCGCACCAGCTTTGTCATTGCGCACCGCCTGTCCACCGTCCGCAATGCAGACTGCATCGTGGTGCTGGAGCAGGGCCGCATCATCGAGCGCGGCAGCCACGATGACCTGATTGCCAAAAAGGGCAAGTATTACCAGCTCTACACCGGCAATCTGGCCGAGAACTAAAGCAATTTCAACCTCCTCAACGGGGCGGGCGCAGCAATGCGCCCGCCCTTTTTCTTTACAATCCTTCTCCGTTGGTTTATACTGGATGCTGAATGAATTGCACGGAAAACGAGGTCAGAACATGGTAGTTCCGGAACAGACTCTTACATTGGATCTCCTGCCTTTATCGGCAGACACTGCCCGGTTGGTGCGGGTATACGGCACCGAGCCGTGCCTTGCCCTGCCCGGCACTCTCCCCGCACCGGAGGGCGGCCGCTTTGCCGTGACCGAGCTGGGCGACTACTGCTTTTCCGAAAAGCCGCGCAGCCTGCCCGCAGCGGATGCATTTTGCCGCTATGAGGTCGCCCCGGACGGCACCGCCCGGCTGACCCGGGCGTTCGGGCAGAAGCTGGGCGGCGGCTCCGGCCGGTACGACCTCGATTTTGGCACCTCCGCAGAACCGGACGAGCTGCACCCGGCGTGCGGGAATTTTCTTGAAGAGCTTACTTTGCCGGACAGTCTGCGGGTCATCGGCAGCTGTGCGTTCTACAACTGCCGGAAGCTGCGTCTGCTCACCGTGGGAGCCGGAAATCTGACCATGGGCAGCGACGTGTTCCTGAACTGCTTTTCACTGGAGACCCTCCGGGTGCAAGCTGCGCCGGATGTACCCACCGGCCTGTTTGCTCTGGTCAACAACATCACCGAAGCGGTGCGGGCAGAGTTCCGGCCTGCCGGTTCCGCCGAACCGCTGGCGGCTTTGTGGTACCCCGCCTACTGGGAGGACATTGAGGAAACGCCCGCCCACATCCTGCTGCACACTTTTTCCGGGCAGGGATATCATTACAGACAGTGTTTTCTCGACAACAAATTCCTTCCTGCAGAATACGACGCTATTTTTCCGCAGGGGCACGATGCCGACGATGCCATCATTATGGCCATGCTCTGCTTTGACCGTTTGCGATATCCGTGGCAGCTGAGCGCGGCAGCCGCCGGGCACTACCGGGCATTTCTTGCCGCCAACACCGGCCGGGTGCTCACCCGTCTGCTGAAAGCGCAGGACACTGCCGCCGTCCGGGCACTAATCGCGCTGGATGTGCTGGACAAGGACGGTTTTGCCGAAGCCGCCGCCCTTGCGGCCAAAGCAGAAAATGCCTCTGCCGCCGCCCTGCTGGCCGATGCGGAGCACAAAAAATACGCTGCCGCAAAGCCGAAGCAGCGGTATGATTTTGATTTTTAAATCAGGAAGATCAAACGAAGCCTCTCAAAAGAGGAATCAGTTCCTGGTCTGCCCTTGGCTCCCCCTTTGGGGGAGCTGCCGAACAGCGTGAGGCTGAGAGAGCGAGGCCGTTTTTCATAAGCGAGGTGACATTTTTGCCGCAGTCCATCCAGAAAGAAAAATTCGTTGACCCGCGCAAGGAGTTCCGCTCCCAGCGGCCCGAGACCCACGAGGAGTGGCAGGCACGCATGGGCGGCGAAGTGCTGGCCGTGGTGCGCAGCGGGCTGTATCTGGACTTCCGGTTTCTGGATATGGCGCTCAGTGCCCTGACGCCCGCCCCGGACGAGCGCTGCCGGGTGCTGGCCACCGACGGCCAGATGCTGTACTATCAGCCCGCCCGGCTGTTGCAGCTCTACCAGCAGAACCCGAAGTATCTCAACCGGTTGTATCTGCACGTGATATTCCACTGTGTATTCCGGCATCTGTGGCTGCGGGGCCGCCGGGAGCCGCAGATGTGGAGTCTGGCCTGTGACATCGCAGTGGAAAATGTGATCGACAGCCTGAACCGCGCCAGTGTCAAGCGGCCCCTGACCTATGTGCGTCAGAACGCCTACCAGCAGATCACCGCCGAGGAAAAGGTGGTTGCAGCAGCCCCGGTGTATCGCTGGCTCACCCGCCAGACCCCCGGCGTGCTGCGCCAGCTGGAACGGGAATTCGTGACCGACGACCACCGCCTGTGGCCGAAGGATGCCCCGGACCAGCCCCAGCAGATGCCCACGCCGCTGCCCCAGAAAACATGGCAGAAGATCGGCGAGCGGATGCAGACCGAGCTGGATCTGCGGGATAAAGAGGCCGGCGACGGCACCGATGCACTCAAACAGCAGGTGAAAGCCGCCAACCGCAGCCGCCGCAGCTACAAAGATTTTTTGCGCCGGTTCTGCGTGATGCGGGAAGAAGTGAAACTGGATCCCGATGAGTTTGACCAGAACTTCTACACCTACGGCCTTTCGATCTACGGCAACCTGCCGCTCATCGAGCCGCTGGAGACCCGGGAGAGCAAAAAGATCGAAGAGCTTGCTCTGGTCATCGACACCAGTTATTCTACCTCCGGCGAGCTGGTGCGGGCGTTCCTTGCCGAGACCTACACCCTGCTCAAAGGCCGGGAAAACTTTTTCCACCGGATGAATCTGCACCTCATTCAGGCCGACAACGCCATCCGGCAGGATCTGCTGATCCATAACGAGGACGAGCTGATCCATGCCATGAACCACTTTGAGCTGCGGGGCGGCGGCGGAACCGACTTCCGTCCGGCCTTTGAATATGTAAACGAGCTGTGTGCCGGGAAGAAATTCTCGAACCTGCGGGGTCTGCTCTACTTTACCGACGGCATGGGCACCTACCCGGCCAAGCGCCCGGCCTACGATACGGCGTTTCTGTTCCTGGGCGAGCGCTTTGACGACGCCAATGTACCGCCCTGGGCCATGAAAGTGGTGCTGGACGAAGAAGAATTTACCGGTGCCGCCGCCCGGCCCCAGAGCGCCCTTGCCGACGCACTGGCCGAGGAAGATGACCTGTACCGCGACCTGAACAACTCCTGAGAAAGAGGGGAATTTTATATGAATATCAAACGAGCCAAAGAAGAGATCGAACATACCGTCAAAGCCTATCTTGCAAAAGATGCACTGGGTGAATACGCCATTCCTGCCATCCGTCAGCGTCCCATTCTGTTGATGGGCCCTCCGGGCATCGGCAAAACGCAGGTGATGGAGCAGGTCGCCCGGGAGTGCGGTGTAGCGCTGGTAGCCTACACCATCACCCACCACACCCGCCAGAGCGCCGTGGGTCTGCCCTTCATCCGGCAGCGCATCTACGGCGGCAAGAGCGTTTCGGTGACCGAGTATACCATGAGCGAGATCATCGCCAGCATCTACGCCAAAATGGAGGCCACCGGCCTTTCGGAGGGTATTCTGTTCATCGACGAGATCAACTGTGTGTCCGAAACGCTGGCCCCCACCATGCTGCAGTTTTTGCAGTGCAAGACCTTCGGCAACCAGGCTGTGCCGGCGGGCTGGGTCATCGTGGCGGCAGGCAACCCGCCGGAGTACAATAAATCCGTCCGGGATTTCGACATCGTCACCCTCGACCGTGTGCGCCGCATGGACATCGAGCCGGACCTGCCGGTCTGGAAGGACTACGCCCGCGCCGCCCACATCCACAGTGCCATTCTGAGCTATCTGGAGCTGCACCCGCAGAACTTCTACCAGATCAACGCCGACGTGGACGGCACCCAGTTCGTCACCGCCCGCGGCTGGGAGGATCTTTCCAACCTGCTGGACACCTACGAATCACTGGGTCTGCAGGCCGACGAAGACCTTATCAAAGAATATATCCAGCACCCGAAAATTGCCGAGGACTTCTCGGCCTACCTTGATCTTTATTACAAGTACCGCGATGACTACGGCGTGGAAGAAATTCTGGCCGGACAGGCAAAGCCCGCCGTATTTGCCCGCCTGCTGCAGGCACCCTTCGACGAGCGCCTGTCGCTGGTCAGCCTGATCCTGTCGGGTCTCGGCACCCGGTTCGCAGCCTCCCGTCAGGCCGACGCCGTGGCCGACACCTGCTATGGCTTCCTGCGGGAGCTGAAAAAGGACCTTGCCACCCTGCCGGAGGACATCCCGGATGGGTCGGCGGAACTGTTCCACCAGTCCATCGTGAACTACGACGCCGAGACCCAGCGCCAGCGCACCGCCGGGCTGCTCTCCAAAGATGACCTGACCACCCGGCTGCAGGTGCTGGCTGAGCTGCGCCGATGGGAGGGTGAGCTGCGCCGCGCCAATGCCGCCGGCACACAGGAGGCTTTTGACCTTCTGCGGGAGCAGTTCCGTGCGCTGGCCGGCGACCGCGAAAAGGCCCAGCAGACCGCCAGCGCTGCGCTGGAAGCCGCCTTCGACTTTATGGAGCAGGCCTTTGCTGAGAGCCAGGAGATGGTGGTGTTCGTCACCGAGCTGACCGTGAACCCGGTGTCCCACGCCTTCCTCACCGAAAACGGCTGTGAGCGCTATTTCCAGTACAACAAGGATCTGCTGCTGGATCACCGCAAAGCCGCCCTGCAGCAGGAGCTGGCCGCTGAGCAGCGCCGTCATGGCGGAGTGTGAGCCATGTGGGAAAATATCCTCTTCAGCCTCAACAGCACCCTGCCGCTGTTCTTCGTGATGGTGCTGGGCTATGTGCTGTACCAGAAAAAGTTTCTCAGCGACGGGTTTGTGGCCGGAGCAAACAAGTTCGTGTTCTATGTGGCTCTGCCGGTGCAGCTGTTCCGGGACCTTGGCAGCACCGATGTACGCGCCACCTTTGACGGGGCCTATGTGCTGTTCTGCTTTGCGGTCACACTCGGCAGCATTCTGACGCTCTGGGTGCTGGCAAAGCTTTGCCTGAAAAACAAGAGCCTTGTGGGCGAGTTCGTGCAGGTGTGCTACCGCTCTTCTGCAGCTATCCTCGGGTCGGCTTTTCTGCAGAGCATTTACGGCGATGCCAGTATGTCCAGCCTGATGATCTTAGGCAGTGTGCCGCTGTACAATATCATGGCCGTGGTCATCCTGACACTGGAATCCCCGGACGCCGCCCAGACCGGTTCCATGGCTGCAAAGCTGAAAAAGAGCATCCGCGGCATCGTGACCAACCCCATCCTGCTGGGCATTGCCGCCGGGTTTGCGTGGAGCCTGCTGGGTCTGCCCATGCCTGCCATGCTGAACAAGACCCTCTCCAACGTGGCCGGGCTGACCAGCCCGCTGGCTTTGCTGGTCATCGGCGCGGGCTTCAAGGGCCGCAAGGCGCTGGGCTATCTCCGGCCCACCGCCGCGGCCACCGTGGTCAAGCTGATGCTGCTCCCGGCATTGTTCCTGCCGCTGGCAGTACACTTCGGCTTTACGGACGAAAAACTGGTGGCCCTGCTGGTGATGCTGGGCAGCATTTCCACCCCGGCGTGTTACGTCATGGCAAAGCAGATGGGCCACGAAGGCGTGCTCACCGGCAGCGTGTGCGTCACCACTACCCTGTTCAGCGCCTTCAGCCTGACCTTCTGGCTGTTTGTGCTGCGGAGCTTTGGGTGCATTCAATAATACCGCAAAAAGCAACAGCGGGCAGCCCGTAAGCTGCCCGCTGTTGTGTTTTGTTTATTTCTGCATTTCCAGCTCGGCCACCCACTCCCGCACACGGTCGGGGCGGTTGGTGACGATGGCATCCGGCTGCAAAGGCCAGAGATCCTTGACCCCTTCCTCGGTATCCACCGTCCAGAACGAAGCCTTGACGCCCATATCATGGAGCCGCTGCACCATGCCGGGCTGCTGATAGGCGGTGTGATACTCGCAGCTCACCCAGTCCGGTTTGAAATCCAGCGACTGGATGTATTTGACCGGGTCATGCTGCTCTTCCAGATGGCGGAGCACCGCGGTGATGCTCTCGCCCGGAAAGTTCGCCCGCAGCATGCTGACCTGATTGCTCAGCTGGCGGATGAGCCAGCTGCAGTTTTCGTCATCCACATTTTCCACCGAAAGCTCCGGCAGCTGTGGAAAACCGTTTTCCTCTTCGATGTCATTCTGCATATCGAGGAACTCCCACAGCCCCTTGGGCAGAGCCATCGTCTCCACGGCGCCGTAGACCAGCGCGCCCACCGTGATCTCCGGCATCAGCTGCTTTGCCTGCCGCAGCAGATTGTGGTTGAAGGAGATCAGCACCAGCCGGTCAGCAATCTCTGCCTCCCGAATGGCGCGGATGACCCGGGGCACAAACTCCGGGTCGTCGTCAATGGTAGCCTTCATTTCCAGCTGGACGATGGTGCCTTCCATCTCCTTGCACAGCGCAAGCGCTTCCTGCAGGGTGGCGATCTTTTCGTCGCTGAAGCTCACATCCTTCCAGCTGCCGAAATCCAGCTCCTTCAGTTCGCCCATGGTCATATCGTAGATCTTGCCCGCGATATCGGTGTGCATATCGATGATGAAATCGTGGTGGATGACAAGGCCGCCGTCCTTGGTCTGCTGGACGTCCATCTCTACGCCGTCCGCGCCGACTTCCATCGCCTTGCGGAAAGCGGCAAGGGTGTTTTCCGGCGCAAGGTAAGATGCGCCCCGGTGTGCAATGATCTGTGGTGTCATAAAATTCTGTTATCCTCTCTTTGTTCTGTCCTTCCTCACACAGCCTCCGCTCCGCAGGCTGTTCAGTCAAGGTCGGTGCCGTCTGAGGCAATGACCTTTTTGTACCAGTAGAAGCTGTCCTTCCGGCTGCGGGCCAGCGTACCCTTGCCGTCGTTGTCCTTATCCACGTAGATGAAACCGTAGCGCTTCTTCATCTCGCCGGTGGAAGCGCTCACAAGGTCGATGGGGCCCCATGTGGTGTAGCCCATCAGGGGCAGGCCGTCCTCGTTGATGGCCTTTTCCATCTCCTCGATGTGGGCGCGCAGATAGTCGATGCGGTAGCTGTCGTGGATGGAGCCGTCTGCTTCCACCTTGTCCACAGCACCCAGACCGTTCTCCACGATGAACATGGGCTTTTCGTACCGGTCGTAGATGGTGTTCAGGGTCACGCGCAGGCCCACCGGGTCGATGGCCCAGCCCCACTCGCTGGCCTTGAGATAGGGGTTCTTCACAGCGGCGAACACAGCGTTGCCATCGGCGCTTTCTGCCGCCAGAAGCTCCTTGTCCGTTGTGATGCAGCGGCTGGAATAGTAGCTAAAGGACACAAAGTCCACGGTGCCCTCTTTCAGGGTCTGCTCATCCTCCGGCTCGGCCGCCAGCACTACCCCGGCACGCTCCATGCGCTTTTTCGCCCACACAGGGTATGCACCCCGGGCCTGCACATCGGTAAAGAAATAGTTGTCGCGGTCGGCTTCCTGCGCGGTACGGATATCCTCCGGCGCACAGGTGCGGGGATAATACTGGCCGGCTGCCAGCATACAGCCCACCAGCGCGCCGGGCATCTTTTCGTGTGCCAGCTTCACGGCCTTTGCGCTTGCCACCAGCTCGTAGTGTGCAGCCTGATATTTGATCTGCTCCGCGTTTTCGCCGTCGTGGAACACCAGGCCAGCGCCGGTAAAGGGAAGATGCAGCAGCATATTGATCTCGTTGAAGGTGAGCCAGTATTTCACCTTGCCCTTGTAGCGGTCAAACAGGATGCTGCAGTAGTGCACATAGGCGTCCACCATGCGGCGGTCCTTCCAGCCGCCATACTTTTTGATGAGGGCAATGGGGGTGTCGAAGTGGCAGATGGTCACCAGCGGTTCGATGCCGTACTTATGGCACTCATCAAACAGGTCTTCGTAGTACTTCAGGCCTTCTTCGTTGGGCACAGCATCATCGCCGTTCGGCAGGATGCGGGTCCATGCGATGGACAGGCGGTAGCACTTGAAGCCCATCTCCGCAAAGAGGGCGATATCCTCTTTATAATGGTGGTACATATCGATGGCCTCATGGCCGGGATAATAGTGCTGCCCGTCACATTCCAGCATTTCCAGCTCACCCCGCGCCACCGGGAAACGGTCCGGCCCAAAGGGGGTCACATCCACCGTAGCAAGACCCTTGCCGCCGTCCTGCCATGCGCCCTCGCACTGATTGGCGGCTGTTGCGCCACCCCACAGAAAATCCTTCGGAAAACTGCCCATAGAATTTACCTTCCTGTATTTTTTTACTGTATACCGCTCAGCCCTGCCAGACGGTAAGCTATATATTATTGAGTATACCATACCGCACCAGCCCGGGAAAGTCCATATCCGCATTTCACAAAGAAATCCGCTTTATTCTTGTGAAAGTACGACTTTTATCGTCAAAACGACGAATTTTGCCCGCGTTTTTTGCGCACTTTTCACGAGAAAAACACAAAAAACGCCCTGTTTTCCTTTCATTCTGTTTCTTTCCAATGCCGGGCAGAAATGGTACAATAAATGAGTAAGATACACCGCCGCCCGTCGGCATTGGAAAATGGAGTGTTTTGATTATGACTGAGTTCAAGCCCATCAAAGAAGGCAAGGTTCGTGAGATCTATGATAACGGCGACAGCCTGATCATGGTTGCCACCGACCGCATTTCTGCGTTCGACGTCATCCTGAAAAACAAGGTCACCAAAAAGGGCACCGTCCTGACCCAGATGAGCAAGTTCTGGTTCGACTACACCCGCGATCTGCTGCCCAACCATATGCTGAGCGTGGACGTGAAGGATATGCCCGAGTTCTTCCGTCAGCCCCAGTTCGACGGCAACAGCATGATGTGCCGCAAGCTGACCATGCTGCCCATCGAGTGCATCGTGCGCGGCTACATCACCGGCAGTGGCTGGGCCAGCTACCAGAAGACCGGCAAGGTGTGCGGCATCCAGCTGCCCGAGGGTCTGAAGGAATCCGACAAGCTGCCCGAGCCGATCTACACTCCCTCCACCAAGGCCGAGATCGGCGACCACGACGAGAACATCTCCTACGAAAAGAGCATCGAGGTGCTGGAAAAGCAGTTCCCCGGCCACGGCGAAGAGTACGCCACCAAGCTGCGCGACTACACCATCGCTCTGTACAAGAAGTGCGCCGAGTATGCTCTGTCCCGCGGTATCATCATTGCCGATACCAAGTTCGAGTTCGGTCTGGACGAGAACGGCAACGTAGTGCTGGGCGACGAGATGCTCACTCCGGATTCTTCCCGTTTCTGGCCGCTGGAAGGCTACGAGCCGGGTCACAGCCAGCCCTCCTTCGACAAGCAGTTTGTGCGCGACTGGCTCAAGGCCAACCCCGACAGCAATTACGACCTGCCGCAGGAAGTCATCGACAAGACCATCGCTAAGTATCTGGAAGCTTACGAGCTGCTGACCGGCAAGAAGCTGTAACTTTTCAACAAACAAAACGCCAGCCGTGGAAATTTCCGCGGCTGGCGTTTTTCTGTTTTGGTTTTATTCTGTTCCGTCCGGCTCCGTCTCTTCGCCGGAAGCCGGTTGTTCTTCCGGCTCGTTCTCCTCGTCCAGCAGATACTGCACCTCGGTCTGCTTTGCCATCTGGTCAGCCGTCCAGTCCAGCTGCGCAATGCCCACCAGCTCCAGCGTGTACTGCTCCACCTGCTGCAGTGTTCCCGTGCCAAGGCTCTCTTCCGGGTCGTTGTCCGGCGACCATGCAAAGATCAGCGTATCGGGTTGCGGGCGGCACTGCTGCACCGCATCCGTCATGCTGCGGCAGGCCTGTGCAAACTGCTCTGCACTGCCGTAGCTGCCGGACAGCTCCACATCGAGGGTCACATAGCCGCTGCCGCCATCTATGTCCTCCAGCGTTTTCACCGCTCCGGTATAGAGATACACGTTCCCGCTGATGTCCTTTACCGGGGCATCCGGGTCAGATTTCCGGATCTGCGCATAGGCATCGGCGGTGTACTGCTGGCTGAGCTTCATGCTTGCCTGATTCCGCTCCGGGCCGATCTCCTCCCACACCACCGGCAGCAGCGACAGACAGAAACATCCGCCCATGAGCACAAGGCAGATCAGCACCGACCAGAAATCGTATTTCCAACGTCCCGGGCGGCAGGCAAAGAACAACACCTCGCACCCCAACAGTACAAGACCCGCTGCCGACGCGATTTTCAGCACCAGCTGCCCGTCAAAGCCCGGCACAAAGTAATAGCACCCGAAAAAGATTCCGGCCGCGATCAGGCAGACGCCCAGCGTCAGGCTGCCCACCCGGCGGCGGGGCGGCTCCTGCTGCGGGGCGGCAGGGGCCGTGGATGCTGCTTTATTCTCCGCGTCCATCGTTATCCTCCGTATCATCTGCGTTTTCCTCCGGTGTCACCGGCTTGCCCAGCAGACGGGACAGCTTCGGCATGGCAAAGCCCTCCTTCTGCTCCGGGGCGGTATCTTCCGCCACATAGGCCGGGAACTCTTCCTCCGGGGCAGAGTCTTTTTTCTGCTTTTTGCCCTTGGGGCCTTTCACCAGCCAGACGCCGCAGACGATGAGCGCCACGCACACCACGATCTCCGGCAGTTCGTCCAGCACCAGATAGAGCGCGCGGAAGAAGGGGATCTCCTTGCCCCAGCGCCACACCAGATCGCCCAGCGTGTTCATGATGATGTTCTTGTAGGCCACCAGCACGCCCAGAGCGATCAGACCCCAGCCCACCAGCTTGTGGCTGTCCATCATGAATTGCTCCATGCGCTTGTCATTCCAGTTGATGTGCACCAGATAATCGTCCTGCGGCGCCGTGCCTGCACCGATCTGGGCGCGGAGATTAAAGGTGTCAAAAAAGCTGTACATCCACACGATAGCGCAGCCCACGGCCAGCACATCCAGCATCGTTACACCTGCGGCAACAAACAGGCAGAACATCGTAATGAGCGAAAGTCCGCGCTTCATGTAGCCCTGATACATCTGGCCCGCACCCGGGCAGAACGCAAAGAAAAAGGTCAGGATCCCGTTTTTCATCATTCAAAACCTCTCATTTCTGTCAATTCTCGTTGGGGTGGTCGTGCCTGCCGAACAGCAGGCCGTTCAATGCTTCCGCAAGATCGGCTGATTGCTTCGGCCCGGTATCTTCCACCGGCCTGCCCAGCGTTTCCGGCCGGGACGGCCTGCGGTCATCCTGCACGGGTCTTCCCAGCCGTTCATCTGCGCTCTGGCTCTGGCTGGACGCAGGCATCCAGCTCTTTACCTGTTTCTGAATGTCCATCAGCTGCCACAGCGTACCGGAACGCCACATGGTCAGCGCCAGCACTGCTGCCACAGCCGCCACAGCCGTCCTGCCCCATGTGTTCTGCATCAGCCGCACCCAGATGGTGCCCATCACGGCGCCCCGGGCCGGATGCGGCGGCGTTTCCAGTGCGTCTTCGGTCAGCAGGGCGGTGTAGCGATCCATACATCTGTCGCAGTAGGCAAGGTGCTCTGCTGCTTCCAGCCGCCCCATCTCATCCAGCTGTCCGCCGGTCAGCGCCTGCAAGCCCTCGTCGGTCAGGCAGCCTTTTTCGTCAAACAGTTCCATGTACGTTCCCCCTTTCCCCGGTGTTTTGCCGGGTGATCTGCTGCGCCAGTATTTTTTTGCCCCGGTAGACCTGCGCTTCCACCGTTTTGGGCGGGCGGCCGCACAGCTGCGCCGCCCGCGCCATGGTATTCTGTTCCAGCAGCACCAGACGGCAGGGCGTCCGGTACGGCTCCCGCAGTTCCAGGATCATCCGGGTCAGCTCTTCCTCGCCCAGGCTTTCCAGCACCTGCTGCTCCGGGTCGCTGCCCGGCGGGGCACCTTCCAGCGCCAGGATCTCGTCGCCGGGGGTGTTCACCCGCCGCACCCACGCGCTGCGCAGATAATCCTTTGCCTTGTTGGCTGCGATGCGCGCCAGCCACTGTTTTTCGTAGCCGGGCGGGCACCGGTCGATGGCGCGCCAGGCCGCCAGAAAGGTCTCCTGCGTCAGATCCTGCGCTTCCTGCACATCCGGCACCAGCTGATGGCAGACCGTATATACAAGCGCCTGATACTGCTGCACCATTTTGCTGAATTCCAATGTGGTCAACGGTCTGCACACCCTCCTTTCCGTCCGTTCTATACACCAATACGGTCTTGGAACCGCTTTTCCTGCAGAAATGCAGAAATTTTTTCCGGACTGTGATACAATGAGAGTATAGCACAAAAGGAGGCGGACAGCCATGCCAAATTCCACCCGTCAGGCCCTGCTTCAGGCGCTTTCGGCCGCAGAGGGCGAATATATTTCCGGCCAGCAGCTGGCCGAAACCCTGGGGGTGAGCCGTGCCGCCGTCCACAAGGCTGCCGCTGCCCTCACGGCGCAGGGCTACGCGCTGGAAGCGGCGCCCCGCCGGGGCTACCGGCTGACCGGCGGCGACCCTTTCTGCGCCGAAGCCGCAGGGGAATATCCCGCTCCGGTATATGTGTACGACACGCTGGAAAGCTCCAACCGCACTGCAAAGCTTCTGGCGCTGGACGGCGCGCCCCACGGCACACTGGTGCTGACAGCGCACCAGAGCGCCGGACGCGGGCGGCTGGGCCGCCGGTTCGAAAGCCCGGCGGGCAAAGGCGTGTACTGCTCGGTCCTGCTGCGGCCGGAAGTTCCCGCCGCCAGCGCCCAGACTGTCACCATCAGCGCTGCCGTGGCGGTGTGCCGGGCGGTGAAAGCCCTGTGCGGCATTGAGCTGTCCATCAAGTGGGTCAACGATCTGTACTATCAGGGCCGCAAGGTCTGCGGCATCCTGACCGAAGCCGGAACCGACCTTGAGAGCGGTCGTCTGGAATGGCTGGTGGTGGGCATCGGCCTGAATCTGACCTCCACCGCCGCCGACTGGCCCGAAGAGCTGGCCGCGAAAGCCGGGAGCCTGTACCCCGGCGGACCTGCCCCGGTAAGCCGGGCGGCACTGGCCGGCGCCATCGCCCGGGAGCTGCTGGCTCTGTGCCCCGGGTTCGACTGTCTGGAAGAATACCGCGCCCGGTGCTTCGTGCCCGGCCACTGGGTCACAGTCTGTGCCGGGGCGGAGACCTATGCCGCAAAAGCCCTTGCCATCGATGATGAAGGGCGGCTGGTCGTCCGTCGGGAGAACGGCCGCGAGGAAGCGCTGTGCTGCGGCGAGGTGACCACCCGCCCGGCAAAAACAGACTGACGGCAGCTTTAATCTTTGTTTAACTCTCCCGCCGTGTTCTGTGGTACAATGGCATCAGAAAAACCAGGGAGGGGATCTCTATGACCATTCAGGAACGGCTCCGGCGCTCCAATTTCATTCTGCTGGTGGTGTCTGTGGCCATCGCGGGCGTGCAGCGGGTGCAGGAGGGCGATCTGGATACGCCCATCGCCTACGAAGAGCCGGACGAATTCCGCCCGGCCTGCGACGCCGGAAAAGTCCTGCACGCAAAACTCCTGTAACCGCAAAAGCAGCAGCGCACCCTGCCGAGTACGCTGCTGCTTTTTGTATCATGTACTGTTTCAGCCGTCCAGATCTTCTGCTTCCAGCACCGCGATGCCCTCTTTTTCAAAGGCCGTGCGGATGGCAGCGGCAAGACCCGGCATTTCGGCTTTGTTCTCGATGCACAGGGTGATGACCCCGTTCAGGCTGGATGCTTCCACGCCCATGGAACCGCCGTCCGGCGGCACCCAGACGTTGAAGTCCCGGATGTACTGCTGCAGTTCCGAGCTGGCGGGGATCAGAGGATTGCCCAGATAGCTGAGCCAGAAATCCGCCGGAACGCCGCTGATGTATTCCCCCATCTGGAACACCCGCTGCTTGATGCGCAGGGGCGCTTTCTGCTGATCCACCTTGTACACCCACGCCATCTGCTGCGCCATCTGGCGCAGCTGAGCCTCCGGCTGCAGGTTGCGGCGCACGGCGGCATCCATGGCCGGCACGATGTCGGCCAGCCGGGTGCTGCCGGTCAGCTTCACGCTGTCCTGAAAAGAGCAAACGCAGTTATAAAGTGCATCCGGCACACCGGCCGCTTTTCGGGTGTCGGCGGAATAGGAATACTGGATCTCATCCTTGCCCAGATACCCCCGCAGTGCAAGACTCAGCAGACCCGCCAGCACCGTGAAGGGCTTGACGCTGTTTTCCACCGCGCAGTCCACAAGGCTCTGCTTGGTCAGCCGCACCCGGGTGCGGCGCATCCGGCCTTCCCAGGTCTGCACCACATCCCGCTGCAGGGTGCTCTCCCCTGCCGTGGGAGCCGGGTATTTTTCCATCATGGCCTTGATATCATACGGCGGGCTGCACACGATGTGCGTGTTGGCAAAGTCCGTGCCGTAGCGCAGGTTGCAGTACCGCTCCAGAATGCGGGTGAGCAGCGGCGAAACGCCGCGCCCGTCCATGAGGAAATGATACCAGTCAAAGTAGACGGTATCCCCCTCGCAGCTCACGCTGAACAGATACCCGTTCGTTTCCTCCGGGATATCGCGCTGTGCACTGCCCTGATACACAAGGCAGGGGTTCGGGTTCGGTTCCAGAAAAAAGCTCCGCTTTTCCTGCGCCAGCTGTACCTGATAATACGGTGCGGCCGAAAGTGCCGCGTCCAGTGCGCGCTGCAAAAGAGCGGGGTCCACCGCGTCCTGCAGCGCAAACTGATACCGGCACAGGATCTTCTCCCGGCGGAAGAAGTACATCGTTCCCTGAAAGACGTACTCCGCCGAGCGCTGTGACTGTTCCATCCGATTACCCCGCGTGCTCCGCCAGATAATCGGCCAGATCGCCCATGGTGACAAACTTGCGCAGTTCCTTTTCAGGGATACGCAGGCCAAAGGTCTCTTCCAGATCTGCCACGATGGTCAGGATCTCCATCGAGGACAGGTCAAGGTCGTCCATCAGGACACTATCTTCGTTCACATCCTCGGGAGACACCTCTGCGACGTCCTCGAGGATCGCCAGGATCTGGGAAATGATTTCTGCTCGTTCCATAGAAATATTCTTCCTTTCCGTGACGGATGATCGGCGCAGCGCAGGCCGCACCGTTTCTACTATAATACCTTTCTTCGCCGCCGTGCGCAAGGGGATGCGGCGCAAACCCACGTTTTTTCCCGCAGTGTCTGCCTTTAGCATGGCGCCGCCGCCGCCCTTTATGCATCCGGGCGCCACCCTTCCATCACTGGCGGATCAGCTTGCCCGCGCCGTTGCGGGGCAGGGGTCCTGCGCAGAACTTCACCGCGCTGATACGCTTATAAAGCGGAAGGGTGCGGTTTGCCTCGGTGATAAAGTCCCGCACCTGCTGCTGTTTGTCCTCGTCACAATAGACCACCACGCCGATCTTTTTGCCCATCTCTTTTACGATACATTCCTTCACGGCTTCGCACTTGCCCACGATGCCTTCCAGCTCTTCGGGGCTGATGTTCTCGCCGCTGTCCAGGATGATGAGGTTCTTCTTGCGGCCGACCAGGAAATAGTAGCCGTCCTCGTCCTTGCGGGCCAGATCACCGGTGTGGAACCAGCCGTCCGCGTCAATGACCTCGGCGGTGGCCTCCGGATCCTTGTAGTAGCCCAGCATGATGCTGTCGCCGCGCATGCACAGCTCGCCGTCCTCGGCGATCTTGTAGTCCAGATAATCGTTGCCCTGACCCACAGCGCCGATGTGCTTTGCATCCTGTGCGTAGTTGATGATGCCGTCGCCGCAGGTCTCGGTGCCGCCGTAGGTCTGCACCACGAACATGCCGTGTTCCGCCATATCCAGCATCACCTGCGGGTCAAACATGGCAGACGAGCAGATGGGCACCCACAGCTGGCCCAGACGGTCCTTGCGGCCGCGCATCACATCGTGGTGGAGCGAGTTCATGATGACCGGCACCACTGCCATGGCCTGACTGGGCATCCGCTTTACCTCTTTGTAGAAGTTGCGGATGTCACTGCTGACGTTCAACGCCCAGCCCGCGTGCGCCCAGGAGAACAAGCAGATGAACGCACCCAGATGGAACATGGGCAGCACGGTGTATTGGCTCATGACGAGGTCCGGGTCGTGCTTATACTCCATCATGTGTTCGCCGATCTGAGTATGCGCCCGCATGACCGAGAAGAAATTCTTCTCGCTGAGCATGACGCCCTTGCTGCGGCCGGTGGTGCCGGAGGTGAACATCAGGATCATCAGCGCCTCATGGTCGATGCAGCGGGTCAGCTGCCCAGGCTCAAAGCTGCGGAATCCGTCCATCGGGCGCAGAATGCTGCCGTAGGCTGCCTGCAGCTGCTCGTTGAAGCCGTAGTCGTCGCCGTCGGTCAGGATGGCATCCGGCTCCACCAGTTCCAGCTCGTAGCTCAGTTCATCCCAGCTCTTGCGCTGATTCAGCAGCACCAGCACTGCCCCGGCGGCCACGATGCCGAAGGAGTTGACCGCATATTCGTAGCTGTTCTTGGTCAGCAGGCAGATCTTTTTGCCCCTGACTTCCGGGATGGTAGACTGGAAATAATTCACTGCCCGGCGGATGTCCTGCACATAATCTTTATAAAGAATGGTGGTCACGGCATCGTTTGCGGTGTCGTAGAACCGGAAAGCCACGTTGTCGGCAAAGCGGTTCTCCATATTGATGGTGATCAGGTCGTAGACGTTATCCAGAACGCGGATCTTTCCCATGATGTTTTCCTCCTGTGCTCAGCGGATCAGCTTGCCGGTGGCATTGCGGGGCAGGGGCGTCTCGCTGAACTGCGGCACCATGCGCTTGTACAGCGGCAGGCTGCGGTTCACCGTGGTCACAAACTCCCGCACGGCGTCCTGCTTTGCGGCGTCGCAGTAGATGAGGGCGCAGATCTTTTTATCCTTTTCCTTCACGATGCACTCCTGAATGTCGGTGCAGGGCACCAGCAGCTTTTCCAGCTCCTCCGGGCTGACGTTCTCGCCGCTGTCCAGAATGATGACGTTCTTCTTGCGGCCGGTCAGATACATGTAGCCGTCCTCTTCCACCCGGGCGATATCGCCGGTGTGGAACCAGCCCTCGGCGTCCAGCACCTCGGCAGTGCCTTCCGGATCCTTATAATAGCCCATCATGATGGGGTCGCCCCGCATGCACAGCTCGCCGCCGTCCAGTTTGTACTGGCAGCTGTCGTCCACGTGACCCACGCTGGTCAGATGCTTTTCCTCCTGGGAGGAGTTCCAGGCACCGTCACCGCAGGTCTCGGTAAGGCCGTACATCTGGGCGATGAAAAAGCCCTTGTCCATCAGGTCCCGGAGCATGGCAGGGTCGAACATGGCCGCGCCGCAGGTGAGCACCCGCAGGCCGTTCAGACGTTCCCGGCGGCCCTTCATCACATCGCTGTAGATGCTCTTGAGCAGCACCGGCACAACGGCCATCACATCGCTGCGCATGGCACCGAGGTCCCGGTAGAAGTATTTCAGGTTGTTGCACAGGTTCACGCAGTGGCCGGTGATGCTCCAGGACACCAGGCTGGTCATAGCCGAAATGTGGAACATGGGCAGGCAGGACAGAGAGCTGAACTCGTCGGTGTTCCAGCCGGTATAGGTGCGGACATCCTCAAAGGGGGTCAGGAAGGCAGGCATGGCGGTGAACAGGTTCTTCTGGGACAGCATAACGCCCTTGCTGCGGCCGGTGGTGCCGGAGGTGAACATGATAAAGGCCAGTGCGGACAGGTCTTCCGCCTCGGTCACATCCTGCGCCGGTTCATAGGCAGCCCATGCATCCATGGGCTGCAGGATGCTGCCGTAGGCTTCGGTCAAAGCCGGTTCCTGCTCGGCAAACTCGCCGTCGTGCAGGATGCACACCGGCTCGGCCAGTCCCAGCTCGTAGGAGATGCCGTCCCAGTTCTTGCCCAGATTCAGCGGCACGGCCACGGCACCGGCCAGCACCGTGCCGTACATGCAGATGACATACTGGTAGCTGTTGCGGGCCAGAATGGCCACCCGCTTGCCCCGCACATCGCCGTACTCTGCCCGCAGAAAGGCCACGAACCGGCGCAGATCCTGCGCGTACTGCGCATAGCGCACCTCGGCAACGTTCTTGTTGTCCTCATCGTACCAGCGCAGCGCCGTGCGGTCTGCGATGTTGGTTTCCATATTGCAAAGCGATTGATACAGCGACGTGATCATTTTTTCAGCCTCCACAAATTTCATTTCCCGTCCGGCGGGCAGACGGCCCCGCTCTCCGGGGCCTGCTCCCAGACTTTTCCAACTGTGCCCAGTATACAATATCCAAACCGGCAATGCAATACTTTTGCAACATTTAATTTCCATTTTAAGCAATATTTGCTTGCATATATCTCAGGTTCCCAGCAGCAAATTTTCCCTTTTGTTGCACAGAACCTCCCGGTATGCTATTCTTTTTATCAGAAAAACCGGCCGTGCACAGCTGTGCAGCGGCAAATCAAAATTGACAGCCTGCACAAAATGCATTATACTAATTCTAAAAACCCGCCTCTTTTTTATCAATTCTACCACATTGCGCCGTGACCGGCTGCGAGGGTTGAGGCGCAAGGAAGGACCCTGTTCATGGAAGGAACCAAACCCCGCACTGTCAGCTCCATCGGCATGTTCGACATGCTGAAAGGCGCCGGAATGCTGACCATCGTGTTTGCCCACACGGCAGAACTTTATTCTCTGCAGAGTGTCAGCGGTCTGTCCCTGACCGCTTTTTTCCCGTTTATCTATCGTGAGAGCCTGATGGCCGCGTTTTTCATTGCCAGCGGCTACGGTTTCCGCAAGCGTTCTGTCGGCAAATGCATCCACCAACAGCTCAAAACACTGCTGAAACCTTACCTTTATACAGCGCTGTTCACCTGTGCGCTGCATTTTCTCATTCATTATAAAACCTTCGGCTATCTGCCCGGGACCATCGGCGAGTCCATCAAGGTCACGGGCGGTTTTCTGCTGGGGCTGCCCCACACGGCCACCTATTTCGGGCAGGGGTTCTTTTCCTGCGGGCCGATGTGGTATCTGCTGGCACTCATGGTGGGCTGGATCCTTCTGGATGCGGTCCTGAACATCTTCCCGGAAAACTATGTCCCGTGGGCCGTGGCCGGATGCGCCCTGCTGGGCTGGGGCACCAGTCTTGTGTGGGAGCTGCCATTCTGTCTGGTGCAGGGCGCTGTGGTGGTTCCATATCTTTATATCGGCTTTCTCGCCAAAAAGCACCGCCTGCTGGATAAGCCTCTTCCGCCGAAACTGCAGGCCGGACTGATCGCCGCCGCGGTGCTCATTGCCGTGAGCGCCCTGCTGACCCGCACCACCGACTGCATCTCCATGGCCGAGTGGTCGCTGGGGCCGGTGAGTATTCTTCTGGACGGAGCAGCGGGCCTTTTATTCATCCGGCTGTTCCTGCGCTGGAGCAGGGGCCATGGGCCGGTGGTGCGCTTTCTTGAAGCGGTGGGCCGGCGTTCGCTGAATATCTTCTGCGTACATACCATCGAGCTTACCGCCATCCCATGGTATCTGATGGTTGCAAAATTTGCCGGACACCCCCTGCTGGGCATGTGGGTGCAATATGCCGTTTCCATGGGTTCCATCTGGCTGGTCTGCCTGCTGCTGCAGGCACGGCGGAGCCTGATCATCCGGCTGTTTCCGGCGCGCCGCCGCACCCCGGCTGTGCACTACACCGCAAAGCACTGACCCTTCCGGCTGCTGCGGTAGCAGCCTTATTATAAAAAGAGGAGAATCCGGTTATGAACAACGAGATCCCTGAAACTCTTGCGGCGGCGCAAAGCCGCGTTTCTGATCTGGAACAACAGCTCCGACTTTCCGACGAGGGGGTGTCCCGGCTGGCGCAGCGGTGCCTGGAACTGGAACAGCAGATGCTGACCTATCAGGCCGCGCTGGCCAAACACAGCAGTGAGAGCGAGCCTGCCGCCCTGACCCTGCCCCAGCTTTTTTACGACTCCGGCTCCGGCTACTCCCCGCGGGAATGCCTGACCGTAACCGAGGACGCCTATGACGAGCTGACCCACGAGGTGTCTGCTGTGTTCACCCTGCCCGCCGATGCACGCGCTCTGCGGCTGGACCCCGGCGAACTGGCCTGCTGCGTCACCGACCTGAGCATTTCGGATGACCGGCTGGAACTGCGCGCTGCAAACGGCGTCCGCCTGCAGGATGACTGCCTGCTCTTTCTGGACCCGGACCCGAACCTGAACGTTGTCAGTTCGGTTCCGTTTGCCGCCGGGATGAAGTTTGCCGTGAGTTATCATTACTATCCTCTCGGCCGTTTCCAGCACGAACAGCCCGGCAAGGCATTGCTGAAAGCGCTGAACGCCATCAAGCTGCAGAATGAAGCGGAAAAGCAGGATCTGCAGGGGCAGCTGCAGTTCAGCCGCGAAGAGATCGCCCGGCTGAACCAGAAGCTGCAGGAACTGCAGAGCAGCCGCGCTGCCTACGAAACTTCGCTGGAGACCGTATACGAGAGCAGCAGCTGGAAACTTACCGCTCCGCTGCGCGCGCTGCGCCGGATGATGCGCGGCTGAAAACATTGCAGAGGAGTGCAGTATCATGTACAGCAGTTACAGTGCCCTGCAGCGCAGACAGCTGACAAAGCAGGTGTACACCGATACCCAGAGCAGCTATCTGCTCATTTATGCGCCCGGCCGCCATCTTGCACTGGAAAATTCGCTGAACGACCAGCTCCACCGCAAGTTCCGTCTGGTGACAAAGCTGGAAGGTGAATTGACCGATTCGGTCTCCGGGGTGCTTTTAGTCAGCGAGGATGTGGAGTGCACCTCCACAGCGCTGACCTATTTTGCCAAAGCCCTGCAGGACGGTGCAGACCTTGCAGTCTGCGATGCAGCCTTTGGGTTCGACGGTTCCACCGCCCTTTACCTGAGCACCCAGCACATTCCCTGCAGCCGGTGCGCCATGGTATCGCGGCAGCTGCTGGACCGTGTGCGCGCCGCCGCCCGCGGCAAAGACAGCGTGACCGAACTGCTGCGCCTTGCCACCGCCATGGCGCACAGCTGCCGCCGCATCCCGCAGGCTCTGCTGCATTTCCGGCGGGAGCTGTGCGCGGACGATGTGTTCTCCGCCGGCGGAAAGCGCGCGCTCATCCTGAGCCACGAACTGACCATGACCGGCGCCCCCATCGTGCTGGTCAGCGCCGTTCCCGTGCTGCGCAGCATGGGGTTCGAAGTGGTCGTTCTGGGGCCGTCGGACGAAGGCTCCCTGCCGCTGTTTCTGGATGCCGGGGCCGCCGTTGTCACCCGCAGCGACTGTGTGATGAGCTCTTCGCTGTGGGGGCTGGCGACCAGCGCCGATTTTGTGCTTGCCAACACCGTGGTCGAAGCCGCCGCCGTGCGCACCCTCAACGGTTCCTTTGTGCCGGTGCTGTGGTGGCTGCACGACGCCTTTGCCGGCTACCCGTTCATTGCCCACCAGATCCCGAAAACGCTGGAACCCAATATCCACGTCTGCGCAGTCGGCTCCCACGCCACGGCCGCCATGCATTCGGTCCGGCCGGATTTTGCCATCGAACCTCTGATCTACGGCCTGCCCGATTACGCGCAGGAAAGCTTCCCACCTTTTGATCTCAGCTTTGCCGCCGGGCGGCCCCTGTTCGTCACCGTGGGTTCTTTTGAGCCGCGCAAAGGGCAGGATATCTTCTGCAACGCCATCCGCCTGCTGAAGCCGGAAGTGCGGCAGAAGGCGGCTTTCCTCTTCGTAGGCAAACCCGCCGACAAGGATCTGAAAAATACCGTTGATGCCCTTGTGGAGGATTATCCGGACACTGTGTTCTACCGCAAGCGGCTGGAGCGTCCGGAGATCAAATCCCTGATGGATCAATGCGCCTGCGTGGTGTGCGCCTCCCGCGACGACCCTATGCCCACCTTTGTCACCGAAGGGCTGATCTTCGGCAAGCCGTCCATCGTATCGGAGCACACCGGCACCGCCGGGCTGATCACCGAAGGGGTGGACGGGTTCGTCTACCGCGACGATGACCCGGACCAGCTGGCAAAAGTTCTGGAGCACGCCATCCTGCATCCGGAGCAGCTGGCCGCCATGAAAACCGACTGCCGGAAGCTCTACGAAAAATATTACTCCAATGAAGCCTATGTATCCACCCTCACCCGTCTGGTGAGGGAACTGACCGAGAATGCATGATCCATAAAAACTCCGGCGGGAAACCCGCCGGAGTTTTTATCATTCCCCGCAAATTGCACAAGAAAGTTCCTGTTCCGTTCACAAAGAAGCCCCACTGCTGTGTTATACTTTTCCTATACATCATCTGCCTGAAAGGAGCGCATTTCCCCCATGAGTCAACCCGCATCCGCCCGGCCTTCCCGCAAAAAGACGGTCATTTCCCTGCTGGTCCTTCTGGCGCTCACCTGCGTCATCATTTTCATGTTCAAGGATCATTGGGCCGAGATCACCGCAGCCCTTGCCCAGCTTTCCCTCTGGCAGGTGCTGGCAGTGCTGGCGGTCGGCCTGACCTACCCGCTGCTGGAAGGATGTGTGGCGTGGGTCATCATCCGCAGCCGCCTGCCGGAATTCAAACTGCAGCAGGGGCTGGACGTGGGCTGGTGCGGCACCTTCGGCAACGTGGTCACGCTGGGCGCCGGCGCGGTGCCTCTGCAGCTGTTTTACCTGCACAAGGCAGGGCTTCCGCTCGGCCCCGGTGCCGGGCTCATGACCCTGGAATATGTGTTCCACAAATCCACGGTTCTGCTGTACGCCACCGTAATGCTGCTGTTCCAGCACAAATGGCTTGCCGCCAACACTTCCGGCGTCATGACCTACCTGCCCGCCGCATATTTTGTGGTGGCCGCCGTCATCGTGGTGCTGGTGCTGGTGTGCGTTTCGCCGCTGGTGCAGAATCTTGCCCGCTGGCTGATGGGCTTTCTTCCCAAAACGGAAAAATGGCAGCAGCGCCGCGCCGGCTGGCAGCAGCAGCTGGATATTCTGGGCGAAGAGAGCCGCCGCCTGCTGGCCGACAAGCCCCGCTGCCTGAAAATTTTTGCTTTGCAGGCTCTCAAGCTGTTCGGTCTGTTCTGCCTGCCGTATCTGTGCATCCGGTTCATGGGGCTGTCGCCGCTTGGCTTCTGGCAGGTGCAGCTGCTCACCAGCCTGATGCTGTTTGTCTCCAATGCACTGCCCAACGTGGCCGGCATGGGCTCCATCGAAACGGCCTTTCTGCTGGTGTTCGGCAGCTTTCTGTCCAGCGGCGAGGTGATGAGCGTGCTCATGCTCTACCGCATCGCAAGCTACTATTTCGTGTTCGCCGCCAGCGCCGTGGGCTTCTTTATCGCCCAGCGGCACCTGAACGCCATGGAGAAACCGAAGGAGGGATAAGCCCATGAAAGACAAGAGCATCCTGTCCCGTGCAGGCATTGTTCTGCTGATTCTGCTGGTATTGGTGCTGATCCTGCCGTCCGGTAAGATCGACCTTGCATCAAAGATCAGCGCCAGCACACAGGCCAGTGTCCGGGCGGAGCACCAGCAGAATTTTGCCAGCTCCAACGAAATGGAGTTCGAGGTTTATTCCAGTTCGGACGAGATCTATCAGAACATTTCGGAAGTGCTTTCCGGCGTGCGCTGTGTCAGACGGCTCAGCCAGAACTATTCCTCCTACTCCCACGAATTTCCGGTGGATTCCATCACCGTGAGCTATTACGATGACGCCGAGCAGCATCAGCTGCTGTTCACAGTTTATTCCGACGGGGTGTGCATCGTGAACAGCGCCTTTGTCAATGTCAAATATTCCGGCGGCGGGGCAGCACAGCTGTATGAACAGCTGGCAGAGATTGCAAAGTAAAAACGTATCATTCCATAACATACCATGACCCCGGAGCGGTGAGATATCGCTCCGGGGTCATTTTTCATATTCCGCATGTAATTTGTGGAAAATCTGCTGTTTTTCTTTTTCGGTTCTATTTTTCCAGAACCGGTACATCTGCACTTCTGTCCAATCCCCACGCCCCACAATATAATCCACACTCACATTGTAGTACTCCGCAAGCGTGACCAAGTGCCGGGTCGGAATTTCCTGCACACCCAATTCATACTTTGCATACTGCTGTTGGGTGGTATTCAGCAATGTTCCCACTGCCTTTTGGGTCAGGTCTGCATCCTCCCGCAGGTCGCGCAGCCGCTTATAGTTTTCCATTCTCCCATCCCCCTTTAGGGGAACTATACCTGACATCCGATAAGGTGTATTGACTTTACGCCTTATCAGGTGTATTATTGTCAAAAGACCTCTTTTTATTTCACTTTATTTCTCAAAATAAAAAGAGAGCCTCCGCTTATTAATCCTCGAAGGGAGAAATCCAAAAATGCAAAAAAACAAGATGACTGTGTGCAAACATTGCGGCCAAGAAATTGCAGCCAGTGCAAAAGTGTGCCCTCATTGCGGCGGCAAGAACAAACCTCCCATCTACAAACGCTGGTGGTTTATTGTCTTGATTGTGCTAATCGTACTATGCGCTATTGGCGGTTCCAGCAGCGATTCTGATGGTACGAACAGCAGTAGTAAGGCAACATCGAAAACCACTAGTGCCAGCGCATCATCTGAAGCGGCAATCAATTACACTCCTTACTCTGTGACAGAACTGTCTGAAGACCTAGATGCAAATGCTTTGAAGGCATCCGATAAATACAAAGGGCAATATGTAGAACTTCGTGGTACTCTGAACGTCATTGATAGCGATGGCAAATATATCAGTATTGTTGATAGTTCAGATGCTTGGGCTATTCTCGGCGTTCAATGTTCTATTAAAACCGATGAGCAGAAAAAAGCCGTTATGGATTTCGCCCTAGGAGATGAAATTGTTGTCAAGGGTAAAATCACTAATGTTGGTGAAGTTTTGGGCTATTATTTGGACATGACTGAGCTACCCACTAAGGCAAATTAATCAGATCAGTAAAAAAACTCGCTCATTTGATATTGCGTTTTTAACTTACAAAACAAAAATCGGGGCGTACAGGTGGTCAAGCTGTACGTCCCGTTTTTGTTTTTCTTGCACAAAGTGCGGTACCAAACGCACCCTGCGCCGCGCATCGAGATACAGAGCAAACTGAGCTGTACCTCACTTGAAAAAAAGAGAATGGAATGGAGGAATTGGCGTTTGCGCAGCAATGAAAGCCCCAGTGGGGCTTTCAAGCCACAAAGCGGTCTTGCGTAAGCAAGATGGAGCGGCCCTGCCGCGACAAACTTGGGTTTTGCGGAAGCCCTTGCAGAGGCTCCCGCTTTTCTGGTGCAACGTAGTCCGGCAAGTCGGTTAGATTTGTCTAACTCCGTTGCGAGAACAGAATACCATAGTCGGTTAGTCTTGTCAACCCTTATTTTGCAATTTTTCCGCAAAAAGGGTGTGCCCGCCGGAGTTTTGGCGTTTTTTCTATATTCTGCCCAAAGAAAGCCCCTTGCTTTGGCAGAAAACCCACTTGTTTTCTATTGCTTTTTACAGTGGTTCTTGCTATTATAGTAACGCAAGATTTTGTGGGCAGGTTTTCATTTTTGTCTACACCTTGTAGTCAGGGCTGCCGCAGTCGGCAGTTCAAGACCGTTTCGCCCCCAGAAAGCCGCCTATGCAGAGCGGCTTTTCAAAGGCTCAATAGTTAGAAAGCGCTAACTGCGTAGAAATGGAGCAAGGAGGTTCCAATGATCAATTTTGAACAGTGGGAAGGCTTTGAGGGCCGCATCTGGAAGGAAGAAGTCAATGTGCGCGACTTCATCCAGAAGAACTACACCCCGTATGACGGCGACGAGAGCTTTCTGGCCGGCCCCACCGAAGCTACCGACAAGCTGTGGGGTGCCCTGCAGAAGCTGCAGAAGGCCGAGCGCGCCAAGGGCGGCGTGCTGGATATGGAGACCGAGGTCGTCAGCAGCCTGAC
>CAKSZM010000011.1 GCA_934525735.1 uncultured Faecalibacterium sp. | reverse complement strand
ACCATGGATGCCAGAACGTTTGCATAAGCCAGACCGCCGGTGATGTGGCCGACCAGTGCGTCTGCAAAGTCCAGCAGTTTATCGGAGATGCCGCCCTGATTCATCAGGTTGCCGGCAAAGGTGAAGCCGGGGATGCACAGCAGGGTGAAGGAATCCAGGCCCTTGAAGAAATACTGTGCGAAGTTGATCATCTGGATGTGGGAGCCCAGCATGTAGGCCACCGAGGCGAGGCCCAGACTGAACGCCACGGGCACGCCGATCGCCAGCGCGACCAGAAAAACAATAAACAGAACTGCAACCATTGCGCTTTACCCTCCTTTACACAGCCGGTTTCTCGCTCCAGCCGATCAGAGTGCGCAGGATATCCAGTGCATAGCTGACCGGCAGGATGATGAAGGTGAGGAACTGAGAGAAGTAGATGTACTTCATCGGGATGTTGGTGGCGGTGGAGTTCATCGAGAAGGAAGGAAAGCAGTATTTCGGCTCAGCCATCACCAGAATGATCAGGCACATGGCCAGAATGATGGCCTCGATGACCAGATTCAGCACATCCAGAGCTTTCTGATTGCGGGCCTTGAGAAAGTCGCCGAGGAATTCGACGTTGACGAACTCGTGCTTCAGGGCAGCCAAACCGACGCCGAAGGCCACCATGTAGATGAAGGAGTAGCGGGCCAGCTCCTCAGTCCAGGAGGGGGCATTGGGCAGGAAGTTGCGGCTGATGACCTGCACCAGAACGCACAGACAGAAGCCGGCGTAAAAGACAGAACTCAGCGCGTACAGAATTTCCATGTAAACCTTGATAAAGGTATTGATCCCTTTTTTCATGATTTCACCTCATTTCAGATACTGCAGCCGGTCAGGCCAGAGCTTCGATCCCATCGTAGATCTCCTTCTGGCTGTCGGTCAGGATGGGCAGCACACCGCTGATCATTGCAGCAGCAAACTCATCGGTATCGACCTCGACAAACTCCATGCCCTGTTCCTGCAGCTGGTTGTAATAGGCTTCCTCATTATCGAGGAACAGTTCGTGCTCGTAAGCCTGGCACTCGGCACCGGCCTGATCGACCACAGCCTTCTGGCTGTCGGACAGGCGGTTGTACTGGGTCAGACCCATTGCAATGTAGACCCATGCACGCAGGTGAGCGGTCAGGATCAGGTAGGGGCAGACCTCGTAGAAGCTCTGAGTCTCGATCATGGCCAGCGGGTTCTCCTGAGCCTCAATGGTGCCCTGCTGCAGAGAGGTGAAAACCTCAGACAGAGCCATGGGGGTGGGCTTTGCGCCCAGAGCCTGGAAAGCAGCGACGGTCATAGCGGACTGCGGAGTACGGATGACCAGGTTGTTGCAGTCGGCGACCTTGGTGATCTTCTTGGTAGAGGTGATGTAGCGGGGACCGCGGGTGAAGTAGCCCAGGCACTTCATGCCGCAGGCTTCCATCAGATCCTCGAACTTCTGGCCGACGTCGCCGGTCAGGACCTTTTCCATCTGCTCGTCGCTCTGGATCAGGTACGGCATACCGATCATGCCCAGATCCGGCTGGTAGGTCTGCATGGACTCGCCGGTGAAGGTGATGTCCACCGTGCCGCTGTCGGACAGGATGCCCTGGATCATATCGACCTCGGGTCCCAGCTGGCTGTTGGGGAAGACGTCAACTTCGATGGTGCCGTTGGAGTTTGCTTCGCAGTACTCCTTGAACTTCAGAGCGCCCTGATGCCAGGAGTCGCTCTCGTCGTTGATGTGGCCGATGTTGATGACGACCTTGTCGCCGGTCACTTCACCGCCTGCAGCAGAGCCGGAAGCAGAAGTGCCAGTGGAAGCAGCGGTGCTGGTAGAGGCGGAAGAACCGCCGCAGGCAGCCAGACCCATAGCCAGAGCGGAAACACCTGCGACCTTCATGAAATTACGACGGGTGATTTTGTGGATACGCATAAAATTCTCTCCTTTTCGATGGTTTTCATGCCCTCTCCTTGAGCGGGACCGATGCGCGGGGGTCGTGCAGTCCCCGGTGTGTGTTCCGCCTGCGGCATGCTTTCCTTGACGATATACTAACATATCAGTTTGAAAGAGACAATAAGAAACAGCACTTCTTATCCGAATCTTTACCCGATGTTTCCACAGCGAAAAAAGAAACTTTTCTCTGTGAAATATACGGAAAATTCACTCGAATGGGCAGAAAAAAGAGAGAAAAACAAAAAAGAACAGGCCTGTACGGGAGGTTCGGTACAGGCCTGTTCTTTGGCGGATGTCAGAGAGAATAACCGCATTCCGCTGTGCCGGAATGCAAACTGTAACATTTCAGACGAAGATCATTTCTTCTTCTTTTTCTGCTTGTCGGATTTGTATATGATGACGAGATTCTTCAGCTTCACGCCGGTCTCGTGGGTGTCGTCCACCGGGCCGGAGTGGAAGCGCTCCTGCTCCAGATAGGCGATCATGCCATCACGGTCAAAGCATTTCTGCTCAGAAACGCCGGAGAGCCGGGCTTCCTTGCTGGTGAACACCGTGATCACCTCTACCGGGATGCCGCTCAGCCCGGCCTTGTCCATGGCGCGGCGCAGCAGCACCTGCTGCTTTTCGCTGGCAAGGATGGGGTTGGGGATGCGGTTATCCTGATGGTTGATGTGTTGGCACCACTGGTCGGTGGGCTTTTCGCCCGGGCCGATCTGCCCCGCAAAGCCGAAGCAGTTCAGGCCGACGACACCGCCCGGCGTCACAACAAGAGCGAGCGTCGTGGTCAGCTCGCCGCCTTCGCGGATGGTGCCGGGGTACACCAGTGTGTAGTGCTGGCGCTTGGTAAAGGTGATGAGCTGCGAGACGATCGAAGTCAGCTCGCCCTGCATACTGTTGTTCACATGGCGTTCCGGCTTCTTTTCCGGCTCGACCTCAAGCCCCAGCGGGCCGCGCTTTTTTTTGCGGTGCAGCGGGGCCATCAAGGCCTGCGTAAAGCTTTTGGTGCCGTTGCGCGCCGCCACCATGGGCAGGATCAGCAGCAGGATCAGGGCCAGAACGACCACAACAAGAATATTCCATGCGTCCAAAATGATACTCTCCTTCTATCGGTGATCGGGGAGGAACTTACTCCATCGTGACAACGACCTTCATGTAGTTGCCGGGGTTCTTCTCGATGTCGATGATGGTCTCAGGCACTTCCTCCAGCTTGATGGTCTTGGTGAGCAGCTTGAGCATATCCACCTTCTTGCTGGCGATCAGCTCCAGAGCCTCGGGGAACTCGCCGGCACTGGTGCGTGCGCCGCGCAGATCGATCTCCTTGCGGGTGATGGTATCGGTGGGCAGGCTGGTCTCTTTCTTGGGCCAGCCGGTGAAGGTGATGCGGCCGGCATGACTGACATAATCCAGCGTGCTGCGGATGGCGGGGTTTGCGCCGGAGCACTCCATCACCTGCTGTGCGCCTTCGCCGCCGGTGATCTCATGGATGCGGGCGTTGGCATCTTCCTTGCCGGAGTTGATGGTGTACTCCACGCCCAGAGACTTTGCAAAGTCCAGACGTTCCTGCACCAGATCCAGCAGGATGGCATGTGCGCCGTAAGCCTGTGCCACCATGGCTGCGGCCAGACCGATGGGGCCTGCACCGATGATAGCGCAGTACTCGCCGGCCTTCAGGCCGCCGCGGTGGATGCCGTGCAGGCTGATGGTCAGAGGCTCGGCCATGGCGGCCTGCACCCAGCTCATGCCGTCGGGGATCTTGATCAGCATATCAGCCGGATGGCAGAAGTACTCGGCCATGCCGCCTTCCACATGCACACCCAGCACATGCAGGTTGTCACAGCAGTTAGTGCGGCCGATGGAACAGGGGTAGCAGTGGCCGCAGTACAGATACGGGTCCACGACCACACGGTCGCCCACCTTGATGCCGTTCTTGTTGTTCTCCGGGATGGAAACGACCACGCCGGCCAGCTCGTGGCCGATGACACGGGGGTAGCTGACCAGACCGTTGGTGCCGCGGAATGCACCGATATCACTGCCGCAGATACCGGCTGCCATGATCTTGATCAGGGCTTCGCCGGGCTTGGGTTCCGGCATGGGAACCTTGACGCAGGAAACCTGCCACGGCTCAGCAAAACGGATCGCATTGATTTCAGACATAAAATTGACCTCCTATTGCCAACTGATATGTTACTTTGTGAGCCTATTATAACGCCGTTTGGATGGAAATGCAACTCGTTTTACAGTTTTTTTGTCTGGAAATCCGGCGTAAAACAGCATTTTGCAAAAAAGTGTTTTGACAAGTGATATGTTATGCATTATAATAAATACAACAAAGTCTGTTCCCCTGCTGCCCGTAAGGCAAGCAGGTATGATCGTAAGGGAAAATACTATGAAAGATGATAAGACCTGCGGCCTGCCGCTTCTGATCGACCCGCGCCAGCCGGACGAAAATAACCGCGCGTATGCCTACCGCATCCTGCGCAAGAATATCATGACCATCCAGCTGCAGCCGGGCTGCCAGCTGAGCGAGGCGGACCTGAGCGAACGGCTCGTGATGAGCCGCACCCCCATCCACGAGGCGCTGATGATGCTGAAGAGCGAATGGCTGGTAGAAGTGCTGCCTCAGCGCGGAAGCATCGTGTCCAAAATTTCCATTCAATACATCAACGAGGGCTATGCCATGCGCCAGATCCTAGAGCCGGCTCTGCTGCGCAATCTGTCCGGCCACCTGACGCGGGAACAGCTGGCAGAGCTGCACGACCTGCTGGAAAAGCAGGACGCCGCCGCCGTTTCCGGGCAGGATGTGCCGGGAGATTATTTCATTGCGCTGGACAACGAGTTCCATAAGCGGCTGTACACCTTCTCCGGCTATGACCGCATCTGGCAGGCGATGCACAATGTCACCACCCATATGGACCGGGTGCGCTATCTGGACTCGGCACTGTGTCAGGTGGACATGGAGGCGTTCCGGGAGGAACACAAGCAGATCTACAAGTATCTGATGGTGGGCCTGCCGCGGGATGTGGATGTGGAAGCATTTTTTGATCACCACCTTGGTGCGTACCGCGAGAATTTTCAGGGCCTGCTGGAAAAGTTCCCGGATTTCTTTGTCTGAGCAGGGGGGATCCTCTGTGGGAGGCACTTATAATGTATGGAAAGAGAGACCCGAAGGAGACACTACATGGTCATGAACTGTGAGCGCGGTGAGCATGAATCCGCCAAAAGCTATGTGCTGCGGGTGCTGATCGACAGCATCGTCAACACCCGGCTGGAACCGGGCGAAAAACTCAATGAACCGGAGTTGTGTGAGCAGCTTGGCGTCAGCCGCACCCCGTTCCGGGAAGCGGAACTGGAACTGGCGCAGCGGCGTCTGATCGAGATCCGGCCCAAGATCGGCACTTATGTTTCGCTGATCGACGCGGAACTGGTGGAGGAAGTGCGCCATCTTCGCGCGGTGCTGGAAGCCGAGATCGCCCGCATGGCCTGCGAAAAGCTGACCCCGGCGGACATCGACCGCCTGTGGGAGAATGTGGCCCTGTGGCGGATGTACATTGAGCGTGCGCAGGAGGAAAAGATCTTTGCGCTGGACAAGGAGTTCCATCGGATGCTCTATGTGCAGTGCGGCTGCCCCTACTGGTACGATCTGGTGGAAAATCTTGCCCCGCATTTTGACCGCACCACCATCCTCAGCTTCCGCTGCCGCCCGGCAAAGGCGATCTATGAGGATCACGTCAGCCTGCTCAAGGCCATCGAGCAGAAGGATACAGACGCTGCATACCGCATTGCCAGACAGCACATGCAGCGCTATACCGAGAACCTTTCCGCCATCCGCGAGTCGTTCCCACAGTATTTCAAAGACTGAATTTTTGCAAATGCCGTATCATCGCCAAAAGATACGGCATATTTTTGTATACTTTTTTGTAGAAAGGCTCTTGACAACGCCCTTGAAGTGTTATATATTTGATTCAATGAAATATATAACATAAACGCCGGAACTTCAAAACAGTCAGAAAGGTGGATACCATGAAGAAACAATACGATGTGGTCATCATCGGTGCAGGCGTTGTGGGCAGCGCCATTGCACGCGAGCTGTCCCGCTATAAGCTGGACATTGCCGTGCTGGAAAAAAATCTGGATGTCTGCAACGAGACCAGCGGCCGCAACTCGGCCGTTGTCCACGGCGGTTTTGCAAACCCCATCGGCAGCCTGAAGGCAAAATGCTGCGTGGAAGGCAACCATATTATGGGGCAGCTGGCCGAAGAACTGGATTTCCCGTTCAAGCGCTGCGGCAAGGTGCTGGTGGGCAACACCCCCGAGGACATGGAGCAGCTGGAACGCACCATGAAGCAGGGCGCCATCAACGGCAGCACCGGCCTGGAAATGATCGATGAGAAAAAGCTGCACGAACTGGTGCCCGCCGTGGTGGGAAAGTTTGCCATGTGGTCGAAGGACAGCGGCATCATGGATCCCTTCCTGTACACGGTGGCGCTGGCCGAGAATGCCCATGCCAACGGCGCAGACTTCTTCTTTGACCATAAGGTGACCGGCATCAGCCGGGAGGACGGACTGTATTATCTGCACACTGCACACGGCGATTTCTGCACCCGGTGGGTGGTCAACGCCGCGGGCCTTGGCGCAAAGCAGATCTCGGATCTGCTGGGCCTGACCGGCTACCGTGTCATCGGCTCCCGCAGCAACTACATCATCCTGCACAAGCGCATGGGCAAACTGCTGCCTATGCCGGTGTATCCGGTGCCCAGCAATACCTACATGGGCATCCACATCACCCCGACGGTGGACGGCAACGTCACAGTCGGCCCGGATGCGGAAAACACCGATGTTCTGGATGATTACGGTGTGCCGCAGGCCAACATCGACAGTCTGGCTGTGGAGGGCGCAAAGCTCTGGCCGCATATCTTCAAGAAAGACCAGATCCGCACCTTTGCGGGCATCCAGCCCAAGTGGGTGGACGAGAACGGCGCCATTCAGGACTGGAAGGTCGAGATCCGCGATGAGACCGCGCCCAACGCCGTCAATCTGGTGGGCATCGAGTCTCCCGGCCTGACCGGCAGCGTCCCGCTGGCGCGCTACGTCATCGGTATGATGCAGGAGCGCGAAAAGTTTGAGCTGAACCCGGATTTTGACCCGCACCACAAGGGCATCGTCCGCTTTGCATCCTGCACCCCGGAACAGCAGGCGGAGCTGATCGCACAGAACCCGGATTACGGCGAGATGATCTGCAGCTGTGAGGAAGTAACCAAGGCGGAGATCCTGCAGGCCATTCACAACCCGCTGGGCGTTTCCACCATGACCGGTATCAAATACCGCACCCGCGCAATGATGGGCGGCTGTCAGGGCGGTTTCTGCCAGATGAAGATCGAGCAGTTCATTGAACAGGAACTGGGCACCGACCCGGCACAGGTGCGCTACGCGCGTCAGGGTTCGTGGATACTGACCGGCAGTATGCGGAAGGAGGAGAACTGAGCCATGGAACAGAAAGACGTTGTTATCATCGGCGGCGGCCCCGCAGGTCTTGCGGCGGCTGTGGAACTGCACAAGCAGGGCATCCGCAATATGATCATTCTGGAGCGTGAGGCTGCCCTGGGCGGCATCCTGCGCCAGTGCATCCATGACGGCTTTGGCCTGGGCCGCTTCGGCGAGAGCCTGTCCGGCCCGGAATATGCACAGGCCTTCATTGATGAGGTGGAAAAACGGCAGATCCCCTATGAGACCAGCGCCACCGTGCTGAGCCTGACCCCGGATCGCTGTGTGACGGTCTCCACCCGCAGCGGCCTGCGCCAGTATCAGGCAAAGGCTGTTGTGCTGGCCATGGGCTGCAAGGAGCGCAGCCGCGGCGCGCTGGGCATCCCAGGCGAGCGCCCGGCAGGTGTGTTCACCGCAGGCACTGCACAGGCCTACATGAACCTGTACAACCGGATGCCCGGCAAGGAGGTCATTATCCTTGGTTCCGGTGATATCGGCATGATCATGGCCCGCCGCATGACGCTGGAAGGTGCCCATGTGCAGGCAGTGTTCGAGCTGATGCCGTATCCTTCCGGCCTGCCGCGCAACATTGTGCAGTGTCTGGATGATTATGATATCCCGCTGTATCTGAGCCATACCGTCACCGAGATCCATGGACGCAGCCGTCTGACCGGTGTGACCATCTCGGAGGTGGACGCAAACCGCCGCCCCATCCCGGGCACGGAGAAGGAATACGCCTGCGATACGCTGATCCTGTCGGTGGGCCTGATCCCCGAGAACAAGCTGCTGGAGGATGCGGGCATCGCTATCGACCCGCACACCAACGGCGCAGTGGTGGACGAAAATCTGCAGACCAGCGTGCCCGGCGTGTTCTCTGCCGGCAATGTGCTGCATGTGCATGATCTGGTGGACTTCGTTTCCATGGAGTCCGAAGCGCTGGCGCGCCACGCTGCTGCTTACGTGGAAGGCGAGGGCATCGCTCCCTGCACGCTGGATGTGAAGTGCGGTGAGGGCGTGGGACATACCATTCCGCAGAAGGTGAGCGGCAAAAATGATTTCAACCTCTCGCTGCGTGTGCGGAACCATTACCGTGACTGCCGCATCGTGGTGCGTCAGAACGGCGTGGAAGTTGCCGCAAAGAAGATGAAGAAAGCCATCCCGGCAGAGATGATCCAGTTCAAGGTCTCTGCGGAAAAACTGCAGGAAACGGGTGCTCTGGAGGTGTCGGTAGAATGAAAAAGCAATTTACCTGTATCGTCTGCCCCAACGGCTGCGAGATCGAGGCAGAAGTGGAAAATGGCCAGGTGATCTCGGTCACGGGCCACACCTGCCCCCGTGGTGAGCAGTATGTCCGCCAGGAACTGACAGCACCCCGCCGCACCATTGCCAGCTCGGTTCTGGTCAAGGGCGGCGAGCTGCCGGTGACCAGCGTCCGCCTGACCCGTGCCATCCCCAAGGAGATGATCTTCCCGGTGATGGACGAGATCCGCAAAGTGATGCTGACAGCCCCGGTCAAGGCAGGCACTATTGTGCTGCACAATGTCTGCGGGCTGGACAGCGACGTAATGGTGACCAAGAACGTGGCCGCAAAAGAATAACCGCAGGCATAGGCAAACGCAGCTGTCGGCAGAGATTGCCTGCTAAATGATCAAGGCCCGCCCTGTACTGGAAAATATTTCCGTACAGGACGGGCTTTGTGATGTTTATTTCCGGGGTGCTCCATCCCGGCAGATCAGGTTGCTTTCGTAAGGGCGCTGCCCCGAGAGGATCTCGTCGTCATCCAACCGGTGTATTACCGCCACATCCTAAAGGATGCCGAGGAAAAGTTCACCCGCTTTGCGCAGGCGGTGTTCGGCAAGCAGACCGCAGAAGAGGGGCTGGACGCACTGGAAGCCTTTGTCAAGGAGTGCGGCCTGCCCACGAAGATGAGCCAGCTCAAGTCGAAAGTGGAGATCACCCCGGAGGTGCTGCGCAAGGTTGCCGACACCTGCAACATCATCAAGTGCAATCCCTGTACCCTCAGCCGGGATGAAGTGTATGACATTCTGATGGAGTGCCTGTAAAAACAATTGACTGGATCAGGAAAGGCGAATACTATGAGAAAAAATTTTGGAGCACAACCGTTTCTCTTTCCGCAGCCAGTGATGATCATCGGCACCTATGATGCCCATGGCAAGGTGAACGCCATGAATGCCGCATGAGGCGGCATCGTGGGACGGGACGAGATCATGATCGATGAGGAAATCGTGCGGCGCAATCCATTCAACTTCAAGCTGACGGATGTGGTGGTTAACGATTCCCGGAAGCGCATTTCCATGACCGAGAAACAGCAAAAGACGTGGATGGATTTCATCCGAGAGGACAAGAGCTACACCAAGTACTACGATGAATTTGTGGTGCTGCTGGGAACCGGAATTCTTTTTGTACTGTTCCACTTCTTCCCGTACCTGTTTGACGGCATAGAGATGCTCGGTGTCGTCCCTCAGGGTGAAGTGAAGGGTCTGGCAGATGCAGGCGGCCTGTACTCGTTTCATTGTTTGCTCTCCGTTTCTTACTTGATAAATCATCCGATGTTCCGATGATTTTATCGGCTGATTCTATTATAAAACTCTGCGCCGGAAACTGCAAAGGCGATTCTTCACAAAAAATCCGGCAGGAAAATTGCGGCAAAATGCCCACACGAAGGCTGTGCTTGAACTGCTCTGCCGGATGTGATAGGATGGAGAAAATGCACAGGAGGAAAACGGCAATGCCCTTTCTGATGATCCGCAACGATATCACACGGGTGGAGGCAGACGCTATCGTCAACCCGGCCAATCCTGCTTTGCTGCAGGGCAGCGGAACAAGCCGCGCCATCTATCAGGCGGCGGGCGAAGCAGAACTGACCGCTGCCTGTAAAGCCATCGGGCACTGCGACCCGGGCAAAGCGGTGTGCACACCGGCGTTTTGCCTTCCGGCAAAATATATCTTCCATGCAGTCTGCCCGGCGTGGCGCGGCGGCACTGCCGGCGAAGCACAGCAGCTGGCCGGGGCCTACCGCTCCGCACTGGAACTGGCTGCGGAGTATCACTGCGGGAGCGTGGCGGCGCCGCTGCTTTCCACCGGGAACTACGGCTATCCGAAAGAACAGGCGTTCCGCATTGCGGCGGATGTCATCACCCGGTTTGTGCTGGAACATGACCTGACGGTCTATCTGGTGCTGTACGACCGGGAATCGCTGGCTGCGGGCCGGAAGCTGTTTGCCGATGTGGCGGAGTACATCGATGACCACTATGTTGCCGGAAAGGACGAAAGCTGCTGGTTCGGGCGGCATCGCCGGAGACCGGAGCTGGAGGAACCATTTGCACCGCAGGAGCTGGCAGCGGTTCCGGAACGTCCGGCGGCCCCGGCGGCATCCGGCAGTCTGCGGAGCCTGATGGACAATCTGGGCGAGAGCTTTTCCGCCCGGCTGGTGCGGCTCATCGATGAGCGGGAGCTGAAGGACTCCACCGTGTACAAGCGGGCGAACCTCTCCCGGCAGCTTTTTTCCAAAATTCTGTGCAGCACAAACTACAATCCCAAAAAGAAAACCGTGCTGGCCTTTGCGGTGGGGCTGCGCCTGAACGAGCCGGAGACGGCTGAGCTGCTGCAAAGCGCGGGCTATGCATTTTCGGACAGCTCCAAACAGGACTGGATCGTCCGGTACTGTCTGGAACACAAAATTTATAACATCAATCAGGTCAATGCGCTGCTGTTCGAGTACGGTCAGGATCAGCTGGGCAGCTGAAAGTGTCGCCTGCAAGTTGACCTTCTGCCTCCGTTTTTGTGGTATCCTTTTGCCATCGAGCAAAAACAACTGCAAAAACGGAGGTTGATTTTTATGTTAGGAGCAATTCTGGGCGATATCGTGGGCAGCCCCTACGAGTTTGACTGCAACAATTACAAGCACAAGGATTTTCCGCTGCTGAGCGCACGGTCAAGGTTCACCGATGACACGGTCATGACCCTTGCGGTGGCGCAGGGGCTGCTGGCCGGGCGCGGCATTCCGGAGCGTACCTTCGCCGAGGTGCGGGAGGCAATGCGCGTCTGGGGCGAAGCATATCCCCATGCCGGTTACGGCGGAATGCTCCGCCGCTGGCTGCACGCAGAACATCCCCGCCCTTACGGCAGCTTCGGCAACGGTTCGGCCATGCGGGTGTCGGCGGCGGGGTGGCTGTTCAATACGCTGGAAAAGACCTTGGAAATGGCAAAGGTGACTGCCGAAGTCACCCACAACCACCCGGAGGGTATCAAGGGTGCGCAGGCGGCGGCAGCGGCCATCTTTCTGGCGCGCACCGGCAGCAGCAAACAGGAGATCCGGCACTATACCGAACGGCACTTCGGCTACGACCTGAGCCGCACCTGCGATGAGATCCGCCCCGGTTACCGCCATGTGGAGACCTGCCAGCAGACTGTGCCGGAAGCCATCACGGCCTTTCTGGAAAGCACCGGCTATGAGGATGCGCTGCGCAATGCGGTGTCCCTCGGCGGCGACAGCGACACCCTCGCCTGCATCACGGGCGGCATTGCCGAAGCCTTTTACGGCATGCCGCCGTACCTGCAGGCAGAAACGCTGAAGCGTCTGCCGAAGGAACTGAAGGATGTTTATAGAATGTTCCGGAAAGAAGCAGAATGCCATGTCATTTTTTCATCCGTAGAATGAAATTACTTCTTGTTCTCTCTCCTGTGAAGGATTATAATAAAAAGGATAAAAACACAAGGAGAGTTTCAATATGAGTTCCTCACAAGACAGTACAGCATCCCAAAAGACCCTTTTTTCGCGGTATAAGGAGCACATCACCGGCGCAATTTTTGCGGGTCTGGTGCTCGGTATCCTCACCGGCCTGTTTTTGGCAGGGCGCTTCCCGGCGGTGCTCACCGTGACCCAGCTGCTGGGCAGCATTTACATGAACGCCCTGAACATGATGATCTTCCCGCTGGTGTTCTGCTCCATCGTGGTGGGCATCACCAGCATCGGCAACGCAAAGACCACCGGCAAGATCACCGGCGGCGCGATGGTCTTCTTTCTGTGCACTACGGCGCTGGCAAGTCTTGTGGGTCTGGTCATTCCCCGCGCCATTCATCTGGGTGAAGGCGTCCGGTTCGAGATGGCCACTTCGGACATCGAAGCCAGCAAGATGACCAGCATTCTGGATACCCTCAAAAATCTGATCCCCTCGAACCCTGTGGCGGCCTTTGCCAACGGCAACATGCTGCAGGTGCTCACCTTTGCGGTCATCATCGGCTTTACCCTCATTGCCATTGACGAAAAGGGCGAGCCGCTGCTGAAGGTGATCGAAGCCGGCAACGAAGTCTGCCTGAAGATCATCAGCACCGTGATGTACTTTACGCCGGTGGGCGTGTTCTGCACCATCGTCCCGGTGGTGGAGGCCAACGGCACCGACACCATCCTCTCGCTGGCCACTCAGCTGGTGATCCTGTACATTGCCTTCTTCGGCTTTGCCGCTGTCGTGTACGGCAGTGCGGTCAAGTTCCTGGGCAAGGAAAGCCCCATCCGCTTTGTCAAGGCCTGCCTGCCCGCAGCCCTGAACGCCTTCGGCACCTGCTCCAGCTCGGCCACCATCCCCATCAGCAAGCAGCGCATGGAGGAAGAAATGGGCGTGTCGGATAAGATCACCAGTATCGCCATCCCGCTGGGTGCAACGGTGAACATGGACGCCGTGTCCATTCTGATGTCCTTCATGATCGTGTTCTTCGCCAATGCCTGCGGCGTGGAGGTGAGCACCTCCATGATGGTGGTCATTCTGCTGGCCAATGTCATTCTGTCGGTGGGTACGCCCGGCATCCCCGGCGGCGCTATTGCGTCCTTTGCGGCGCTGGCTACCATGGCCGGTCTGCCTGCAGGCGTCATGGGCGTTTATATCAGCATCAACACCCTGTGCGACATGGGCGCGACCTGCGTCAATGTCATCGGCGATATGGCCGGCTGTGTGGTGCTGAAGGAAAAGATCAAACTGGAAGAGTGACCCCGGAAAGAAGAAAACCATGGAATTTACCGATGTGATCGAAAAACGCTATTCCTGCAAAAATTACAGCGCACGGAAGGTGGAGGATGAGAAGCTCGCCGCCATCCTGAACGCCGGCCCGCTGGCAAACCACGGCCTGCGCAAACCGCTGGAAGAAACGGTCGCTTACCTTGATCGGTCTGGCGGCTCCGACATCCACCGTTGTGGGCATCGTGCTGAACGTCTGCTTCTATCTGTATCTGGAGCGGAAGGAAAAGAAAGCGGCCTGAACGGTGCCCGGCTCTTTTCCAAAGGCGCAAAGCGTGGTAAAATAGAAGAAAACGCAAAGGAAAACAGCCATGGAACAGATGAAAGATGAAGGTCTGCGCGGGAACGAGAAGCTCGAACAGGCAATCTACGCCTTGCAGCAGCAGCCGACACAGGAACAGCTGGCGCACACCCTGACCGTGCTGCGCCGGAGAATGAAGGAAAACGGCCGGCTCGTTGCGGCGGTTCAGCCGGACAACGGCACCGGGCAGATGCAGCTGCGCACCGTGCGGACTGCCGACGGAGAACTCTGGTGGTACGCCTTTACCAGCTTTGATGAGGAAATGAAAGGCGCCGAGGCAGTCCAGTCCGCCTTTCTGGTGGAGATGGAACCGCTGTTCCGTCAGGCATTGGCGGTGCCGGAGATCCGGGGCATTATCCTGAACCCGTGGAACCGTACCCTCCAGCTGGACAAAGACCTGCTCCGCATCATTCGCGGAGAATAAAGAGAGAACCTGCTGCCTTTTGCCGGGCAGCAGGTTCTCTCTTTATGCGATCTTATGAGCAGGGAATCAGACGATGGACATGAACCACTCGACGGTCTTGGGGTCGTAGTGGGAGAAGAACAGGCTCTCGCCGCTGTCCAGCGCCTCAATAGCGGCCATATCCTCGGTGGAAAGGGTAAAGTCGAACAGGTCGAAGTTCTGCTGCATACGGTTCTTGTGCACCGACTTCGGGATGATGACCACGCCGCTCTGCAGCAGGAAGCTGCCGGTGTTGTAGGAAAGCGCAAAGCGTGATAAAATAAAGACAATTATTTTTGACAGATCGGAGTGTCTTATGGCAGTACGAAAAGTGTTTCTCTCGCTGACAGAGTACCCCTATACAAAGGAAATCTCGGTCACCTTCCCGTGGCTGAACGGGGCAAAGCAGCAGAATGTGCAGGCGGTGTTGGATGCCTTCCATGATGTGTACCCGGATGTTCCTGCGCTGGAAGTCAGTCTGGCGTCCGCGCAGCCGGAGGGCGTCGGCGCGGCGGCAATGAAGCTGCCGTTCCGCCTGAAAACGCAGGAGCAGGATGTGCCGGTGGGGCTGGTCTACGAAGCGTCCAAAGTGTTTGCGGACGGCGGCCCCTACCCGGAACTGATGCAGACATCCGGCGCAAAACGGGGCAAAAACCGCCCGCAGCCCAAAGACGGCAAGTGCATCGGCTACCGGCTGGAAGAGACCGATTACCCGGCACAGCCGCATCCGTATGCGTTCTTCAACTGGCTCTACGGATGCGCTTTGCGCCGGAATGCAGAGCAGGCGGGCAGTGTGCTGAAGTTCGGCGCATTTTCGGATCTGGATCTCGGCAGCTCCAAAAAGGACCGCAACAGCCCGGCCCGGGCGGCGGCAGTATATGCCGGTCTGGCCGCAGCCGGAAAGCTGGAATGTTACGGAAGCTTTGAGGCTTTTGTAAGGCAAACCTGCATGGAGCCGGTGCCGGAACCGCAGGAGGCCCCGGAAGCTGCAGAGCCGGAAGCAATCCCGGAACCGAAAGCCGAAACGCTGCAGGCACCGGAAAATACCCCAGCAGAACAGCCGGAAAACAACGCCGCCGCATCTGCTCTGCAGGAAATACAGGCGCCCCTGCAGGAACCCCGGCAGGAGCCGGAAAGTGCGCCGGAGGAAGAGCCGGAACCGCAGCCCGTAGTGGACGGCGTGGAAGTGCCGACCGTCGGGCAGATGCAGGAGATCAGCTATGCACCCAAGGTGAAAAACCTGCTCATCTCGCTGGCAAAAAACGCAGGCTGCTCGGCCAAAACGGCCGCAGGGGTTGCCCAGATCGGACGGGAACTGCTGCTGGAAAGCTACCGCAAAGCGCTGGAAGAAGGCACCATCACGGTCAACCAGGAAAGGAACAAGGTGACCTTTCTGCTGGAAAACCCGGAAACGGATTTCCGCACGGTGGGTCAGCTGACACGCTGCCCGGTGTTCGTGCACGGGTGGAAGCTCAACTACCAGTCGCTGGAACCGGCAGCGGAGAAAGAACCGCCCAAGCCCCCGACGGCCGAGGAATATCTGCTCAGCCGCGGCTACACCATCACGCGGCAGGTGCGGGAGGGCGAGTTGCCCCCGGCAGCAGTGCAGAAGCTGGCGTGGGAAACGGGCGAAGCCATGCGGGACACCACGGCAGCGGCGTTTCTGCAGTTCATCCGGACCCACCTGCAGTTCCGCGATTCCTTTACTTTCCGGATGCCGAAGGATGCCCCGGCGGAGTCCCGGGAGCTGACCGTAGCCCTTGCGCAGAGCTGGGATCATCTGGGCCTGTTTGCAGAACTGAGCGCCAATCCCTCCCGCATCGTCTGCACCCTCGCATCCGAAAACGATGTGGTGCGCAATTTTGTCAGCGGACACTGGCTGGAATTGTATGTCGTGCACTGCGTACAGAAGGTGCTGGACCGCTGGCAGGAGCAGGGCGCGGAAGTGTCGCTGTGCTCCAACGTCATCCTTTCTGACTCGCCGGAAAACGCCTTTGCCCATGAGCTGGACGTGGCCTTCTCGATCAACGGAAAATTCTTCTGGGTGGAGGCGAAATCTTCCAGCCGGAGCATCAACTACGGCAAGTATGCAGACCTGTGCACAAAACTGCAGGTGACGCCGGATCAGCTGCTGTTGGTCAACAGTGATCTTTCGGAAGAGGACTGCAGGGGCGTGGCCTATTTCTGGCCATACCGCGTGGCCAACTGCGCCACGATGGAACAGAAGCTGGAAGAGATGATCGCCGCCGGGCAGGATGCCTGACCGCAGGAACAGGAGCAAGACCGTGAAAAAAGCAGTCTACCATCTCCCCGGCTTGTTCGAGTTCTACGAGTTTTACCGGGTGTTTTTGCCGCTGTGCCGGCAGCACCGGGAGTACTTTTACGACTGGTGCACCATCGGGTCCATTTACGGCGCGCCGGACGGGTGCCTGTGGGGCGGGGGACGCACGGGCTGCGGCGATGCCGCCCCGGGCGAGGTGCTGGCCCTGATGCGGGAATACGGCATCTCGGCCCGGCTGACCTTCAGCAATTCGCTGCTCCGGGCAGAACACCTTGCCGACCGGAAATGCAACGCCCTCTGCGCACAGTTCGAAGCTTCGAACTGTGCGCAGAACGGAGTCATCGTCAGTTCCGACCTGCTGGCGGAATACCTGCAGGTAAATTACCCGGGGCTGTATCTGGTCTCGTCCACCACAAAGGTGCTGACGGAATTTGATCAGCTTGCGCAGGAGCTGCGCCGGGATACGTTCCGCTATGTGGTGCCGGATTTCCGACTGAACAAAGCCTTTGCCCGGCTGGCACAGCTGCCCAAAGCGCAGAAAGATAAGGCAGAGTTTCTCTGCAACGAGTGCTGCTGGCCGGGCTGCAAAGATCGGAAGCGCTGCTATGAGAACGTGAGCCGGAAGAACCTCGGCGAGAACTGCCCCGACCATATCTGCACCGCTCCGGGCGCACAGGAGGGCTACCGTTTTTCGAAAGCAATGCAGAACCCGGAGTTCATCGGCATCCGGGACATTCAGGAGACCTACCTGCCCATGGGTTTTTCCAATTTCAAAATCGAAGGCCGCGGGCTTGGCAGTGCCCTGCTGCTGGAATTTCTGCTTTACTACATGACGAAGCCGGAATATCAGCTGCAGGTGCGGGAAGAAATTTATCTCGACAATATGCTGGACTTGTTCTGAGTGCCGGCAAAAAATGAGGGAGGAAAGATACCATGTTCAGACCCATGCGCAGAGCAAACCGCGCCATCCCGGAAGAAGCCGCAAAACAGCTGCTGGAACAGTCCCGGCGGGGCGTGCTGGCCGTCAACGGCGACGGCGGTTATCCCTTTGCCATCCCGGTGAATTACTTCTATGACCGCGAAAACGAAAAGATCTATTTTCACGGTGCAAAGACCGGCCAGAAGGTGGATGCCCTGAAAAAGAGCGACAAAGTCTGTTTTACCGTCTACGGCAACGAGCACTTTGAGCCGGGTGACTGGGCGCCGTATATGCAGAGCACGGTGGTGTTCGGCCGCTGCCGTCTGATCGAAGATGCCGCTGCCACTGAAGCGAAAGTTCGGGCACTGGCGGCAAAGTATTACCCCAGTGCGGAAGAAATCGACGAAGAAGTGGCAAAGTCCATCCGGGGAGTCCAGCTGTACGAGATCACCATCGAGCACCTGACCGGAAAACAGGTGCAGGAAAAGTAAAAAAGGGTCTTGACTTGAAGTTCGGTTCAAGTTGTAGAATAAGAGAGTAAATCAGGCAGGAGGGTATATCCTTATGGAAAAGATCGTACAGACTGCCGGACGGAATGCTCTGGGCACCTTTGCTCCTGCTTTCGCCCATTATAACGACGATGTTCTCTTTGGCGAGAACTGGAACGATGACGCCATCGACGTCAAGACCCGCAGCATCATCACGGTGGTGGCGCTGATGGCAAACTCCACCTGTGCGTTGGTCTCCATGTGGGCGGGGTTAGCCGTCTTGGGCAGCGAGATAGCACCCAGCTACGGGATACGGACACCATTGCTTAAAGTCAGAGTATTGGAATACATTTGCAAAACCTCCCGGATCAGTTTCTGGAACTATTCTACAACTTAAACTGAACTTTAAGTCAAGGGCTTTTCATAAAAATTCCGGGAGACAATTCAAAGACTGCGGTCAGTCCACCACCGGCACGTTCAGGCCGAATTCCAGCGGGCGGAAGCGGGGGCAGACGTTCTCGGTGATGCAGATGACCGATGCGGCCAGACGGCTGCCGATCTCGCAGGAGTCGGCAAGGCCCTTGCCGTAGGTCAGGCCGATGACCGTACCGGCAAAAAAAGCATCGCCCGCGCCGGTGGTGTCGATGACATCCACTTTTTTGGCGGGTACCACGCCGTATTCGCCCCCGGCGCAGGCGTAAACGGCACCCTGACCGCCCATGGTGACCACCATGCTGGGGATGTTGGCGCTGTGGACGTTGGCGGACAGCACTTTGCACATCTCTTCGGGGCTGAGGTGGTCGTAATCATCCGAGAAGAGCAGGCCTGCCTCCTGCTGGTTGCACACAAAACAATCGATCTGCTGCAGGAAATCGCGGCGCTCCATGGCAATGCTCATATTGGAAACAGCTGCAAAGACCTTTTTGTTGTATTTCTTTGCGTAGGCCAGAACCTGCTTGACGGTGTTTTTTTCCAGATCCAGTTCCAGTGCGATGGCGTCGCAGTCGGCAAAGATCTCGTCACCCTGTTCCTTCAGCAGGGCGGTGAGGGGGCTGGTGTCCGGACGCTTGGAAATGGCGGCGTGCACGTCGCCGTCGTTGTCAAAGATGGCCAGCCAGGTGCCCATGCCGTCCGGGACACGGCGGATGTACTTTGTGTTCACCTTGTGGTTTTCCAGTTTGTCGATGACATCCTGCCCCATGCCGGTGTCATCCACCAGACTGACGAAGGTGGGGCGCAGCTCCACATTGGCGATATCCTCGGCCACATTGCGGCTCACGCCGCCGTGCACCTGCTCGATGCGCCCGGCGTTGCGGCCGCCCGGGATATAAGTAGAAAGGGGGTAGCCCTTGATATCCACAAAAACAGCTCCGAGAACGACGATTCCCATAAACCCAAAACCTCTTTCAAAAGTAATATTTACCCGTATTATACCTTATTATGACAGGAGAATCCATCTCTTTTTACAGGATACAGACAAAAAAACGCACCGGAAAGCGGTTTCCGGTGCGCGGTGTGCGTTGCGGAGAGAAAACTTACAGGGCGGTGCGGGCGGTCCGCACCAGATACTCCATGGCCTGCACAGGGTATTGCCCTGCGGCAGTCTCGCCGGTGAGCATCACGCTGGAAGCGCCGTCGAGAACAGCGTTGTAGATGTCGCTCACCTCGGCACGGGTCGGCACGGCGCGGGTGCACATGCTGTCCAGCATCTGGGTCACCACCATAAAGGGAACGCCGGCCGCCCGGCAGACAGCCGAAAGCTGTTTCTGGCAGCGGGGCAGCTCCCACAGCGGCATGGCGTTGCCAAGGTCTCCCCGGGCAATGACGATCTCGTCCGCAAGGGGCAGAAGCTCCGGCAGGGCATGAACACCGGCCATGTTTTCGATCTTGGCAAAGATGCGGATGCTGCCCGCCCCGGCCTGCTCCAGTGCATGGCGCAGGGCGAGCAGGTCGGCGGCGCCCCGCACAAAGGGCAGCATTACGCCGGTGATGCCGCATTGCACTGCGACGTTCAGGTTCTGCAGATCTTCTTTCGTCAGGGTCGGCGAAGGCACCTCCAGCCCCGGAGCCGCAATGCTTTTGCGGCTGAGCAGCACTCCGCCCCGCACCACAGTGCACTGCAGTGCGTCGGCCACGGCAGATGTTACCCGCACCAGCAGTTTGCCGTCGTCCAGCAAAAGCTCCTGCCCCGGCTTTGCCGCCTGCACCAGAGCCTCCGGGCAGGGAATGCCGCCCTGCCCCAGCCGCACGGCGTCACCGGCAGCCAGAGCCACGGGCTGCGGCAGGGTGCCGATGCGCAGTTCCGGCCCCTGCAGGTCGATGAGCAGATCCCGGATGCCGGCTTCACGGATCAGTGCAAGCCAGTCGGCGTGGGCCGAAAGCGGCCCGTGAGAAAGATTCATACGGATGCCGGTCATACCGGCGTCCACCATCCGCCGCAGGATGTCCGGCTGCGCGCAGGCCGGGCCGATGGTACCATAAAAATCCAAAACGGTTCCCCCCGATTCTGTTTTTTACCTATTGTAGCATGAACTGCCCGGTTTGAAAAGAAGCGGCACAAAATAAGACGGCGCTGCCGCACAAAACCATGTGCCGCAGCGCCGTAGTTTACTTTGCGATGCCGATGCGCTTTTTGAAGCCCTCCCACAGGGCGACCACACGCTCCCGCGGCAGGAAATGGTTGACCAGCAGCGCCACGATGACGCCGATGCAGGCAAAGGCCGGGTTGCGGCCGATGAGACAATAAATCATGGCCGCCAGCATGGCTGTGACCGAGGTCTTGATGTTGCGCCAGCCTACATGCAGCCGGAAGTCAGAGCGCGGAAATTCAGGCATTTGTCGATTCCTCCTCTGAAATGCTGAAACGTGTCGAAACTCTCTTGTATACAATAGCGCGGATGCAGAAGAGCTGCAAGAGGAAAGCGGCAAGTAGAAAAATTAACGAGCAGTGTTGTTTCCGCCTGGGCAGCAAAAGAGCACGGCAGCCCTTCCGTGCGGAAAAAGCTGCCGTGCCTTTATAAAAAGAAGAAAGAAAAATCTCAGGGGATGACGAAAATCAGATGCCCTCGGTGGCGGCGATGCGGCCTGCGCGGCGGCCGAAGGTGACAGTGCGGCCGCAGGCTGCGCCGGTGGACAGGTTGGGGTAGGTGCCGGAGAAGTATCCGCCGGAGTCGTTGCCCACAACGTACAGACCCGGGATGGGGTCGTTGTTGGTATCCACAGCGTTCATGTTCTGGTTGATCTGGATGCCGTCCATGGTGCACAGGATGTAGCCGGTGTTTTTGGCACCATAGAAGGGAGCGGTGCGGATGGCGCTCATGCGGTGAGCTTCCTTGCCGAAGTCCTCGTCCACGCCCTTGTCGTACAGCTCGTTGTAGCGCTCGACGGTAGCTTCCAGCTGGTCTGCGGGCAGGCCCAGCTTTTCAGCCAGCTCGGCGATGGTGTCGCACTTGAACACAAAGCCGTTTTCCACCAGACCCGGCAGCATGCCGTTTTCCACAGCCTGATAGGGGATGTTGGGGTCCGCATTGTTCGGGAACGGGAACATGCGGCTGCAGCCATGGGTCTTGAACTCCTGAATGTAGGTTGGCCAATCGGAGTCAAAAATGGTATAATGGCAGTGATCCTTGTTGAACTCGTCGGCGTGCAGGATGCCCTCGTAGGTGCCGGACTCGTTGAAGAAACGCTCGCCGCGGGAGTTGACCTTCAGGAACGGCTGGCTGCCCATCCAGAAGAAGCCGCTCTCGCCGTTCTCGGTCTGCTCGCAGCCGGGCACAGCGTCGGGCTTCAGGGTGGCGCGGTCGAACATGCGACAGCCTCTATTTTTGTACGAATAGGCGTAAGAATCAAACAGTATCAATGTCCAAAACAAAAGCATGTGCAACAAATTTTCTCGAAAAACAGAAATTTTCGATGGATTTGTGATGCACATGCTTTTTTGAATTGTTTGATTATACGTTTGATTTTGAAAAAGACTGCTGCACTTTCGGCTAAAACGATGTGCAACAGCCCCTTTGCCATATCAAAGAAAAATCAGCCTTCCGATGCAAAGAACTCTTTGGTCAGCTTGACCACCGTGCCGGAGAGCAGCAGCAGCGCGATGAGGTTCGGGATGCTCATCAGGCCGTTGAAGGTGTCGGCGATGCTCCACAAAAGACCCAGATCCACCGTTGCGCCCAGAATGGACACGAAGGAGTACACCACGAAGAAGGGCTTTGCCACCTTGTCGCTGCGGCACAGGAACACCAGAAAGCGGGAGCCGTACAACCCCCAGCCGATGATGGTGGAAAAGGCGAAGCAGCACAGCGCCACGGCGGTGAAGATGGAAGCCCAGCCGCCGTAGGTGGCGGTGAAACCGGAGATGGTCAGCTCGGCGCCGGCAGCGGAACCGTAGTTGACCGGGGTGCCGCTGCACAGGATGACCATGGCGGTCAGGGTGCAGATGACGATGGTGTCGGCAAACACCTCAAAGATGCCGAACATGCCCTGCTTGGCCGGCTTTCTGGTGTCGGCGCAGGCATGGGCGATGGAGCCGGTGCCAAGACCGGCCTCGTTGGAGAAGATACCGCGGGAGACACCCTTCTGCATGCTGACGAACAGGCTGCCGATGGTGCCGCCGGTGAAGGCGGCAGGGTTGAATGCGCCTGCAATGATGGACTCGAACACATAAGGCAGGCGCTCAACATTCAGCACCATGACGCCCACGGCCAGCACGATGTAGAACAGCGCCATGAAGGGCACCAGCTTTTCGCTGACGCTGCCGATGCGCTTGATGCCGCCCAGCAGCACCATGGCCACCAGCATGGCCACGGCGATGCCCGCCACAAGGTTCAGGGTGGAAAGCGCGCCGCTGCCCACCACGCCGTACTCCAGCAGGGCGGTATCAATGGCGGCCACGATGGTGTTGACCTGCGTGGCGTTGCCGGTGCCGAACACGGTCAGCACGCCGAACAGCGAGTAGAGAACCGCCAGAAACTGCCAGTTTTTGCCCAGACCGTTCTTGATGTAATACATGGGGCCGCCCACCCACTCGCCGGTCTCGCTGCGCTCGCGGAAGTGCACGGCCAGCGTCACCTCGGCAAACTTGGTGCACATGCCAAGCAGCGCCGAGCACCACATCCAGAACACCGCGCCCGGGCCGCCGATGGCAATGGCACCGGCCACGCCGGCGATGTTGCCGGTGCCCACCGTACCGGCCAGCGCGGTGCACACAGCCTGAAACGGCGTCATGGCACCGTCGGAAGCGTCCTTTTTGCGGAACATGCGCCCGATGGTGGTCTTGATGGCGTAGGGGAATTTGCGGATCTGCAAAAAGCCCGTGCGTACGCTGAGCAGCAGTCCCACGCCGATGATGCACACCATGGCGGGGATGCCCCAGATAAAGTTGTTGACCGCCGTGTTGACGGCCGTGATCGTCTCGATCATGATTTTTACCCACATCCTCTGTCAGAATACGTCCCTTTCCGGCCGCAATGCCGGAAAACAAACACCTTATTTTACCGCAGAACTGGCGTACTGTCAAATAAAATGGGCAAAAAAGAGGGGAGAGCCTGTAAAAAAGCTCTCCCCACTGAAAAAGAAGTTACTCTACTTTGCCTTCCCCGTCCAGCGCTTCTTCCAGTGTGTGCCATGCAAGCACTGCGCACTTGACCCGGGCGGGCACATGGGCGATGCCCTGCAGTGCGGCGGCATCCTCCAGATCATCCAGCTGCTCCGGGGTGATTTTGCCCTTGATCATGTCGAAATACAGGCCGATCAGCCGCCGGGCGTCCTCAACGGTGCGCCCCTTGACGAGGTCGATCATCAGGGAAGCAGAGGCCTGCGAGATGGCGCAGCCGCTGCCGATGAAACCGGCATCTTCGATCCGTCCGTCCTTCACCCGCAGCTGCAGGGTGATGTCGTCGCCGCAGCTGGGGTTGACCCCTTCCAGACTGTGGGTGGCGTTTTCCACCGGGTGGCGGTTTTCCTTGCTGCGGCTGTTTTCGGTGATCACCTGCGTATACAGTTCATTCAGATTCATAAGCCCATCACCTTCCGTACCAGTTCCAGATTGTTCAGCAGGGCGTCCACGTCCTCTTCGGTGTTGTAAACGGCCACGCTGGCGCGGCAGCAGGAGCCGATGCCGAGAAAGTCCATCAGCGGCTGTGCGCAATGATGCCCGGCGCGGATGGCCACGCCGCCAGCATCCAGAATGGTGGCTACATCGTGGGGGTGCACATCCTTTACGTTAAAGGACACCACACCGAACCGGTTGGCGGCGGTGGGGTCGCCGTAGACAGTCAGCCACGGCATCTGCGCCATGCCCTTGAGCATCCGGTCCAGCAGGGCGTGTTCGTGGGACATCATGGCGTCCCAGCCGATGTTCTGCATATAGTCCAGCGCAGCGGCAAAGCCCACTTCGCCGCCCACGTTGCGGGTGCCGGCCTCGAATTTGCGGGGGCCTTCTGCCCAGGTGGCGCTGTGTTCGTGCACGGTGCCGATCATGTCGCCGCCGCTGAGGAAGGGCGGCATCTTATCCAGCAGTTCTGCCCGGGCGTACAGTGAACCCATGCCCATGGGTGCATAGAGCTTATGCGCCGAGCAGGCGGCAAAATCCACATCCAGCTGCTTCACATCCACCGGCATATGGGGTGCGCTTTGGGCGCAGTCCAGCACCACAACAGCTCCCACCGCGTGGGCGCGGGCAACGATGGCTTCCACCGGGGCGCGCAGACCCAGCACGTTGGACACCATGCCGATGGCCACCAGCTTTGTGTTTGCGGTGATCTTTTTATCCAGCTCTTCTTCGGTCAGATACCCGGCGGCGTTGGGGTACAGGTAGAGCAGTTTTGCACCAGTGGCCTGCGCCACCCGCTGCCACGGCACCAGATTGGAGTGGTGCTCGGCCACCGACAGCACGATCTCGTCGCCCTCATGCAGAAAGTGCATCCCGTAGCTGTAAGCCACCAGATTCAGCCCCTCGGTGGTGTTCTGGGTAAAGACGATCTCATCGTCCTGTGCCCCGAAGAACTGCGCCACCCGGTGCCGGGCACCTTCGTGGGCGTCGGTGGCACGCATGGCCAGCTCGTAAACGCCCCGGTGGGGATTGGCGTTATCCTTTTTATAATAGTTGGTCACGGCGTCCAGCACCTGCGTGGGGTGCTGGGTGGTGGCGGCGCTGTCCAGATAGACCAGACGGTTACCGTTTTCGTCTGCCGCCAGAATGGGAAAATCCTTGACCCACGGGTTATTCTGCATCTTCATCCAGCCTCCTTGCGGCTTCGGCGCGCACTTCTTCGCGCAGGGCTTCCAGCGGGATCTTGTCCAGAGCGGGAGCAAACCGGGCGTCCACCATCAGGCGGCGCGCCTGTGCTTCCGAAAGCCCGCGGGAGCGCAGATAGTAGAGTTTTTCTTCGTCCAGCCGGCCGATGGAAGCGGCGTGCTGGCCTTCCACTTCTTCCTCTCCGCAGAGGATCAGCGGTGCCGTGCGGTTGCGGGCTGCAGGGCTGAACAGCAGCACATCCTCGCTCTCGTGGCCGACGCCGCGCTTTGCACCCCGGCGGAAATCGATAGTGCCGCGCAGAATTTTACTTGCGCTGCCGGTCAGCACACCGGCGGTGTGCATCTCGCACAGGGTGTCTTTGGCGGTGTGCACTGAGACATCATTGTAGTCCAGTACGGCCTCCCGGCTGCCGAAATAGACAGCATCCAGATCATACTCGGCTTTTGTATGGTCCAGCACAGCGCGGGTGCCGCAGGCGGAAACGCTGCCGCCCAGCTCCACACGCACCTGCTCCACCTTTGCGCCGGTGCCCTCTTCCACGGCAACGGCATCCCAGCGGCGTGCACGGGAACCCAGCATCTGCACCTGTACAAGCTTGACGTGCGCGCCCTCGGCGGCGCGGATGCGCACAAGGTTTGCGGCCGCGCCGTTTTCGGCGTCGCCGCGCAGCACCTGTACAAGGGTCAGGCTGCTGTTCGCTTTGGCGTCTACATCCAGCACGCTCAGTGCGCCGGGATGGGCGGTGTCCAGCGTAAACTCAAATACGGCAGGCTCAGCCACAGCAACACCCTCGGCCACGGTCAGTGCATGGCGGACAGTGGCGTTTTCCAGCAGGAAAGCGTCTGCTTCCGCGCCCATGCCGCTCTCGGCAAAATTGGAAAATTCCTCTTCGCTCTCACCGACCCCGGCAGGCAGGGTGACGGCAAAATTGGCATCGCCCCAGTCGCCGGAAAGCTCCGGCAGAGCTGCGGCCTTCGGGGCCGTATTGACGCCGCACTGGTTCCATGTAGGCACCGGCAGGCGGTTCATATTGGTTTCGTTCATCAAAAATGCCCCCTCTCAGCCGATGCTGCCTTTCATTTCCAGATGGATCAGATTGTTCATTTCCACGGCGTACTCCACGGGCAGTTCTTTGGCGATGGGCTCGGCAAAGCCGCCCACGATGAGCGCCCGGGCATCCTCCTCGGACAGGCCGCGGCTCATGAGATAGAACACGGCTTCCTCGCTGATGCGTCCGATTTTTGCCTCATGGCCCACGTCCACGGCGTCGCAGCGGATGTCCATCTCAGGGATGGTATCCGAGCGGGAGCGGTCGTCCAGCATCAGGCTTTCGCAGGAGACAGCGGATTTGCTGTTCTTCGCGTTCGGCAGTACGGTGACGGAACTGCGGAAGTTGGAAATGCCGCCGTCCCGGGCAATGGATTTGGTGGTGATATGGGAGCTGGTGTTGGGGGCTGCGTGCACCACCTTGGCGCCGGTGTCCAGATCCTGCCCGGCACCGGCAAAGGTGATGCCGGTGAACTCCATGCGTGCGCCTTCGCCCGCAAGGATGCTCATGGGATACAGGCAGGAGGTGTGGGAGCCGAAAGAGCCGGACACCCACTCGATGGTGCCGCCCTTTTCCACCTTTGCACGCTTGGTGTTCAGATTGTACATGTTCTTGGACCAGTTTTCGATGGTGGAGTAGCGCACCCGGGCATTCTCGCCGACGTAAATTTCCACGCAGCCTGCGTGCAGGTTTGCAACGTTATATTTGGGCGCGGAGCAGCCCTCGATGAAATGCAGGTAAGCGCCCTTGTCCACGATAATGAGGGTGTGCTCGAACTGACCGGCGCCGGGCGCGTTCAGCCGGAAGTAGGACTGAAGAGGGATCTCCACATGCACCCCGGCGGGTACATATACAAAGGAACCGCCGCTCCACACCGCGCCGTGCAGGGCGGCGAATTTGTGGTCGGTGGGTGGCACCAGCTTCATGAAGTGGGTGTGCACCAGTTCGGCATAGGGGCCGGTGAGCGCGCTTTCCATGTCGGTGTACACCACGCCCTGTGCGGCCACCTCGGCCTTGACGTTGTGGTAGACCACCTCCGAGTCGTACTGCGCACCCACACCGGCCAGCGAAGCCCGCTCGGCTTTGGGGATGCCCAGCCGCTCAAAGGTATTCTTGATATCCTCGGGTACTTCGCTCCACTTGCCGCGCATCTCAGTGTTGGGGCGCACATAGGTGACGATGTTGTGCATATCCAGCCCTTCGATGGACGGACCCCAGTTCTGAACGGGCATCTTGTTGTAGATGTCCAGCGCCTTCAGACGGAACTCCCGCATCCAGTCCGGATCGTGCTTTTCGGCAGAGATCTGCTCCACGATGTCCCGGGTCAGGCCGGAGCTCACTTCAAAGGCGGCGTTGTTGCCGTCCCGGATGTCGTAGATGCTGCGGTCCACCTCGGCGACATCGGTCTTTTCGGTCTCAAAGGCTCTCATTCTGCATTGTCCTCCTTCACCGCGCGGAAGCCCTCCTCGATGATCTCGTTCACCAGTTCGCCGCCGCCGGTGCGCACGATGTGGGCGTCATCCAGCACATGAACATAGTCCACCTTCAGGCCTTCCAGAATTTTGGCGTTGTGGGTGATGATGATGAGAGCGTTGGTCTCGTTGTGGTAGGCGCGCACGCCCTGTGCCACTGTCTTGACGGCATCCACATCCAGACCGGAGTCGGTCTCATCCAGCAGGGCCAGCTTCGGCTTGAGCATCAGCAGCTGCAAGATCTCGCTCTTTTTCTTTTCACCGCCGGAGAAGCCCACATTCAGATAGCGGTCGGCGTAGGACGGGTCCATGCCCAGCGCTTCCATCTGCTGTGCCAGTTCCTTGCGGAACGCGAACACCTTGACCGGCTTTCCGGTAATGGCGTTCTGCGCCGTGCGCAGGAAATTTTCCAGCGTGATGCCGGGAATCTCCTCCGGCGTCTGGAACGACAGGAACATGCCCGCCCGGGCACGGACGTCGGCAGGCTCGTGGGTCACATCCTGACCGTTGAACAAAATCTGACCGCGGGTGACGGTGTAGCGGGGATCGCCCATCAGGGCGCTCATCAGGGTGGATTTGCCGGCACCGTTGTGGCCCATGAGAACATGGGTCTCACCGGGGTTAATGGTCAGGTTCAGGCCGTCCAGCAGAACTTTCTGCTCCTCGCCGACCGTGACCTGCAGATCTTTGACTTCCAGCAGCGGGCTGCTCATAAAATGCACCTCCAGATAACAAAACCGGGTATGCCACTCATATCCGAGCGACATACTAGGATAACTCTCTGGCTGTATTCTATATCTTTTTAATAGGAATTGCAAGAGGGGTCATAAAGTGTTCATACACTTCGGAGAAATCCACAAAGAAATCCGACCGCTTTACTGGGAATTTGTGCATAGAAAAGCCCCGGAAGAACGGCAGTCCTTCCGGGGCAGAAAAATCTCAGCGGCGGATCACAGCTTTATGATACACGCCGTAGGCCACGGCGGCCGAAAGCGCTTCGGTGATCCAGAATGCGTGCCAGACGCCGTCCGCACCGAACAGATGGCACAGCAATGCGGCCAGCGGCATGATGAAAATGACGTAGCGGCACAGAGAAATGACCAGCGACTCCATGCCCTTGCCCAGCCCTTCCAGCGCACCGGAAGAGGTGGTGGACACTGCCGACACCACAAAGCCAAGGCAGATGATGCGCAGGGCGGTCTCGCCGTAGGCGAGGGTCTCGGGGTTCGAGGTGAACAGGCCCATCAGCGGGCGTGCGGCAAACAGGCAGATAACGGTGCCAACGGTCATGATGGCAGCGCTCATAAAGAAGGTGAGGTCATAGAGCTTTTTTACGCGGGCGTGTTGTCCGGCACCGTAGTTGTAGCCGATGAGCGGACGCATCCCCTGCACGATGCCGCTGGCGGGCAGATACAAAAAGGTCTGCAGCTTGTAGTAAATGCCCAGCACCGTCACATAGCTCTGGGAGAAAGCCGCCAGCAGTCCGTTGAGGAAGGTGACGAGCAGAGAAGGCAGAGCCAGATTCAGAATGGCCGGCACACCGATGGCATAGAGTTTGCCGTCCAGTGCGGCGTCCGGGCAAAGGCAGCTGCGGCGCAGCCGCACCGACACTTCCGTGCGGGTGTAGACGAAGAGATAGACGCACAGGCTCAGCAGCTGGCCGATGCCGGTGGCAAGGGCTGCGCCCGCAATGCCCATGGCGGGCACCGGGCCGAGACCGAAAATCAAAATAGGGTCGAGGATGATGTTGCACACACAGCCGAACACCAGCGCCATCATGGTCACCTTCATGCGGCCGATGGCCTGAAAGATCTTTTCAAAGGCGAGGGCTGCCATGTTGATCGTGGCAAACAGGAACACGATGGTGGAGTAGGTGATGCCGGAGGCAATGAGGTTCTCGTCGCTGGTGAACCGGCGCAGAAAGCCCGGCATGATGGCGATGCTGACCGCCGTGATGAGCACGCCGTGCACAAGGCTGAGCACCATGCCGTGGGTGGCGGCGGTCTCGGCCTTTTTGCGGTCGCCTGCGCCCAGATACAGCGCGATCATGGCGTTGATGCCCACGCCGAAGCCGATGGCAATGGCGTTGGCAAAGTTCTGGATGGGGTATACCAGCGACAGGGCGGTCACGGCGTCTTCGCTGATGCGGGCTACGAACAGGCTGTCCACGATGTTGTACAGGCTGTTCACCAGCATGGAGATGACATTCGGCAGTGCCATCGAGATCAGCAGCGGCAGCACCGGTTTTTCTTTCATAAAGGTTTCATTCATGATTTTCGGGTCGCTCCTTCAAACGAAAAATTGCGCACAAAAAAGCCACACAATGGCTTTTTTGAAGTCATTGTGTGGCGAAAAGTAGCATGATGCTGTAAAATTCCACACGGATTTTATTATCTGTAAGATAGCACACTTTCCGGCGGATGTCAAGAGGTTCTGAAACAAAAGTATGACTTTTACAAGCTTGACCATTTTCCGGCCCGGCGCTACAATAAAAACAGCATTTCAGAAAGAAAAGGAGACTCTGCCATGAAATGGATGATCGCGTCCGACCTGCACGGGTCGGCTGTTTACTGCCGCCGGATGATCGAAGCCTTTGAGCGGGAGGATGCCGACCGGCTTCTTCTGCTGGGCGACCTGCTGTACCACGGCCCCCGCAACGACCTGCCCGAGGGCTACGCGCCCAAAGAGGTCATACCGATGCTGAACGGCATGAAGCCGAAGCTGCTGTGCGTGCGGGGCAACTGTGACGCCGAGGTGGACCAGATGGTGCTGGATTTTCCCATTCTGGCGGACTATGCGGTGCTGCCGGTGGGGCAGCGTCTGGTCTACGCCACCCACGGTCATGTGCACAACCTGAAAAACTTGCCGCCGCTGGCACCGGGGGATATCCTGCTGCACGGCCATACCCATATCCCAGCGTGGACCGAGTTCGGGGAAGGAAATCTCTACCTGAACCCCGGCTCACTGAGCATCCCGAAAGAGGGCAGCGCCCACAGCTACATGACGCTGGAAGGGAAGACGTTCCGCTGGAAAACGCTGGAAGGCGAAACCTACCACGAACTGAGTCTCTGAGAGAACGCAAAAGGAGCAGCACCCGTGCGGATGCTGCTCCTTTTGATTAAGAAGAGAAGAAAAAGAAGAAACGCGATGGGATTTACTGTGCTGCGTAGGCGGCAGCATTCTTGCCGGCGATGCGGCCGAACACCACGAAGTCGCACACAGCATTGCCGCCGATGCGGTTGCCGCCGTGGACGCCGCCGGTGGTCTCACCGGCCGCATACAGGCCGGGGATGGCGGTGCCGTTGGTGTCCAGAACTTCGGTCTCGGTGTTGATCTTCAGGCCGCCCATGGTGTGGTGGATGCCCGGTGCGATCTTGATGGCGTAGTAGGGTGCGGTGGACAAATCGCCGTCCATACCGTTGCTGCGGCCGAACTCGGCGTCCTCACCGGCAGCGACGGAAGCGTTCCAGGTGTTCATGGTCTCCACGAAGTTGGAAGCGGCTTCGCCTTCCAGACCCATCTCCTTGGCCAGACCTTCGTAGCTGTCGGACGAAACGGTCAGGCCGTTCTTGATGTACTTTTCACAGGACTTCAGGTCGTTCACGATGCGCTGGTCAAAGATGATGTAGGCGTAAGCGCCCGGCTGCTCTAGCTCGGCATTGGAAACTGCGTCGCGGGTGGACATATCGTTGCAGAAACGCTTGCCCTCGGCGTTCACCAGAATGCCGCCCATGCTGCGCACGCTCTCAGAGACCAGCAGGCCGTTCTTCTGGTACACAGTGGGGTGCAGCTGGATCTGATCCATGTCCACGGTGTCGGCGCCGATGGCAGAAGCCAGCTTTGCGTGGGAATGGCTGGAAGGGCAGACCCTGCTGCTGCAGAACCGCACCCAGCGTCAGGGACAGTATATCCTGCAGGAACTGCAGACCCGGGGGCTGAAGACAGAGGAAATTCTGGAAAGCAGCAACATCCGTGCAGCGGCGGCGCTGGCGGCCAACGGCTACGGGGTGGCCTTCATGAGCGGGGAACTGCTGCGGAACCTGCATCTGGACACGGATTTCAGCGCTGTCCCTCTGCGGGACTGCACCCTGCCGCTGGAATCGGTGGCAGCATGGCGCGCCGGGAACTACCTGCCCCGGTATACGCAGGCGTTTATGGATCTGATGGGACAGGCAGAGAACACCTGACAGCAAAAACGGCTCTGCACCGTTCTGGTGCAGAGCCGTTTTAAACAGGTCAAAAATTACTGAACGTACTCGACAGTGTACTCGAAGCCGTACTCTTCCTGCAGCTTCTTCACCTCGGGCTCGCAGTCCTCGATGAAGGTGGGAGCGTAGACGGAAGCACCGTTGTGGGCCTTCTTGTAGTCTTCCACGATCTGCTGCAGCTTTGCCCAGCCCTCGTTGGCCTTGGCGTTGTCGATGCTGTCGGGGAAGTTGATGATGAACTCGCGGTGTTTGGGGATGCGTGCTTTCATGATAGAAATCTCCTTATAACAGTGTGGATTTTTACACTTGATCTATACAGAAACAGGGCGAAGACCCTGCATCTTGCGGGGGTTACAGCCCATACACCCGGCGGGCGCTTTCGGCTGTAGTGCGGAACACCTCTTCCGCGGGGATATCCTTCAGACGGGCGATATACTCGCCCACATAGCGGATGAGGGAGCTGTCGCAGCGGGTGCCGCGCACCGGTTCCGGCGCCATGTAAGGGCAGTCGGTCTCCAATACGATGGATTCCAGCGGCAGGGCGGCGATGGCTTTTGCCGCCCGCTTGGCACCCTTGAAGGTGCAGGCGCCGCCGAACCCGATGGATAATCCCTGCTTTGCCAGCCATACCGCGTCGTCTGCACTGCCGGAATAGCAGTGGACGATGCCCTTCGGCTGGTATTTTTTCAGCAGGGCGTAAACATCGGCGTGAGCGTTGCGGTCGTGCACGATGATGGGTTTGTCCAGTTCCAGCGCCAGCCGGATCTCAGCTTCAAACAGCGCCAGCTGTGCATCCTTCGGTACCGGCCAGTGGTAGTCCAGCCCGCATTCGCCCACGGCCACCACCTTGGGGTCCTCGTAGCAGGGGGCAAGGGCGCGCATTTCGGCCGCCCAGTCGCCGCCGTATACCGACACCGTGGGGGCAGGGCCATCTTCGCCGCAGTCGGCGGCAGGCAGCAGGCTTTCCGGGTGGATGCCGATAGCAGCCACCACCCACGGATAGCGGTGCGCCAGTTCCAGCACCCGGGGTGCGTCCCCGGAGTGGGTGGCCTGTTCGCATACGCCCACCACGCCCTTGCCGGGCAGGCTGTCCAGCAGGGCGAAGCGGTCGGCGTCAAAGGCGCGGGCGCTGTAGTGCGCATGGGTGTCAAAAATCGGGCCGGTCATACGCCCTCCTTTTTAGCGGGGGCTTTGTTCACCAGCCAGATGCCCACGCAGACGAACACCAGCGCCGCCAGATACTGCCAGCGCAGCAGCGGTTCGCCGTTGAGCACGGCGCTCAGCAGCACATTCACCACCGGATTCACGAACCCGAAGATGGAAATGCGGCTGACGGGGTTGTTCTTCATCAGCAGCGCCCACAGCACATAGCCTGCCCCGCAGATGAAGGCCAGATACAGCATGACCACCACCGCCAGTGCGCTCTGCACATGGAGCCTGCCGCCCATGACCGCACCCAGCACGAACAGTGCCAGACCGCCCACGAACAGGTTGATGAAGCAGACGGCAAAGCTGTCTGCTTTTTTGGTTACGGATTTGTTCCACGGGCCGGACAGGGTAAAGATGACGGTGGCCGTCATCATGCAGAACACGCCCCAGCCGCTGCCGCTGCCGTGGTTGCCCAGCGTGCCGATGAGCACGCCCGCAAAGCCGATGACACAGCCCAGTGTTTTGGCAGGGGTCATGCGGTCGGCATTGCCGTAGATGAAGTGGGCAAAGATAACGCCCAGAAAGCTCTGGGTGCTGTTCAGGATGCCGCCAAAGGCACCGGTGAGCATGGCAACAGCGATATAATAGAAGGCGTACTGAAACGTGGTCTGCCACAGACCCAGTGCACAGCACTCGGCGGCAACCCTGCCGCGCGGGAGACGCGGCACCCGGCCCTGCAGCAGCACACTGCCCAGCAATACCAGAAAGCTGCCCAGCATGAACCGCACCCCTGCAAAGCAGAGGATAGAGGCGGTGTTGGAGGAATCGATGGAGAACAGCCGGTAGCCCATCTTGATGAAGGGGAAGGCCGAACCCCACAGCACATTGCAGAAAATGGCCAGCAGAACGGCGAACACCGGCGTGCCGAAAATTTTATCCAGCTTTTCGGCGCGGGAAACGATCGTTTTCTTCATGGCTTAGTGGATGCGGCTGCCGACCGGGGTGTCATCGCCGTAGAAAGCAATGGAGCAGCCGCCGTCGGCGGTGTCGGCAGCAAAGATCATGCCCTCGCTGACGTACTTGCCCTT
>CAKSZM010000010.1 GCA_934525735.1 uncultured Faecalibacterium sp. | reverse complement strand
GCACCGCGCACCGCCATCGCACTGGGGCAGGGGGACCGGCAGCAGGCCGAAAAGATCATCTCCAACAGCTTTACGGTGCTGCTGGCCTTCGCGGCCGTGCTGACGGTCGGGTTCTACGCCGGGGCGCCGGGGCTGCTGCGGCTGTTCGGCGCCAGCGACGCCACCTTGCCGTATGCGCTGAGCTACAGCCGCATTTACATCCTCGGCGCGGTGTTCGTGCTGCTGGTGCTGGGCATGAACCCCTTTATCACGACCCAGGGCTTTGCCAAAACCAGTATGCTCACCACCGTCATCGGTGCGGTGATCAACATCATTCTGGATCCCATCCTCATCTTCGGGTTCGGGCTGGGCGTGCGGGGCGCGGCCATTGCCACGGTGCTCAGTCAGGCCGTGGGCGCGGTGTGGATCCTGAAATTCCTCACCGGCTCCAAAACCATCCTGCACCTCCGCCGGGACTTTCTCCGCCCGGAGAAAGCGGTCATCCTGCCGGTGCTGGCGCTGGGCATTTCGTCTTTTGTCATGCTTTCCACCGAGAGCCTGCTGTCCATCAGTTTCAGTTCCAGTCTGGCGCGGTACGGCGGCGATGTGGCCGTAGGTGCCATGACCGTCATCACCAGCGCATCCCAGCTGTGCACCCTGCCCATTCAGGGCGTGTGTCAGGGCGGTCAGCCCGTGATGAGCTTCAACTTCGGCGCGGGCAAAAAGCCCCGCGTCAAGGAAGCCTTCCGCTTTCAGCTGACCCTGTGCGGCGGTTACACCTGCGGGTTCTGGCTTTTGATGATGCTGGCACCCGGGGCCGTGGCAGGCATCTTCACCTCCGATTCCGCGCTCATCTCCTACACCACATGGGCCATGCGCATTTATATGGCGGGCATTTTTGCCATGGGCTTCCAGATCGCCTGCCAGCAGAGCTTTATGGCGCTGGGGCAGGCGAAGGTCAGCCTGCTGCTGGCCTGTCTGCGCAAGATTATCCTGTTGATCCCGCTCATCTTCATCCTGCCGCACGTCGTCTCCGACCCGGTGTTCGGCGTGTTTCTGGCGGAGCCGGTCAGCGACATTCTGGCGGCTACCATCACCACCATCACCTTCTTTGCCCGGTTCGACAAAATTCTGGACGCGGGCGCGGCAAAGGTCTGAGCTTTTCCGCGCCGGTTTTGCCTGAAATCCTTCGGCATTCCGCATAATTTCTTTGTAAAATTTGTGCGGTTTTGATGAAAAATACAATTTCCCCTCATTTTCGGCACTTTTCTGCTTGAGCTTTACCCCCCCCCCCCCCGAATTATAATACAGTCAAAGATGTGTTTTTTCCGCTGCGGCTGCTTTTGCAGAGCGGGAAAGGCGCATCCGAGAACGGGATAAAGTAAGAGAATAACTTTTGGGGGGATTCCAATGAGAAAGAACAACAAGACGGCACTGCGGGTGCTTTCCACCGCAACGTTCCTGGCCATGGTGGCGTCCTGCACCGTACCGGCCTTTGCGGGCACCTATTATCTGGAAAAAGGCGATATCACCGTTAACGCCAAAGAGGACGGCAATCATATCACGCAGGGTGATCTGTATCAGGATCATCTGGACGAGGGCAAGACCATCATCACCGACCATGAGGACAAGAACGACACCTCTGCCGTTTCCAACACCGTCACTATCAATGTGGATGATAACGCCACCGGTGATGTGACCATCAAGGACGCCAATATTGATAACAGCTGTGGTCGCTATGATACCGAAAAAAACGGTATCACGGTGGATACTAAGAGCGAGAACGCCAAGGCAAATATTACTCTGGATAATGTGACCATCAAACCAGGTGAAGATGGTGACGGCGGCAATAATTATGGCGGTGCCGGTCTCGAAGTAAAAGGCGACGGCACTGCTAATATTGAGTTGAACGGCGATAACACTTTGAATGGCGGTATATATCATGCAGGTGTGGAAAAGGATGATACCAAAGGCACCGGCAATCTGATCATCAAAGATGACTACAATGATGACGGCACTGAAAAGAGCGAAGAAGAAAAGAAGAACTCTCCCACCGGTTCGCTGACTGCTAATGGTGGATTTGATGCTGCAGGTATCGGTAGCGGTGACTATGATCATACTTCCAACATTGAAATCAGCGGCGGAAAAGTGGTTGCTAGCGGCGGCTATGATGCTGCAGGCATCGGCGGTGCCAAGAGTGGCTCTGCAGCAAACATCAAAATCAGCGGTGGCGATATTACAGCATCTGCCGGTTCTGGTGCAGGCATTGGTTCCGGTTTTGATGATGATCGTAAGGATACCGGATGGCATCCCACCAGTATTGAGATCACCGGCGGCACCATTCAAGCAACTTCCGGCACCGGTGCCGGTATTGGCACCGGTGAGCAGGGCGACAATGTTGATATTACGATCTCCGGCGGTAATATCACGGCCGAATCAAGACGCGGTGCAGGCATCGGCACTGGTGACAACGCCGAAGAGGGCGCTACGATCAAAATTTCCGGCAAGGATACTGTGATCAATGCTGACAGCGCTACTGGTATTGGAAATGGCGGTTATACTACTGGTGATCTTATCAAAATTGATATCGAGGATGGAACTATCACCGCATCCGGTACCGTTGGCATCGGTGTCAGTGATGGGTCTGACGAATCTTCTGAGATCAATATTTCCGGCGGTATCATCAATGCAACTGGTTCAAGCGGCGCAGGTATCGGCAACGATCAATGGAATTATGACGCCACTGTTAAAATCAATATCTCCGGCGGTACGATCACAGCCAACGGCGGAACCTATCATGAATATTATTATGGGGATCTGGGCTCGGCCGGTATCGGCTCCGGATACTGGTGCGATGCAAGCTCGGTTGGTATCAATATCACCGGTGGTAATATTACCGCTATTGGTGGAAAAGGCGCTGCAGCCATTGGCGGCGGTGTGCATGAAGATGCCGACGAGGATACCACCAAAACCACTGTCAAAATCGACAGCTCCAACCGTGCTTTGAAGATCACTGCCATTGTGCCAGGGTCCAGAGAAGGCGCTATTGGCGAGGGTGCTCTGTATGAGTATGGCAGTGATCTTACCGACGCCGTAGACTTTGACGACATTACCGTGGACTCGCTGGGCGAAGAGCACGGCGCACTGGTGCAGTTTATGAACAACTACAACGCCGAGACCGGCACCGGCACGCTGTACAAGGCCATCCACAACAAGAAGTACATTGAGGAGACCTACAACAGCCCCAACGACGACCACGAGTAGGGCAACCCGAAGATCATCAAGGAAGCTGCTCCCGGCGTGCCGGGCATCATCCGCTACACCTGTGTGGTGGACGGCTGCGGTGCGACCCACGATGTGCCCTATGACTACAAGGCACCGGAAGAGCCGGGCAACACCCCCACCACCCCGGACGTGAAGCCCGACACCCCCGCAGCGCCGGATGCTCCGGTGCAGGATGTCACCCCGGGCACGGCTGACACCACCCCGGCAGACGGCACTGTGCTGCCGGGCAACGTGCAGAACCCTGATGTTCTGGACGCAAAACCCGAGGACGCACCTGTGACCCCGGCCAACGCTGTGAACCCGGCGGTGCAGAACGCTAAAGCCCTGCCCCAGACCGGCTCCAACTGGCTGGCTGTGCTGGGCACGGCCCTGAGCGGTGTTGCCATGATGGCGGCAGGTTTCTTCCTCGACCGCAAGCGCGGCGAAAACCGCTGAACTCGGATGCCGCGCGGATACCGCAAGTCCGCATGACATAAATATCCCCAAAACCCGGAAAAGGCCGGGCGCACAAATGTGCGCCCGGCCTTTTTCGCGCCGAAGCTTCCATTTTTTGCGCACTGTGCACAATTTTTTGATGCAAAATCGTGCAAAACAGAAATCTTTCGAAATTGCTGTTGACAATTTTGTGAACAAAATGTTATACTATCGGCACAAATTGAGTACGTTTTTCGGGCTTGTTACTGTTCGGCAGGCAAAACCTGATATTATGCTTGGGGCTGAGGTGTCGGCATCAGGCATAATGTCAGGTTTATTTTTTTGCCCGGACGGCCGCCAGCCCGGCCTTGGATGGAAAGAGGAAGAACGCCCATGAACGGGGAACAGCTTTGGATCAAAAATGTCATCAACAACAATACGGTCTGCGCTGTCAACGAGCGCGGGCAGGAGCGCATCCTGTTCGGGCGCGGCATCGGCTTCAAACAAAAGCCCGGGCAGAGCGTGGATCTGACGGCCGTCGTCAAGGAGTTCGTACCCAAGAACAAGGCCATCGGCACCCAGCGCTACTCGCTGCTGGCCGACATGCCGCAGGTCTATCTGGAAATTGCCGAAGGCATCCTGAAAAAGCATCAGGAGCTGGTGCACAGCGAGCTGGACGAGGGCGTGTTCCTGAATCTGGTGGACCACATCAGCTTTGCCGTCGCGCGGCTGAAAAAGGGCATCGGCTTCCAGAACACCCTGCTCAGCGAGATCAAGGCCTTTTACCCGCAGGAGTACGAGACCGCGCAGTACGGCCTGCAGCTCATCAAGGAAAAGACCGGCTTTCAGCTCCCGCCCGAGGAAGCAGGCGCCATTGCCATGCACCTTGTCAACGGCGAGCTGCAGTACGGCGATCTGAATCAGGCGGCCAAAACGCTGGAGCTGATTCAAAAAATCACCGCCATCGTGCGCAGTTACTCCGACGCGGCACTGAACGAGGAGGACATGCACTATGTCCGCTTCGTCACACACCTCAAGTTTTTTGCGCAGCGTCTGTTCAAAGATGAGATGCTGGACAGCAATGACCGCTTCCTGCACGACATGGTAAAAAGCCAGTACGCCGAGGAATACCGCTGCGCCGAGCGCATCGCCTCCATGATCTGGCAGGAGTACACCATCGCCATCCCGGAAGAGGAAATGATGTATCTGACGGTGTATATCCGCCGCATCACCAAACCCGAAGACTGACCCCCATCTCCCGCCGGGCGGCTGCAGCGCCCCGAAGGAGATGTGCGTCTGTTTTATAGATCTCTTATGTTTTTCACACTGTTTCTAAGGAGGAAACACTTTATGGATTACCAGAAGACCGCCGCCGAGATCCTGCGGCTGGTGGGCGGCAAGGACAACGTTGCCACCGTGACCCACTGCATGACCCGGCTCCGTTTCACCCTCAAGGACCGCAAGCTCGCTCAGGTGGAGGAGCTGAAAAAGCTCTCCGGCGTGCAGGGCGTCGTGACCAAGAACGGCCAGTTCCAGATCGTCATCGGCACCGACGTGGGCAACCTGTGCGACGCCATCCAGAAGCTGGGCAACTTCAAGGACGATGCCGCTGCCGAGCAGCAGGGCGAAAAGAGCGATAACCTCATCATGCGCTTCTTCGGCACCCTGACCGCCATCTTCCAGCCGGTCATCCCCGCGCTGGCCGGTTCCGGTATGATCAAGGCTCTGCTGGCACTGCTGGTGGCTACCCATGTCATCAGCAACGGCTCCCAGACCTACGCCATCTTCTACGCCTTCGGCGATGCGCTGTTCAGCTTCATGCCCTTCATTCTGGCATACTCCGCTGCCAAGCACTTCGCCTGCAACCCCTACATCAGCGCCACGCTGGCCGGTGTGCTGCTGCACGCCAGCTTTACCGCGCTGAACACCGGCGATCCGGTGCTGCTGTTCGGCTTCATCCCGGTCACCATGGTGTCCTACGGCGGTTCCGTCGTGCCCATCCTGCTGATCGTCTGGGTGCAGAGCAAGATCGAGCCCTGGGCCAACAAGATCTCGCCCAAGGCCGTCAAGATCTTCCTCGCTCCCATGATCACCATCATCGCTACCGGCATCATCGGTGTGGTCATCGCCGGCCCTCTGGGCAACCTCGTGGGTCAGGTGCTGGCCATCGGCTTCAACTGGCTGAACGACTACGCCGGCTGGGTCATCCCCATGCTGATGGGTGCGCTGTGCCCCTTCTTCGTCATGACCGGTATGCACTACTGCTTTGCCCCCATCCAGACCATCCAGTACGCAACGCTGGGCTACGGCACCATTCTGGGACCTGGTATGCTGGCTTCCAACATTGCACAGGGCACCGCTTCTCTGATGGTCGGCCTGCGCACCAAGAATAAGAACCTGAAGGAGCTGTCCCTGTCCTCCGGCTTCACCGCTCTGATGGGCATCACCGAGCCGGCTCTGTACGGCGTCAACCTGAAGCTGAAGAAGCCCCTGTACGCTGCTGTCATCGGCGGCGGCGCGGCCGGTCTGTTTGCCGGCCTGACCCACCTGCACACCTATTCTTCCACCACCGCCGGCCTGCTGGCTCTGCCCGTGTACATCGGCGGCGACGGCTTCGGCAACGTGATCAACGCCGTCATCACCATCATCATCTCCATGGTCGTCACCGCTGCGGCCACCATCGTCATCGGCTTCGATGACCCCGCCGAAGAGAACGCCGAGCCTGCCGCTCCCGCACAGGAGGCTGTTCCCGCTTCCACCGAACAGGGCGGCAAGATCGTCATCGCTTCTCCCGTCAAGGGCGAGGTCGTGGCTCTGGAGAGCGTCAAGGACGAGGCTTTTTCCAGCCATGTCCTGGGTCAGGGCGCAGCCGTGATCCCCGCTGAAGGCCGCATCTGCGCCCCTGTGGACGCTGTTGTGGAGTCCGTTGCGGATGCCGGCCACGCCATCGGCCTGCACACCGCCGACGGTGCCGACCTGCTGATCCACATCGGCATGGACACCGTGGAGCTGGGCGGCAAGGGCTTTGACGTAAAGGTCAAGACCGGCGACGCCGTGAAGAAGGGTCAGGAGCTGATTTGCTTTGATCTGGACGCCATCAAGAAGGCAGGTTACGAGACCGTGACCCCCATCGTCGTGACCAATCCCGACGACTTCCTGGATGTGGTTTCCGCCAAGAGCGGCAATGTTTCCGCCGGCGACACCCTGATCACTGTGCTGAAGCGCAGCTGATAAAACAAGCCTTTCTCCATCACACATTCCCATAAAAAATGGACGTCTGCCGGCCTGCAGACGTCCATTTTTTGTTTCTGTTCTTACTTTCCCGCCAGCAGAATGGCCAGCACAGCTTTCTGCACGTGCAGGCGGTTCTCGGCTTCGTCGAAGATCTCCGGTGCGTGCTGCTCGAACACGGCAGTGGAGATTTCCTCGCCCCGGTGAGCGGGCAGGCAGTGCAGCACCATGGCATCCGGCTTTGCTGCTTCCAGCAGCTTGCCGGTGAGCTGATAGCCCACGAAATCCCGCAGGCGCTGTTCACTTTCCGGCGTACCGGGGGCAGCGGTGTTCCACACGGCGGTGGCCACCACATCGGCATCCCGCACACCCTCGGCGGGGTCAGCGGTCAGGTGGAACTGGCTGCCGTACTTGCGGGCGAACATCAGCACATCCGCCGCCGGGCGGTAGCTCTCCGGGCAGACGCAGGTCACCTGCATCCCGGCCAGCAGGCCGCCCACAATAAGGCTGTTGGCCATGCTGCTGCCGTCGCCCACAAAGCAGAGCTTCTGGCCTGCCAGCGTGCCCCGGTGCTCCCGGATGGTCATCAGGTCGGCCAGCACCTGACAGGGATGGGCATAATCGGTCAGGCCGTTGATGACCGGCACCCCGGCCAGCTCGGCGAACTCTTCGAGGTCGCGCTGGCGGTAGGTGCGCCAGACCACGCAGTCGTAGTAGCGGCCCAGCACCCGGGCGGTGTCCTTGAGGGGTTCGCCCCGGCCGGCCTGCAGCTCGGAAGTGTTCATGTAGTTGCCAAGGCCGCCCATCTGGTACACACCCACCTCAAAGCTGGTGCGGGTGCGGGTGGACGCCTTGGAGAACATCAGCGCCACGCTCTTGCCCGCCAGCAGCGGGGCCGTGCCGCCCAGCTTCTGCTGTGCCTTGAGCTGGTCGGCCACATCGAGGATGTGGATCAGCTCGGCAGGGGAGAGGTCGCTCATTTTCAGCAGATTTTTCATGCCTGCTCCTTCGGAGCCGTCGGCTCCATCTTGCGCAGCACATCGCCCAGAATGTCCAGTGCCATCTCCACCTCATGGGCGCTGAGGGTCAGCGGAGGCAGCAGGCGCAGGCGGGTCTTGGCGGTCAGCACCAGCAGACCGGCCTCGCGGCAGGCATCCAGCACATCGGCGGCCTTGACGTCGTAGAACTCGATGCCCACCATCAGGCCGATGCCGGAGATGCTCTTGACGTGGGGCAGCTTTGCCAGACCGGCGCGCAGCTGTACGGCGCGCTCGTTGACGTTGGCAAGGAAGCTCTGATCCAAGCGGTCCACCACCACATTGGCACCGGCGCAGACCACCGGGTTGCCGCCGAAGGTGGAACCGTGGGTGCCGGGGCCCATGCCCTCGGCGACCTTTTCGCTCAGCAGCACCGCGCCGATAGGCAGGCCGCCGCCCAGACCCTTGGCCAGCGTGACCACATCCGGCTTGAGGTTGTAGTGCTCGCAGCACAGGAAGGTGCCGGTGCGGCCCACACCGGTCTGCACCTCGTCCACGATGAGGACAAGGTCTTTCTCGTCGCAGAGCTTGCGCACGGCCTGCACATAATCCGGTTCCAGCGCCATGACGCCGCCCTCGCCCTGGATCAGCTCCAGCATGACGGCGCAGGTGTGGCGATCCACCAGCTCTTCCAGCGCTTCGATATCGCCCGCCGGGGCGTACACAAAGCCCTCGTTGAAGGGGCCGAAGTAGTTATGGAACACCTCCTGACCGGTGGCGGTCAGGGTGGCGATGGTGCGGCCGTGGAAGCTGTTGACCAGCGTGATGACGGTGGTGCGATCCTTGCCGTAGTGATCCACACTGTACTTACGGGCGGCCTTGATAGCGCCCTCGTTGGCCTCGGCACCGGAGTTGCCGAAGAACACTTTGCTCATACCGGTGCGTTTGCACAGCTTTTTAGCCAGCTTGCCGCAGGGGGCGGTATAGTACAGGTTGGAGGTGTGCTGCAGCTTGTGAGCCTGTTCGGACACAGCCTCGGCCCAGGTCAGGTCGCAGTAACCCAGACTGTTGACGCCGATGCCGCTGGTAAAGTCCAGATACTGCTGTCCCTCAGGGCCGACGGCGTGCAGGCCGTGGCCTTTTTCCAGCGCGATGGGGTTGCGGTTATAGGTGTGCAGGACATATTCGTTGTCCCGCTTGATGACCTTTTCGGAATCCATAGATATACCTCCTGTCGGGTGGAGAAGGCTTCCCCATCGGGGGAAGGCTTTTTACGCTTCTATTATAAGCGCATCTGTCTGTTTCCGCAATGCTTATTCGCGGTGGCTGCGGCGGTAGAAACGGGTGCCGGAACCGCGGTTGGAGAACAGCTCCAGCAGAATGGAGTGGGGCACACGGCCGTCGATGATGACAGCCTCGTGCACGCCCTGATAGATGGCGTCGGCCATGCCGCCGATCTTGGGGATCATGCCGCCCGCAATGATGCCGGCGGACTTGTAGCCCTCGATCTCGGACACCTCCACCTCGGGGATGAGGGTGCTTTCGTCGTCCTTGTCCCGCAGCAGGCCTGCGATATCGGTCATGGACACCAGCTTTTCGGCCTTGAGGGCAATGGCGATCTGGGCTGCGGCCGTGTCCGCGTTGACGTTGTAGGCCTGACCCAGATCATCCATGCCCACCGTGGCGATGACCGGGATGAACCCGCCGTCCAGCAGGCTGGCGATCAGGGTCGCATCCACATGGACGATCTCGCCCACATGACCCAGCTGAGGATCCAGCTCGGTGCAGCGCAGCATCTGGCCGTCCATGCCGCACAGGCCGACACCGCGGCCCCGCAGCTTTGCCACCAGATCCTTATTCACCTTACCGGCCAGCACCTGCTGCACGATCTCCATGGTGGCATCATCGGTCACCCGCAGACCGTTGGCGAAATGGCTCTCCACGCCCACTTTCTTGAGCATCTCGTTGATGGCCGGGCCGCCGCCGTGCACCAGCACAACGCGCACGCCCAGCAGCGTCAGGGTGACCAGATCATTCATAACGGCGTTCTTGAGTTCTTCGTTGATCATGGCGTTGCCGCCGTACTTCACGACCATGGTCTTTCCGTGATACTTCTGGATGTAGGGTGTCGCCTCGGAAAAAAGGCGCGCCATTTCTTCGTTTTTCATGTTTGATTGCTCCTATCAGGTGCGGTAATCGCCGTTGATCTTGACGTAATCGTAGGTCAGGTCGCAGCCCCATGCCTTGGCGCTGGCGTCGCCCGTGCCCATATCAACCTTGACCAGCACATCGTGCTCGGCCAGAACTTTGGCGGCTTCGTCCTCGCTGTAGGGGTGGTAGGCGGCATTCTCGCACACATACACCTCACCAGCCTTGCTGGACAGCCAGACGCACACCTTGTCGATGGAGAAATCGCCGGGGGTATAGCCGATGGCGCACAGGATGCGTCCCCAGTTGGCGTCGCGGCCGAACACAGCGGCCTTGAACAGGTTGGAGCACACCACACTGCGGCTCACGGCGCGGGCGGTCTTCAGGTCGGGGGCGTGGGTCACTTCGCAGGTGATGAGGTGGGTAGCGCCCTCGCCGTCGCCGGCGTGCTCGGCGCACATATGCTCGGCAATGGCGGTCAGGGCGGCGACAAATGCGTGATAGTCCTCGTTTTCCTCGCAGATCTCAGGGTTGCCGGCAAGGCCGGACGCCATGATGATGAGGGTATCATTGGTGGAGGTGTCCAGATCTACGCTCATCTGGTTGTAGGTGCCGGGCACCACGGTCTTGAGCGCCTTTTCCAGCAGAACAGGGGACACCGCCGCATCGGTGGTGTAGAAGGCCAGCATGGTGGCCATGTTGGGGGCGATCATGCCGCTGCCCTTGCCGATGGCACCCACGGTGCACATCTTGCCGCCCAGCTCGAACTGAATGGCGTATTCCTTCTTGTGAGTATCGGTGGTCATGATGGCGGTGGCGGCATCGTTGCTGCCCTGCCCGGAAGCGGCCAGCTTTGCGGCGGCGGCAGGGATGCCCCGGGCAAACGGGTCGATGACCATGGGCTGGCCGATGACGCCGGTGGAAGCGGGCAGAACGTCCTGCGGGTCGATGCCGAGGGTCTTGCCCACGATGTCGCAGCACTCTTCGGCCAGAGCGACGCCGTTGGCGGCGCAGGTGTTGGCGTTGCCGCTGTTCACAAGGATCGCCTGTGCATAGCCGTCCTTCAGGTGGGCGCGGTCCACCTTGATGGGCGCGCCGCAGACCTTGTTGGTGGTGTAGACACCGGCGGCGGCGCAGCGCACCTCTGCCTTGATGAGTGCCAGATCGTATTTTTCGGTATGGTTTGCGCGGATGCCGCAGTTCACGCCGGCGGCTGCAAATCCATTGGGCGCGCAGATGCCGCCCGAAACTTCTTTGTACTGCATAAAGATACCCTCCCTATAGCATCCTCGCCCTCTCCGTCAATGCTTCGCATTGCCACCTCGTTCCCCTTTCTGTCGCTTACGCGACATCTTCCCCCGACCGGGGGGAAGTCTGAGGCTTTGGCAATCCCCGCAAAGTTTCCGGTTTCGCCAGAGGCTCTCCCTTTGGGAGAGCTGGCGCGTCAGCGCCTGAGAGGGCGAGCCATCTTTATTCCAACCCTTTGGTCTCTTCCAGGCCCAGCATCAGGTTCATACACTGGACGGCCGCGCCGGAGGAGCCCTTGCCCAGATTGTCGAACAGGGAGACCAGCATCATCTGGTCGCCTGCGGCGTTCACGGTCAGGTACAGCTCCATGCGGTCGGTACCGGCCATGGCGTTGGAGTACAGGCCGTTCTCCGGCAGAGCTTCGTTCAGGGCGTGCACCTTGACGGTAGCGGCATCCTTGTAGTAGTCTGCCAGACCGGCGGCCACCGCTTCGGCGGTGGTGCCGGCCGCGGTCAGATCCAGCGGCACCAGCACCTGCATACCGCAGTAGTAGTCGCACACCACCGGCACGAACATGGGCGTATGGGCAAGGCCGCTGATCTCCTTCATCTCGGGCAGATGCTTGTGGGCAAGGCTCAGGCCGTAGCTCTTGGGTGCATCCAGCTTGCTGTGGGCCGGGCGGTCAGCGCTCTCATACTCGGCGATCATTTTCTTGCCGCCGCCGGAGTAGCCGGAGATGCCGGTGCAGCTGAAGGGGTAATCCTTCGGGGCAAGACCCAGCTCCACCAGCGGGCGGGCGATGCTGATAAATCCGCTGGCATAGCAGCCGGGCACCGCCACACGATAGGAATTTTTGATTTTTTCCTTCTGACCCTTCAGCTCCGGGAAACCGTAGTCCCATGCCGCATCGGTGCGGAAGGCGGTAGAGGTGTCCAGCACCTTCACGTCCGGGCGCAGCAGGGGCATGACCTCCTTGGAAGCCGCATCCGGCAGGCAGAGGAAGGCAAGGTCGGCGGAGTTGATGACCTTTGCCCGCTCGTTCACGTCCTTGCGTCCCTCGGCCGAGATGCTCAGCAGTTCGATCTCCGGGCGCTGTGCCAGACGGTCGGCGATGCGCAGGCCGGTGGTGCCGGAAGAACCGTCAATAAAAACTTTCACGCTCATGCGTTGTTCGCCTCCCAGGCATTCAGCTGTGCGGTGGCCAGCTCGATCTGGTTCTTCACGCTGGCTTCGCTGGGGCCGCCGTAGCTTGTGCGGCCCTCGCAGCACTTGATCAGATCGATGGCGTCGTAGACGTCCTTTTCAAACAGATCGCTGTAGCCCTTGAACTCGTCCAGGGTCAGTTCTTCGAGGGTCTTGTCCTTTGCAATGCAGTCGGAGACCATGCAGCCGGTGAGCTTGTAGGCATCCCGGAAAGGCATCCCCTTCTTGGTCAGGTAGTCGGCGCAGTCGGTGGCGTTGATAAAGCCCTTGGCGGCGGCGCGGCGCATGTTGGCGGGCAGGGTCTTCATGGTGTCCAGCATGGGGGTCACCGTCTTCAGGCACAGATCCAGCGTATCCACGGCGTCGAAGACGGCTTCCTTGTCCTCCTGCATGTCCTTGTTGTAGGCCAGCGGGATGCCCTTCATCATGACCAGCAGGGTGTTCAGGTCGCCGTAGACGCGGCCGGTCTTGCCGCGGATCAGCTCGGTAACGTCGGGGTTCTTCTTCTGGGGCATGATGGACGAGCCGGTGGTAAAGGCGTCATCCAGCTCGATGAACTTGAACTCCCAGCTGCACCACAGGATGATCTCCTCGCTCAGGCGGGACAGGTGCATCATGCAGATGGAGATGGCGTTGGCCAGCTCGATGCAGAAATCTCGGTCGGACACACCGTCCAGACTGTTGGCGCAGGGAGCCGCAAAGCCCAGCTTTTCGGCGGTGAACTGGCGGTCCAGCGGGTAGGTGGTGCCGGCCAGAGCGCCGGAGCCCAGCGGGCACTGTGCGTCCATGCGGGCGGTGGCGTCCTCAAAGCGCTGCAAGTCGCGCAGCAGCATGGAGGCGTAAGCCATCAGCGCATGGCCGAAGGTGATGGGCTGGGCGCGCTGCAGGTGGGTGTAGCCGGGCATGACGGCGGTGGTGTTCTCGGCAGCCTTCTTGCAGATGACCTTGATGAGGTCCACGATGCGGCCCTGCAGCATGTGGCTGTAGTCCCGCAGGGTCAGGCGGATATCCAGCGCCACCTGATCGTTGCGGCTGCGGCCGGTGTGCAGGCGCTTGCCGGCGTCGCCGATGCGGGCGGTGAGGGTCTGCTCCACAAAGGTGTGCACATCCTCGGCGTTGGGGTCGATCTCCAGCTTGCCGCTGGCCAGATCGTCCGCGATGGAAGCCAGACCGTTGAGGATGTCCTCACAGTCCTTTTCAGAGATGATGCCCTGCTTGGCCAGCATGGCGGCGTGTACGCCGCTGCCGCGCATATCCTGCGCGATCATGCGCTGGTCGAAGCGGATGGACGAGTTGAAGTCGTTGACGCGGGAGTCCACCGCCTTGGAAAAGCGGCCCTTCCAGAGTTGTTCTGCCATAAAAATAAACTCCTTATAAAAACGGCAAAGCCGCCGCAGGGGAAAACGCTCCTGCGGCGGTGCCGCCGGCAACGATGCCGGTTAACTTTCGTGTGAAAGTGTGAAAACACACGAAAGGGAAGATGTTAAAACTTACTTGACCTCCGGCCAGTTCTTGCTCAGCTTTGCGCGCTCCTTGATGGACAGGCCGAACAGGTTGATGAAGCCGGCGGAATCTGCCTGGTTGTAATCATCATCCTCGCCGAAGGAAGCGGTCTGCTCATCGTACAGGGTGTACGGAGAGGTGACGCCGGCGTTGATCATGTTGCCCTTGTAGAGCTTGAGCTTCACATCGCCGGTGACGGTCTTCTCCAGGCTGTCGGCGAAGGCGTCCAGAGCCTCACGCAGCGGGGTGAACCACTGGCCGTTGTAGACGATATCCGCATACTTCTGAGCCAGCTGAGCCTTGAAGTGAGAGCTTTCCTTGTCCAGAGTGATGGTTTCCAGCACATTGATGGCCTTGTACAGGATGGCACCGCCGGGAGTCTCGTACACGCCGCGGCTCTTCATGCCGACCAGACGGTTCTCGACGATATCCAGCAGGCCGATGCCGTTCTCGCCGCCCAGCTTGTTCAGGTACTCCACCAGCTCGACAGCGCCCATCTCCTTGCCGTCAACGGCAGTGGGGATGCCCTTTTCGAAGTGGATGGTCACATAGGTGGGCTTGTCGGGAGCCTGCTCGGGGCTGACGCCCAGCTCCAGGAAGCCGTCCTTGTTGTACTGCGGCTCGTTGGCCGGGCACTCCAGATCCAGACCCTCGTGGCTCAGGTGCCACAGGTTCTTGTCCTTGGAGTAGTTGGTCTCGCGGTTGATCTTCAGGGGGATGTGGTGAGCCTCGGCGTAGTCGATCTCTTCGTCACGGCTCTTGATGTCCCACTCACGCCAAGGAGCAATGATGGCCATATCGGGGCACAGGGCCTTGAGGGTCAGCTCGAAACGCACCTGATCGTTGCCCTTGCCGGTGCAGCCGTGGCAGATGGCGTCAGCGCCTTCCTTGATGGCGATGTCGGCCAGAGCCTTTGCGATGCAGGGACGTGCGAAGCTGGTGCCCAGCAGGTAGTCCTCGTACTTAGCGCCGAACTTCAGGGTGGGGAAGATGTAGTTCTCCACAAAGTCCTTCTTCAGGTCCAGCACATACAGCTTGGAAGCGCCGGTAGCCTTGGCCTTCTCTTCCAGACCGTCCAGTTCGGTGCCCTGGCCTACATCACCGGAAACGGCGATGACTTCGCAGTTATTGTAGTTTTCCTTCAGCCAGGGAATGATGATGGAGGTGTCCAGACCGCCGGAGTAAGCCAGCACGACTTTTTTAATGTTTTCCTTTTTCATGATAAACGCGCTCCTTTTAATAAAAATACACTTTTGTTCTCTGATGCGCATTTCCCTTCGCATCCTCTGTCTTTGGTTCGCGGTTGATGCTTTTATTATACGCCGTGCGGATTTTTCGTCAATGCAGAAAACTGCCAAACCTTACAGGGATTTGACACGGCTTTTGGGTCAATTTGCATCTTTATACAATTTTAAATGCAAATATTCCATTATTATGCATTTCAAGGGTATCTATACGGGGTATACAAAAAGGCACCCGCATTTCTGCGGGTGCCTTCAGCGCGTATAGGTTTAGTTATTGGGTTTCCATGCGATGGCAACCACAGCCTGCACACCGGTCTGGAAGGAGATGCCTTCCTTGGTGACGGTGAGCGGGGTGACGATCACGTCGCCGGCGCTGTAGCCGTGGTTATCGGCTGTGATCACCTGCACAGCATAGTAAGTGCCGTCCTTGCCGGGAGCCTTGGCCGGGAACTTGACCATGCCGGTCACGCCCTCTTCGGGGTAACGGTCGTTGGTCAGGATGCGGCTTGCGCCCTCGCCCGGTTCGCGGTCGTACTCGTCCTTGAGCACATCGAGGTTGGTCTGCACCTGAGCGAGGAACCGCTCGCTGTCGGCAGGCTCGAAGCCGGCCTTCTTCAGGGCGTTGTCAATGGCCTCGTCCAGCTTCTGCTTGCTCTGGTAGCCGGCGGCCTTGACTGTCTCAGCGGTGATATCAGCCTTGACATACCACTTGTCGTACTCGGGGTTCAGGGCCGGGCGCACTTTCTGCGGCTCGAGCCATGCACCGCAGCGGGCGCACTGGATGCCGTCGGTCAGGCCGTCGGCAGTCTCGGTCGGTTCCACTCCGGGCACGGTGACCGGGTCATGACCCAGTGCGGGAGCAGTCTCTTCCTTCTTGAACACCCAGTCGCACTCGGTGCAGTAGGTCTCGGTCTTTTTCGGGGTGGTGCAGGTCTGTGCCTGCACGGTGCGGGTCGCCTCGTGGTGTCTCGGGCAGGTGAGATATTTGATGTAGCTTGTGATCAGGTCGTTGACGTCCTCGCCGACGCCGTCGACCTCGTTCTGCACCTGGCCCTTGATATAGCCGCCAAGCTTATCGCTCACCCAGTCACCCAGCTTGCCGGGCAGGTACTTTTTGACGGTGTCGTTCACCTTCTTGTCCGCAATGTCCGAAGCCACGCCGCCCAGTTCGCTGATCTTATTGGCGACAAGTTCGGTCACAGGCATCACATCGGTGCGCAGGTTGGTCAGCACCCTTTCGTCCGACCAGCCGCGGCTGATGCTGTTGCTTGCGTTGTTTGCCGCATTCTTGAGCAGGTCGCGAACCTGCTTCATAAAGGTGGGGTCATTGACCAGCTGCTGATTGATCGCGTCCTCGACCTCCTTGAGCGTCTCGACGCCCAGATTGGTCTTAAGGAGCTTTGCATACTTTTCCTTTTCCTTGAGCTTGCCCACGCCCAGCTCGACGGCATCTTTCACAATTGCTTTGGTCAGTTTGTCCCAGCCGTAATCCGAAGCGACCGTAGCGGACACCAGTTTCGCCACCAGATTCTTGACCTGCAGCATGTCATCGACTTTGATCTTCTTCGTGTCGAGGCCGCCGTCTATATAGCTGTAAGCGGCCTGATAAACCAGATCGTATGCTGCATCCTCCATTGCTTGCTGGATCTCGGCGCTGGACACAACATTTGCCATCTTATCGACGATTGCCTGAATGGTATCCTTGGAAAGGAAGCTGTCATTCAGACTTTTGCCAATACTATCCAGATCCGGAATGGCATCGTTGATGATCTTCAGGGCGTCTTCTTTGGTAAGTTGCGCAACGACGTCACCCTTGATCTTGATTTTGAAATTCTCTACCAGTGCATCTGCCGCAGCGTCTTTAAAGTTCAGCAGAGCCGTAATGGCCTCTTCCTTCGTCTGAGCAGCATTCACATTCGCGGCCGTCGTCTGCAGAGTCTGCGTAATGGCATTTTTTATGTCAGCTTTCACCGCATCCGCAGCCAGTTTAGCAACCTGCTCTGTGCCGCCGCTCGTGATGTCGCCCCAGCCGTCGATCTTCTCTGTATATTCTAAACCGCAGTAGTCGCACTTTGCGTACTTGACATAGCTCCACCCGTCGATTTTGGTATCCCAGCGGGTGTATCTGTGCGCCAGCGGCTTGTCATCAGCGCCAAAGTTGGGCAGGTTCTTCTGCTCTGCGCCGGTGCAGCCCTCCCGCTTGCACTTGCGGGTCGCCGTCTGCTGCTGGCAGGCGGGCTTTCCGTCGTCTACATAATTTGTAAAAAGATGGCCCAGCTTTTCTGCGGTCTTTTCCTTTTTGGTCTTCTTGCACACGCTGCATTCGTAGAGGTCATAACCTTCCTCTTCGCAGGTTGCAGCAACTGAGTCTATCTTGACCCACTGGTGTGTAACATTCCCATGCGGGATGGCGCGGGTCTTTATGCCGCCGTCTTCCTTGCCATTACATCTGGTGCAGGTCTGGGTCTCTACACCGTCTTCCTCACAGATTACCGGTTTCGTCACGACCCATTCCGCTTCTTCAAAGTCGTGACCAAGAGCCGACATTTCTTCTTCCTGAAGCACCGTTCCACAATCAGCACATTTTAAAACCTTTTTTCCCGGCGTTGTACAAGTCGGTTTCGTTTCCACTTCCCATGTGGGAGTGTGGCCTTTTGCCGGTTTCGTTTCAATGGTAGATGTTGCCACGCACTGCGTCGTCACATTCTGCAGATTGCTCGGAACATCGACCGTTTTCTTTCCCACAAAAGGCAGATTGATTTCTATTTTTTCATACTTGAATGTCTTCTTGACCGTACAGCGTGCCGCATATTTCTCCGGCTGTGTACAAGTTTGATCCTGAATCTTTGTTATTTTTTCATTGTACTCATGCTTATGGTCATCCTTGGCCATCTCAGCCACAGCCATGGCCTCAACAGCCGCTTTAATCAGGTCATTTTTATTAACCTTAGCTACTGCAATCTCGCTGCCGTCCACCGGCAGCCATTCGGGCTGGTCAGGGTCCACGATGGGGATGCCGCCGGGCGTTACAACCGTGCCGTCCTCATATTCCACAGCATTGCAGACGGTGCACACGCGGTATTTCTGGCTGTCTGCATCGTCAGGCTCCTGCCACTCGCCCCACTCGTGGTCTGCCAGCGGCAGCCATACCACGACCTGATGGTAGCAGTGCGCCACCGTGCCGTCCTCCTGCTCCAGCGTAAAGCTGCAGGGGTAGATGGCATAGCCGCGCTCGGCGCAGGTGGCGGGCTGTTCGTACACCGGCTCCGCGTCGGTGTCCGGGGTGTGCTCCGCGTGGCCGGACGCATCCACAGCGGCCTGTTCGGCCAGCTGTTCTTCGGTCAGGTCGTCGGCAGCATCGTCGTCCTCCTCGGCAGGGAACTCCGGCTCTTCCGTCGTCTCCCTGATCTCAGGCTTTGCAGCGGTATCATCCGGAACATTGAACACTTCGTCCGTCAGATCCACATTGCCCAGTTCATCCACGCTGTTCTCAGCCGCAAGGTGCACATGGGCGGCGGACGCTGCAGATGCACAGGGTGCCAGCACCGACAGGCTCATGCTTACCGCAAGAGCCAGCGATACTGCGCGCCGGGCAATTTCCGGGAATCGCTTCACGTTCCATTCCTCCTTTATCCTTTGCTCTCTTCCAGTTATTTCTCACCGCCGGAGCGTTTGCCCCGGAGCGTTTGCAAAAAAGAACAGATTATCACTTTATCAATACCACATTTTCACACAAAAATCAATCTTTTCAAACATTTTCGAAACAAAGGTTCAGACAAACGGCTTTTCCGCCGCCTGCCATGCGCGGCACAGCAGCTCTTTCTGCGCCTTGGGCAGCTGTTTGAGGGCGTACTCCCGGCGCATGGCCGCGCGGCGGTCGGCACACTTTTCCACATAGGCAAGCGCTGCCGCACCGTGCGCCCGGGTGTACTTTGCGCCTTTGCCGCTCCGGTGGGCACGCAGGCGGGCGGCGGGGTCGGTGGTCCAGCCGGTGTACAGCGTGCCGCCCGTGCAGCGCACCATGTACACATAGGCCGCCTTGGGCGCGGCGTCAGATGCGGCCATTGTTTTTCAGCACCAGACGGCAGGCCGCAAGGGCAGTTTCCTTATCCTTTGCGGTGATGAGGAAGCGGCTTGCATGGCAGAAGCTGATGCCTGGGATGCCGCTCTTCTGCTCGATGACCTCCTGCGGCTGGCCGGCCCAGCTCTGGGGGAAGGGCAGCTTGGACTTTTTGGTCTTGTGGTCGGTGACGCACTGGGCGCTCCACCCGCCGCGCTGACTGGGGTAGACCACGAACAGGGCGTCGGTCTTGTACAGGCCGTTTTTCCACGGCAGATAGCAGGGCAGCACCACGATGCCGTCGCGGGAGTTCTGGTAGGCCTGACGCACTTTTTCGTCGGCGCGGTTGACGGCGTTGGCGCTGGCGATCTGGTTTTCCAAAATCTGCTTTGCCACGGCCACCGCCTTGAAGAAGCATGCGTCCTGATCCTCCTTCGAGTCCCACACGGGGTTGAAGAAACCGATGGCGTCGCACAGGCTGTTCTGCTCGCCGGTGTTGTCGTTCAGATCCAGCGGCTGGATGAAGTTTTCGTCGATGAGCCGGGCTTGACGCTCGCCCACAAGGCCTGGGCCGAGCACCCGCCACAGCAGGCCGAAGGCCGCGTAGGGCACGCCGTTGGCGCGGTACTCGCGCGGCTCCTGATGGTGGTCGAACATGCCGAAACCGATGTCGTAAACGATGCCGTCGAAGTCCTCCGGCACGGTGAAGCCCCGGGTGATCTTGATATCGGGGCGCAGGATCTGCAGCAGAGCCGTAGCAAACACGTCGTCGGCATGGAACTTGCCGGCGTGGGTAAAGCCGTTTGCGGGAATTTTCATAGATGCACCTCATTATGCTGTGATTTTTCTCTCTGCTGACAGTATACCACACTTTGGGGAAGGGGACAAATAAAACGGTCTTACGGCGGGGGCTTTTGCCGTGCGGCGGGGCTGAAAGCGGCCTGATCGGGCAGGGGCGCCCCTCAGGCCGCTTTACGGGCGCAAAAAGCCCCGGGGAGCGGGGTGCTCCTCGGGGCGGTTCGATCTCAATTTATGCGATCAGTGATCAAGTGCCGAAGCGGGAACTTCCATTTCAAACGCCGCTGCGGTATAGGTCTTGCCATTGACCACCTTCGTGGCAATGCCGACCTTCTGGAAATTCGCTGCAGCCTGGTTATTCAGCCCGCCGCTGACCTGCTTCAGAACATCGGCGTTAATTTCCTTTGCTTTGAGCACGCCGTCTTTGTCTTTGTCTTTTTCCGTTAACACACTGATGACCAGAAGCTTTACAGTGTTTTTCGTCTCATCCTTTGCCAGAACGGTCATAACGCCTGCATTCTCTTCTGCAATCGTGCCGTCGCCCTTGATGTAGCACAGCTGATCCAGTGCCTTATCGCGCAGCTCTTCATCATTTTTCAGTGCTTCAGCATCTGCACCGCGGGCGGTGTTGATCGCTGCAAGAGCTGCGTCCTCAAACTCCTTGCCAATCTTGGAAGTTCTTTCGCCACAAGCGGTCAGCATTGCCAGAGCCATCACGCCGACCAGCAGGGCGGCTGCGAAACGTTTGAACATTTTCATTGTAATGTTCCTCCTACTTTTTGTTTTCGGGCAGTTTGGGCGACCCCAAATCGCTTTACCTGCCTGAATTCATTTTACTGCACCCCCCCGCAGTCAATCGACACATCGCCTAAATTTGCAACCACCTTTTGTCAATTATTCCGAACATCCCCGCTCCGGGGCGCATCGTGACAGGGAGGGGCTTTTGCCGTGCGGCGGGGCTGAAAGCGGCCTGAGCGGGCAGGGGCGCCAGACAAAAAGCACCTGCGGCAGATCCCTCCCGATTTTGTGAGCTCGGAGAAAACCATCGCAGGTGCTTGCTTTTTTCTGTTCAGGCCACGACCCGGCCGGCGGCATCACGGAGACTGCCGTCCTCGTCCCTTGTGCAGACGGTGTAGCCCGCCGGGATTTCCAACAGGCTTTCGTCCACCTTGTCGGACACCGAGCGGTATTCCATGGAGGCCTGTTTGCCGCCGATGCGGGTGATGAGGTAGCGCAGAGCGCCGTTCGTGTCGTAGCAGTAGGTCATCTCCACGGCTTTGCCGTCCAGCGTCATATCAAACACTTCGGCGTCGTAGGTCTTGCCGTTCACGGTCTTTTTCGCGTTGGCAAAGCCGGTGGCCTTGCCGGTAGCAAGGGACTTTTCCATTGCTTCCTCGCTGAGGCCGATCATGCTGTAGGCCGCAGATTCATCGCCCAGACGGATGGCCAGCTTGCGGCTGTGATCCAGCTGGTAGGCCGAGCCATCCCGCACCAGCAGGCACAGCACCTCGGTGCCGTCCAGCTTTTCGGCCTTCCAGTACATTTTGCCGTTGTCGCGCACCAGCTCCACGGTGCCGTTCATCTCGCCTACCCGGATGGTGGCCGTGAAGCAGTCCTCTTCCAGCTGGCCGATCACCCCGGCTGTGCGGGTGCCGCCCCACGCCTGCATCCACACCGGCGTCTGCAGGCTTTCTGCCGACGCCGGAACGGCGCAGGGCAGCAGCAGACACAGTGCCGCTGCCATTGCCGCAAGGTTTCTTGCTGCGTGTTTCATCCATTTCATCGCCTGTACCTCCGTTTCCGGGCTGAACCGCGTTGATTTTATAGTGTTTACTTTTTCTTTGCAGGGGTCTTCTTGGCTGCCGGGGCGGTCTCTTCCGGCTCGCCCAGTGCAAGGATCTGGGTCAGCTGCGCCTGTGTGGCGGCGTTGGTGTCATCGGTGGTGGCCAACACGTCGGCGTAGAACTGCTCCATGCCCTCGCGGGTGGAGAAGGTGGCAACGTACATCTGATTGCCCATGGCGCCGGACAGGGCGTCCGGGATGCGGTCCACCATGCGCATGTTATCCTGATACTTCTGCATGATCTGCTCGTGGCTGTACACGAAGTGCTTGCCGTCGCGGCGGCCGGCAAACGGGCAGTAGAAGTGCTCGCCCACCGGCATATCGGTGCCGCCGAAGGCGATCATATCCGCCCAGATCTTGTAGACGTTGGTGGAGCGGGCAAAGTTGATCATATCCGGGGTAAAGCCGCCGCAGGGGCGCATGTTGACTTCCAGCGCCACGATCTGGCCCTTTTCGCCCATGCTGGCCTGATCCTCGGTCATGCGGAAGAACTCGAAGTGGATGAACCGGCTCTTCACGCCGAAGCTCTTGACGACGGCGCGGCCTGCGGCGCGGGTGTCCTCGGGCAGGTCCTTGATGATGTAGTAGATGGAGTTGTCGTTGTCGTTGACGATATCCATGATGGACATGGGGCTGACATTGCCGGCCTCAAAGATGGGGTTGCCGTTGGCGTCGATGATGGCGTCGTAGCTGTTCACCTCGGCGCGGACGAACTCCTCCATGATATACTCCACATCCGGGTGGTTGGCGGTCTTGTAGATGAGGAACTTCTTCAGCTCGTCGTCGCTGGACAGCTTGTGGGTGTCGGATGCGCCCACGCCGTTATCGGGCTTTACCACGACCGGATAGCCCACCTCGTCGATGAACTTTTTGCAGCCCTCGAGATCGTCCACCATATGGTAGCGGGCGGTGGCGATGCCGGCCTTCTGGTAGTACTCCTTCATCTTGCTCTTGTACTTGATGCGGGGCATATCGGAGGTCTGGAAACCGGAGGTGATGTGGAAATCGGTGCGCAGGGCTGCGTCCCGCTCCAGCCAGTATTCGTTGTTGGACTCCAGCCAGTCGATGCGGCCGTACTTGAAGGTGAAGAACGCCACGGCGCGGTAGACCTCGTCGTAGTTTTCCAGGCTGCCCACCTTGTAGTATTCGTTCAGGCTGTCCTTCAGCTCGGGCTTCAGCTCGTCGTAGGGCTGGTCGCCGATGCCCAGCACGTTCATGCCGTTGTTCTTCAGCTCACGGCAGAACTGCCAGTAGTTGGTGGGGAAGTTGGGGGAGATAAAAATAAAATTCTGCATGGTTTTTGTTGATTCTTCTTTCCTCTATGAACCTCTATCAAGGCGGCCTCGCCCTCTCCGTCCGCTCGCAAAGCTCGCGTCCACCTCGTTCCCCTTTCTGTCGCTTGCGCGACATCTTCCCCCGACCGGGGGAAATCTGTCAAAGGGAGAGGCCTTGGCAGTACGGCAATGCCTTTTGGTTTTGCCAAAGGCTCCCCCTTTGGGGGAGCTGTCACCGAAGGTGACTGAGAGGGCGAGCCATTTTACTCGCCAAGAATATACGGCATGTAATATGCGACCTGCTTATACCACCAGTTCCAGTCGTGGTTGACATCGTGGCCCCACAAGTCCACCCAGACGGGGATGTGCTTGGCCTCAAAGATGCGCTTGAGGAACCATGTGGTGTCCGGCCGCTCCCAGTCGCCCTGACCGCAGCAGATGACCGCCTTCTGGCTGCGGTACAGCTGCATATAGGGGTGATCTTCCGGGAAGTTCTTCATGTAGTCCACGGGGGAGTTCATATAGACCAGCTCGTCCATGTAGTCGCCGAAGCCGTAGTGCGCGGTGTAGATGCCGCTGAGGGCAAGGCAGCCGCAGAATACATCCGGGCGGCGCAGGTACAGGTTGACCGCGTGGGTGGCGCCCAGACTGCAGCCGAAGGTGATGACGCCGGGCAGGTCGTCCCAGCCGTTGCGCTCCTTGGCCATGTACTGGATCTTGGGCACGGCCTCCTCCACGATGTAGTGCAGCCACTGCTCATAGCGGCGGATGCGCCAGTAGGGGTCGGCGGCGGTGTCGGACCATGTCTCGGCATCGATGGTGTCGATGGAGAGGACCATGATCTTTCCGCTTTCGATCCACGGAGCAAGAGTGTCGTTCATGTGGAAGTTCTCGAAGTCGAAGAACCGTCCGTCCTGACAGGGAATGTACAGCATCGGGCGGCCGGCGTGGCCGTAGATCTTGCACTCCATGTCGCGGCCCAGCGCGGGGCTGTAATCTTTGAAGTACTGCATTTCCATGGTGATTCCTCCTTCTTGATTCAGGCTTCCCCCCTTGGGGGAAGCTGGATTGACGCGAAGCGGCAAGACTGATGAGGGGAACAACCTCCAAAAGATGCTCCCGGAAAGCAGCATCAACCCACTACTCCCCTCATCCGGCGCTACGCGCCACCTTCCCCCAAGGGGGAAGGCCTTTACTCTTTCTCCAGCTCATACATGAGCGTATGGAACACGAAAGGCAGCTGCTTTTCCCAGCTGGCTTCGCTGTGGGTGCCGCCGGGCACGATGCGGCTTGTCAGGTGGATGCCCCGGGTCATCACCTTGCTGCACATCTCGGCAAAGTCCCGGCGCATCCCGTCGTGGTTGCCCATCTCGCGGGAGCCGTAGTCCATGTACAGAACGGTGCCGGTGTCCAGCTTTGCGCGGCCCACAAGGCCGGAGAGCTTTTCCGGCGAGACCCAGATGGACGGCGACAGCGCCGCCGCCCGGCTGAAGGTGTCGTTATACTGCAGCAGAGCATACAGGCTCATCAGGCCGCCCATGCTGCTGCCGCCGATAAAGGTGTGCTCCCGGTCGGGCAGGGTGCGGAAATTGCAGTCGATGAAGGGCTTGAACCGGTGGATATACCAGCTCATGGTGGCCTGACCCTTGCCGTCGAAGTGGCCGAACTGCGGGTCGTCGAACCGATAGGGCGAATACTCCACCAACCGCTCGTTGTTCGGCCCGGCGTTGCACTCCACCGCCGCCACGATCAGCGGGGTGTCGGTGTAGTCCAGATAATCGGCCACGCCCCAGCTCTTGCCGTAGGTGGCATCCTCGTCAAAAAAGACGTTCTGGCCGTCGAACATATACAGCACCGGATACCGGCGGTCCGGCTCGGACTCATACATCGTGGGCAGATAAACATACACTCTGCGCTGCTCGGTGCCGTTGACCGCCGGGTAGTTCACGCTCCATTTTTTTACCATGACAGTTTCCCTCTCGATCTTTCCTGCAGGCCCTGCCGCAATGCAGGGTCCCTTTACCGGTAGTGTAGCACTGCAGGGAAAAGAATGCAATTCTGCCGGAAAATTTCGGAGATTTGACGGGAGTTTCTTTTTTATACGGCAAACGCCGCCGAGCGGTTGGGCCTGGCGGCGTTTATCCTCATTCTGAATAAAAAGGTTCTCTCCGGAGAATCTGGATCAGTTCTTTTTCTCGACGGGGACGATCCAACCCTTGGTATCGGGGATCTTGCCCCACTGCATACCGGTCATGGTATCGTACAGCTTCTGGGTGACAGGGCCGATCTTGCCGTCGCCGATGTAAGCGTGCTCGCCCTTCCAGACCAGCTCCTTGACAGGGGAGACGACAGCGGCGGTACCGGTGCCGAACACCTCTTCCAGCTTGCCTTCGCGAGCAGCCTGCATGATGTCGGCAATGGCCAGCTTGCCCTCGACGACCTCATAGCCCCAGTCCTTCAGCAGCTCGATGCAGCTGCGGCGGGTGACGCCGGGCAGAACGGTGCCGACGGTTGCAGCGGTGTAGACCTTGCCGTCGATCTTGAACATGATGTTCATGCTGCCGACTTCCTCGACGTACTTCTTCTCGACGCCGTCCAGCCACAGCACCTGTGCGTAGCCCTGCTCCTCGGCCAGCTCACCGGCCTTGATGGAAGCAGCGTAGTTGCCGCCGCACTTGGTGAAGCCGGTCAGGCCGGGAGCGGCACGGATGTACTCGTCTTCCACGTAGATGCGCACGGGGTTGATGCCCTCGGCATAGTAAGCACCCGAGGGAGCGCAGATGATGCAGAAGATGTAGTGCTTGGAAGCGTGCACGCCCAGACCCACGTCATTTGCGAACACGAAGGGACGGATGTACAGGGAAGCGCCGTCGGTATGCGGCACCCAGTCGCGGTCCACATCCACCAGAGTCTCAACGGCCTGAATGTAATCCTCCACCGGGATCTTGGGGATGCACAGACGGTCGGCAGAATCCTGGAAACGCTTTGCGTTGCAGTCCGGGCGGAACAGCTGGACGGTATCGTCAGCGGTGCGGTAAGCCTTCATGCCCTCAAAGATCTCCTGAGCGTAGTGGAACACGACGGTAGCCGGATCCAGCTCAAAGGGGCCGTAGGGGACGATGCGGGCATCGTGCCAGCCTTCGCCCTCGGTGTAGTCCATCACGAACATATGGTCGGTGAACTTCTTACCAAAACCCAGATTGTTCTCGTCGGGCTTCTGCTTCGGATGCGTGGTCCGGGTGATCTTGATATCCAACATGATTTATTTTCCCTCTTTCCTGATCTCGGGCGCAGCGAGTGAAAATGCGCCTGCAAACACCGAATGTTGTTTTCTATTATAGTATTATGAAATCGTTTTACAAGGAAACGAAAAATCTTTCATCTTTCCCCCTGTTAAGTTGCGCGGAATTGCCTGCTTTCTGCTGTGCAAACTGCACAAAGTATGGTACAATAAGGCCGTATCTGTGAGTTTGCCGGGCTGGAAGGAGCTTTTGCCATGATAAAAGCAGTTATTTTTGATATGGACGGCCTGATGTTCGACACCGAGCGCATCTGGGCCACCCTGTGGGAGCCGGCGCTTGCAACGCTGGGGCTTCCTTATAAGGAAGGGCTGGATGCCGCTGCCCGCGGCACGGCAGGGGATTCCATGCGGGCGGTGCTGCGCCGGTTCTACGGCGACGGGTGCGACACGCAGGCCATCATCGACGCGCTGCACGCGCAGGCAGAGATTGCGTTTCAGGCCCCGCCGCCCAAAAAGCCGGGTCTGGACGAGCTGATCGCGTATCTTGAAGCACAGCACATCCCCATGGCAGTGGCATCTTCCAGCCGGATGGCGTCCATCCTGCATCACCTGAACGGCTGGGACATGACCGGGCATTTTAAAGCCATCATCTCAGGCGAGCAGTTCACCGCCTCCAAGCCGGACCCGGAGATCTTTTTTGCCGCAGCAAAGGCGCTGGGCACCGACCCGGCTGAAACGCTGGTGCTGGAGGACAGCTATAACGGCGTGCGCGCCGGTGCCGCCGGGGGCTTTGTCACTGTGATGGTGCCCGATCTTGCCCCCGCCGACGACGAGATGCGCCGCCTGTACACCGCCGAATGCAAAGATCTGCACGAGGTGCAGAAGCTGCTGGAAGCAGGGAAGCTGTAAGTTTCTTATATAAATTAAAATGTCTGCAGTCTTTCATTTCTGATTTTGAGAAAATCAGTGAATCACTGCAGACATTTTCTTTTAGCATCCTCGCCCTCTCAGTCAAAGCCTTGCAGGCTTTGCCAGCTCCCCCAAAGTGGGAGCCTTTGGCAGTCCATGCAAAGTTTCCGATTTCGCCAGAGGCTCTCCCTTTGGGAGAGCTGGACGCGAAGCGGCCTGAGAGGGCGAGGATGTTGCCCTTCCCCCCATCACTCGTCGCTTCCGCCGTCGGCACGGGGCTGGCGGCCCCGCTCCGGGATGGCGCGGCGCTGGTTGTACCGGATGAGCTGGGCGGCGGCAGTGCTGGCTGCAAGGCCGGGCCGGGTGACCATGTAGACATACCGGCGGTAGCGCTCCTGCTTCAGGGGCACCAGCACCGTGTCCGGGCTGTACATCTGCGGGTGGTCGGTGCTGATGAACAGCCCCAGCCCCGCCTGCACCATGCTGAGCAGCACTCCCAGCTCCTCTTCCAGCAGGGCGATGGCTCTGCTCAGGGAGGGCTGGGAGATGGCAAGGGCATCGGCAGCTTTGGTGTAGTGCTCGGTCTTGGCCAGAACGCGGAAATACCGCAGCTGGTTCAGGGTCATGACAGGTCGGCCCCTCTCGGGTGATTTTCACAATTATAACACGATCTATAGCAAAAAGCTATTGATATATTGAGCTTTTCTTCTTGTTTTTCGTTTATTTTTTACGTTAATATATTAACAGTGTCCTCAATGGGACAACAACATCATCACTCATAAAAATAAGGAGAAGAGAAATCATGCGCAAGAAGCTTGTTGCAGCGCTGCTGTGCGTCGCGATGATCCTGACGCTGCTGGCCGGCTGCGGTTCTTCCGCAAGCAGCAGTACTGCGGCGTCCGGCTCTGTGGCCGGCACCTACGAAGGCACCGGCAAGGGCCGCAACGGCGATATCGTTGCCGCCGTGACTCTGGATGACGATGCCGTCATCACCAACATTGAGGTCAAGGAACAGCAGGAGACCGAGGGCGTGGGCGATATCGCCTTCGACCAGATGATCCCCAAGATGGTGGAGAACAGCTCCGTGGCTGTGGACGCTGTGGCCACCGCCACCCTGACCTGCGAGGGTCTGCGCGATGCCGTGGCGGATGCACTGGGAAAGGCGGCGGAAAAATGACACAGACAGAAAAAAAGCCGCTGACTGCGGCGCAAAAAAAGCAGCATACCCTGAAACACAGGGTTCTGCTGCGGGCCGGCATCCAGCTGTTCTTCTTTTTCGCCATGCCCGGCGCCTTCGTGGCCGGCTTTTCCGGCGTGAAGCAGCTGTTCCTGCGCATCGGTGCCGGGCAGGTACTGCAGCTGGACAGCTTTGCACTTTCTCTCATCGGCCTGTGCGGATTCACGATCCTGTTCGGCCGGTTCTTCTGAAACGCTTTTCCGTCAGCCGTTACCGTGCGGCAAGGCCGTTGACAAAGGCCAGATAGCAGCCGAAATCGCCGATGGCCTTGCGGGCCAGACGGTCTTTTTCCGGGTCGCCCAGCACTTTGCGCCATGCCGCCGGCTTGCCCTGCGCCCGCAGCACACGCGCCATCATGTCAAAACTGCTGATCAATGTATTGTGCTGCAGGGTGCGGCCCTTGTCCTTTTCGGCCCGCTCCGAAGGCTGCATCAGCACCCACGCCGCCCGGATCTGCGCGTACTGCACGGCATTTTCCAGCAAAAGCCCGTATACTTCCCGGGCGTCCTCATCCGTGCCGATCTCTTCGGCCAGCTCCCGGTGCAGCTGCACCATCTGTTCCAGTGTCAGGCTTTGCGGCATCTGCTGATACTCATCATATGTGTGGATCATAGAGATCTCCCTTCTGCATCTGTATTGTTGCGCCGTTTTCTCAGTTATAACAGAAAGATGTTTTATTCACCCTGTCCGGAACCGTTTTCACTCCACCAGCGCCACGGCCACGTCGTTGACGTTCGTGCCGGTCGCGCCGGTGATGATCAGGCCGTCCGCCGCCTGCAGAGCGTGGTAGGCATCGTTATCGGCAAGGGTGCGGAACACATCCCGCCCCGCCGCACGAAGGGCCGCTTCGGTCTCACCGTCCGCATAGCCGCCTGCGGCATCGGTTGGCCCGTCGGTGCCGTCACTGCCTACCGAGAACACACAGCAGTTCTGCAGCCCTGCAAGGGCCGGCGCAGCAGCCAGCGCCAGCTCCTGGTTCCGCCCGCCCAGACCCTTTCCGGTCAGATGCACCACCGTCTCGCCGCCCGCGATGAAGGCCAGTTTTCTGCCCTGCCCCGCGTGGGTGCGGACAACAGAGCCAAGGAAGCTTCCGGCTTCCCGCGCTTCGCAGCAGAGCCGGTCAGTCAGGAGGATCGGTTCATAGCCCAGTGCGCGGCTCGCCTTTGCGGCGGCGGCGCAGAGTTCCCGCACGCTGCCGGTGATCTGCGTGGTCACATTGTCAAGACTTTTGGGTGTCTCCTGCCGCAGCAGAGCGGCCGCGGCAGGGGAGAGGTCCAGGCGGTATTTTTCCGCAATGGCAACGGCCTGTGCGCAGGTGGAAGTGTCCGCCACTGCCGGGCCGCTGGCGATCATGTCCAGCGGATCGCCCAGAATATCGCTGAGCACGATGCTGAACACCCGGGCCGGGGCGCAGGCCTGCGCAAAGCGCCCGCCTTTTACGCCGGAAAGCCGCTTGCGGATGGTGTTCATCTCCACGATATCCGCCCCGCTGGCAAGGAGCTGCCCGGTGATGTTCTGCAGCTCTTCGCCGGGGAGAAGCGGCTTTTCAAACAGAGCGCTTCCGCCGCCGGACAGCAGGAACAACACGGTATCTTCCGGGTGCAGGCCGCGCACAAGCTCCAGCGCCTGTTCGGTCGCTGCAAAACCGTTTGCATCCGGCACAGGGTGCCCGGCTTCATAGCAGCGCACGCCGGGGATCCCGCCTTTCACATGGCCGTATTTTGTAATGACCGCGCCGTCTGTCACGCAGTCCAGCTCAGAAACAGCGGCATTCGCCATCTGCCATGCTGCTTTTCCGGCGGCGACCAGCACCACGCGCCCCGCCGGGCGGAAGTCTTTCAACGCACGCCGGACAGCCTCATCCGGCAGAACCGCCTGAATGCTGGCCGAAATGATCCTGTCGGCATTCTGACGCAGAGCATGATCCATGGATATCTCTCCTTTTCCGGGCAGGAACGGCTCAGTTGCTCCCGCCGTGCACAGCAAGGGTCCCGAACCCGGTCTCTTCAAAATGGCTGCTGTAGAATTCCCGCATCAGGCGGATCAGCGAAACGATATCCTCCGCACCGGCAGTCTCGTAGCAGGAGTGCATGGCCAGCTGCGGCAGACCGATATCCACGCAGTTCATGGAGACCTGCGCCATGGCCAGATTGCCCAGCGTGCTGCCGCCGGCCTTGTCGGAGCGGTTGGCGAAATACTGCAGGGGAACACCGGCACGGGCGGCAAGCTCCTTTGCAACGGCCATGCTCATGCCATCGCTGGTGTATTTCTGCCCGGCATGGACCTTGACGACAACACCCTCGTTCATGTAGGTGCAGTTGTTGACATCGGTGTGCTCCGGGTGGTTCGGATGCACTGCATGCGCATTGTCTGCGCTGAACATGAAGCTGGCGGCCACCGCTCTGTGGAAGTCCTCATCATCCCTGCAGATATTCCGTGCGATCCGGTGCATCACATCGTACAGGAAGGTGGAAGCCGCACCCTGCTTGGTGCCGGAACCGACCTCTTCATTGTCGAAGAAGGCGGCGACATCCACAGAATCAGCATTGCGTCCGCTCAGAAAGCCCTTCAGGATGCCGAAGACACACTGCTGATCGTCCAGACGGCCGGAGGAAATGAATTCCTCCTTGCAGCCCCAGACCGAAGCTTTTTCCCGGATGTACAGGAACAGGTCGCTGCCGAAGATCTGCTCTTCCGAAACGCTCAGCTCTTCGGCGATCATCTTTTTGAGGATGCCTTCCTCGGCAGCCCCGCCCAGAAGGGGCAGCATATCGACCTGTTTGTTGAACGAAGCCTTGTCATTGACTTCGCGGTTCATATGGATCGCCACGCTGGGGATCAGCAGCAGGTCGCGGTCCAGTGCGACCAGACGGGAAACGATGGCGTCGCCTTCCTTCACCAGCACACGGCCCGCGACCGAGAGCGGGCGGTCCAGCCATGTAGAGCAGATCATGCCGCCGTAGCCTTCGGTATTCAGCTTGGTGTATTTCTGGCCCATGTGGATCTCGGCGTTTTCCTTGACACGGAATGCAGGAGAATCCGTGTGGGCAGCTGCAACGTTGAAGCTGTAGTGTTCCAGATACTCTCCCATGCGGAACGCAATGATGCTGGACCCGCTGCGGCAGACGAAATAGCCTTTTCCGGGTTCAAGAGCCCACTTCCGGCTTTCCAGCAGCTCCGAAAATCCTTCTTTCAGCAGGATATCCCGGACGGATGCTGTGGTGTGGTGTGGTATGCTGTGGGATTGCCGTCGATAAAGGACAGCAACTCGCGGACTTCGTTTTTCATGTGGGTGCTCCTTTTTATTGCTTTCAGAAAAAGCCGGTCGAAATCAGAAGATTTGACCGGCCTGTTCAAGTGCTTTTGATCGATTCTATTTTACTTCTGCTGTTCGCGCTTTGCAATAGCCGGAAGAATAAAGCCCAGGACCGTCAGTACCACCGGGGTGATCACGTTCAGTGCAAAGGTGAAGGGATCCTTATCATACATGCCCATCACGCAGCAGACTGCGGTGACGGCAAAGCACCAGCCGCCGAAGAACTTGGCAACGGCCTGATTTTTGACAAAACGGTATGACCACAACACAGTTCTTCAGCTGAACCGTGTGAATGGTCGTGCTGGGCTTCATTTCGCCCTTGCAAAGCAGACAAGTCATGTATGCCCTACTCCTTCAGCTTCTTCTTTTCCTGCTCACGTTCCAACTGCTTGATACTCTTTTCAGGCGTGGGAAGGTCTTCAGGCATCGTGCCGCCCAGATCCTTGATGGTCTGGCGAACCTTTGCGCCTACCTGATAATGAACTTTATTGGCCGCTGCCTTGCCCTGCACGTTGTCCCGGCGGAGCTTTTCATCCGTCTGTGTGGCACGGAAAAGGTTCGCTGCAAGCTCTGTGCTGCCCATGTGGTCAAGAATGCTCTGGCTCTTTTTCAAGCCTTTCCGGGCCTTGATGTCCGCAGCCCTCAGACCGCCATACAGGCCCATGTACCCATAGTTCTGGAACGTGGCATAGCCCAGACTTGTTGCGACACCGGCCATCTGTGCGGCTTCTGCAAGGGACTTGTTATGCTCTGCCATCTCATGCCGGATTGTAAGCCGCTTTTGGTTTTCCGTCAGCTCATCGTAGTTCTCTACAAGTTCCTGCTGGCGTGTTTTGACGGCAAAGTAGGTCTGTCCAACAGCAATAACCTCTTTGCGGGGGTCACCATTCATCACGGTAAGATAGTAGGCATAGCGAGACAGCTCAATATCATCGACTTCACGTTCTGCACCTGAACCGATTGAGACCATTTTGTTGACGTCAACAAAATGGTCCTCCACAGGATTTCCACTCGTAGCACAGGCATCTTTCGCCTTGTCTATGATTTTCTTGAAGTTTCGCCATTCGGTATACAGGAGGATAGCAAAAATGAAACTGACCGCAGAACAGGTGGAAGCTCTGGACGTAGGCATCACGATGGGACGGATTATAGACATCAAGAATCTGCTGTTCATCATGGACAGCTGGATGAACTCAAGCGGGAAGGTGGATGAACTCAAGCGGCAAGATGAGTGCAGCAAGTACGACTTGGAAGCCCTCTGGCGTGAGTTGCCCATGTACCATACGCTGTTGTGGCAAGTCATCGAAGGACTTGACAAGGCATCTGATGAACTCTTGACGACTGCAAAGACGCTGGATGAACTGGATATTCCTAAAGGCTATTGAACCCGCACAGCACAAAAGGGGCTGTTGCGCATGCGACGGCCTCTATTTTTGTACGAATAGGCGTATGACCGCTGCCCTGCGGAAGGAGCTGAAGCAGTGGCTGGAACGGCTACGCCGGGAAGAAGCACTTGACCCGGAACGATACCGCAACAGCGGAATGCTGCTGCGGCTGCCCAACGGTCTGGCGGTGGAGCCGGTGCTCATCCGCAAGAAGTTCCTCAAGTGGCAGGATGCACACCCGGAGTTTCCACGCATCGTCTTTCACGGTCTGCGGCATTCCAGTGCCACCTACCAGCTGATGATCTCCGGCGGTGACATCAAGGCGGTGCAGGGGACTACCGGTCACGCCAGTGCGGATATGCTGGTGAACACCTACGCCCATATCCAGCAGTCCTCTCGTGTGGAGCTGGGCAAGAAGTTTGAAAGCGGCTTCTATGCCAAGCCCGACACCTCCAGCCCGCAGGCTGTACCCGCCGCAGGCGAACCCACCATCTCCATGACGGCTCTGCTGGAATTGCTCAAGGATGCCGACCCGGAAATGAAGGCAAAGCTGCGCTTAGCACTGCTCACCTGATGCAAAAAAGGGCACTGATTGCAATGCAATACAGCGCCCTACATAATCGGACATGGATAACACCGACCGTGCAGAAACCGTGCACTTACTCTCAGATAAATGAAAAATCGACTTATCCGACAACGACTTGACGGCATTGGTTCGAGTGACCACACACCAAAAATCAAGTCTTGGAGGATACTATTATGATGAAATTGCTTTCCTGCCGCTACAACATGGATACCAACCGGGTAGAAGCCCGGTTCGCAGATGGCTCTGCTGTTGCCATCGACTGCATCGCTGTGGAGGACGAGTACGGCAACACCCCGGCACAGCGGGCAGAACTGGACTGGCTGCTGTATAATAAGCCCTTGGAGTATGCCCAGATGGTGCTGAGAGGGGAGATGGAGCACTACCTGTCGCTGGGGTGTGACCACGGCAGGCTGGAGGATTGAGCCACAGAAAACGCGCGGCAAAAATGCTAATCGCGCGGCGCGCGTTTCGGCGCGCGATTAACGATTTCCGTTTTTATCGAATTGCAGTCATTTTTCGTTCATTCTTGATGAAATCGCGCGTTCCTTTGCTCGTAATAATCGCGCGGCGCGCGTTTTTATCGCTGATTTTCTTTTAAGCAGTATCTTCTTCCGCGCCCTGCTCCTTTTACTTCAATCTTCCCTTCTTCTACAAGCTTTCGGAGAATACGGTATGCCTGATCTTTTGTGTATCCACACAGCTCTTGAGCTTTCTGATTCGTAATCGACGGCTTATGCTTCAGATATTCAAGAATCCGATCCTTTGCCTGAATCTGGCTGACCGTCTTATCCTGCACATAGGCCACATCGGTTTTCACCGTTTCGTAGACCTTGAGGGACAGCATATAGGTCTTGCCGTTGAGTTCCAGAAGCCCCTCGTCCCGGAGAGCGTTCAGAACCTTGTGGGCATTGTCGTCGGTTTCCTGAATCGTCTTTGCCGCCTGCTTCAGGGTGATTTTCTGGTGCTCCCGCAGATAGTGCAGAATCATTAGCTCCGACAGCGTGAACATCTTGGACCGCTTATCCTGCGTCTCTGCGATAAACTGCACGAAGTTCTGGTTTTCCATCGTGCTGCGAAGGGTCAGCCGCACGGAGTTTGGCGTACTGGCGTACTCCGGGTAGGGTTTGCCCTCGGTGAGCATACTCTGGAACATAATGTCCACGCCCTGCCCGGAACGCTGCACATACTTCAGGTGCTGAAGGGTCATGGCAATCAGCTTATTCCGGGGGATGGACTGGTGGGTGATGATGTTGCTTTCGTTGATGTCCCCCGGAAAGCCGCCTGGGTTCTCAATCACGATCTTTGTAGGGTAGTGCTTGACGTAGACCGGCGCCATATCCTCATAGGAGCGGTGCGCCAGCGCATTCAGCAAAGCCTCCTGAAAAACCGCTTCGGAGAAATCGTACACCTCCAGCCGGAACAGCCCCACCTGCACATTGGTCAGGCGGTTATAGGTGCGGATGCGCTCGGTCAGCTTATCCAGAATCGAGATCACCGGCTCCTGCATATCCATGCGGTTGTCGTATTCCGTCTGCGCTTCATCGCTGTAATGCAGGTAGATCACCTCTGCCTGCGGCAGCAGCCGGGCAATAGACGCTGCCTTGCCCACAAACAGCAGCCCTGCCACCGTCACACGCACTTCGTCCTTGTCCATGCGGATCAGGTTCAGGTTGTCCAGAAAGGTGGTATCTGCCAAGTCCGGCAGGGCAGAGCCTGCATCCCGAATCCGCAGCTTCTCTTTCAGGCGGTACACTTCCAGCAGGTCAATGTCGCTTTCGGATGCGCCCTCCACGATCTTTGCCGAAAAGTCCGGGTTATCGGCAGGGGAGTACACATCGTTTGCCGGGTAGTCAGGCTTTGTCACGTTCCCCAGCCGTCTGTAATAGATGCCGCCGGTGGTGGCAACATGAGAACTGGATTTCTCCACCGATACCACCAGTACCACACCGTCAGAGATTTCCACCGGCTCGATTTCGGTAAACAGGCTGGGCCGGGTCATATCGTAGATGGCTTCCATCAGTGCCTGCGGGTCGCTCTTGGGGCAGCCCGTAATGGTGCCGTCATCTTCTACGCCAAACAGCAGAACGCCGCCCTTTGTATTTGCCAGCGCAACCGCACTTTTCACCGCAAGCTCTTTCCGCTGCCGGTAGTCCTTGCACTTCACCCACGACTTAAACTCCTGCCGGGTGCTTTCCCCTGCAGCAATCATTTTGCGGAGTGCTTGTTCGGTCATGGTTGGAGCCTCCTTTCTTAAAAAATTATAGCTCCCTCTATCGTTCCCAAATGCAAAACACCATCTTTTCTAAAGGTTTCTACCGTTGCGTTTATCGGCTTTAAGTTCTCCAACTTTTTATTAGAAGTTGACGCAAACCATATAGAAAGACTGTGTTCATTTTCTGCAGTGCCAAGCATAAGTTCGCGGTCTTTTGAGCCAAAAAGATCCATTTTTCCGCTATAGCGCTTGGTTATGCCCTCTTTTGTCCATGTTTTACTGTATATGGTGTTTTGGGCAAGCGAAAACACACAGATTGTAATATCGTGAATAGTTTCATCAGAAAGCTGTTTAGAAAAGTCGGTAGCGAGATTTTTCCACTCAGACACCCATTTGTCATACGGAATACCATGATAGCCTTTGATTTTTCTTGTTCCAGCTATAAACTCATAGTTGTTGTCGATAGCTCCTTTGATTGCATCCATTGCAACGCCTTTGTTCCTGTTTCTATGTGCAATCAAGTTTGAGAAATCATGGATATATTTATATTTTTCTTTATCCAATTCTCGTCGAAGTACCATCAGGAATCCCAATATATCGTATTCTGTAAAATTATTCTCCGCAAGCAAACCGAAGTAATGGGTTATCATCAATCTTTCTTTTTCATCATAGTTCATACTTCCATAACATTCACTATGTTTTTTGCCCAAAACAATCACTCCATCACTCTGATCGTGCCCTCAATAAATCACTCGTATCTTCCTCATTGTTCAGGTGTCAAAAGAATCTGTGCATACATGGACAATTCAATGTGGTAACCATCCTTGACCGTCAGTCTTGCCTTTTCACCATTGCTTGATAATTGAAGTGATGCACTTACATCATCGGAGTTGGAATCGGACACAACAAAAACGGCAGACTGCTTTGCTTTGTTTTCGACTGTATAATTTCCAGCGGGAACTGTGTACCGAACATATTTATAGCCACTCTTAGTGGTCGCTTCTTTTCCGTAATCACCCAGTTCACCATCAGTCAACAGAATAGAGCCATCAGGTACATTTCCAGCGTCAGGCTTCAAGTCTTCGTTCTTGTAAAGAAAATCATCCGTTGCTCCATTTTTTTGTATCCTTAATAGAATAGATTTCATCATCAATCGTGGCTATCTGAATATATATCTTTCCGTTAATCTGTGCATTGTATCGGCTACCAGCAGCCCAATCATCGGTCTGTTCTAGCCAATTCACATCATCCAGTGTATAATCAAGGCCTGCAAGCGGAAGTGCCGCTTTTTCCATCCCACTAGCGACTGATTCTGCAGTTCTTTTAGCTTCTTCTTCCTTATCATATGGAAGCATCATTCCGGCAATAAAACCTACCAACAGAACAGCCAGCACTATCAAATCATTCTTAAGACTGCGTTTTTCACGCTTAGCAGCCATCCTCAAGAGAACGCACATAACTCTTATTGCATAAAAAATCAACCCAAATAAAAATGCAACACCAAGATACCCCAAATCTTTTTGAGACACTGAATAGCACACACCGTAGCCAAGATATGCTATCGCTACGCCACACAATATCCTTTTATTTTCTTTTCCTCTAAGCGTATTGATTATTTCATATATTCCAAGCGCAAAACCGACAAACGCAAGAAGCACTCCTAGAATTTTCATTTTATAGATTCCTCCTTTTCAACGCTGTAAAGCAATTATAACACAGAATACAACCCCTTTGTAGTCGTCTTTTTGATTTTGCAAGAAACTTGGTCGATTGAGTGATTGTTTCTATCCCGATTCTCTCCATCCGTTCCTCGGATATGCCAAGCGCATCTCAAATGCACAAACGACTGCGCTATTTCACCATGGTGAATGCGCTTGTCGTTCCGCTGGTCAAGGCCATGGGCAAGCGGATCAGCGCACTGGCCGAGGACGAGCAGCGCAGTTGATGGGCGTTTCTCTTGGGTTTCCAAAGGGGTGCGGGTCGCCAGTGGCGACCTCAAAATGCAGCACATTTTGAAGCACCTGACCGAGCCGACAGGCGAGAGGCAGCACCCCTTTGGCACACGACTTTGCCTGCAAAGTCTAGTGTGTTACACCTTGGTTCCGGCTGATGAAGTTTGAAAGCGGCTTCTATGCCAAGCCCGACACCCCCAGCCCGCAGGCTGTACCCGCCGCAGGCGAACCCACCATCTCCATGACGGCTCTTTTGGAATTGCTCAAGGATGCCGACCCGGAAATGAAGGCAAAGCTCCGCCTAGCACTGCTCACCTGATGCAAAAAAGGGCACTGATTGCAATGCAATACAGCGCCCTACATCATCGGACATGGAAAACACCGACCGTGCAAAAACCGTGCAGAAACCGTGCACCCATGGCTTACAAAACAAAAAAGCCATGAAATCTTTCGATTCACAGCTTCCACGGTAGACATTCCTACGCGTTGGGACCCGCGGGCTAAGCAAAGCCGCACTGTGGCTTTGCTTGCGGCGCTGTGCGCCGCCGCCTTGTTCGAGCCCCTTCCATCGTGTAGACAAAAAGAAAAACCAGTACACAACGTGTACTGGTTTTTCTTGGTGCGATGGAAGGGACTCGAACCCCCGGCCTA
>CAKSZM010000009.1 GCA_934525735.1 uncultured Faecalibacterium sp. | reverse complement strand
TCTGGTCTCTTTGGGTTTCTCGTTCACGAAAGGTTCCTCTTTTGTTCCGGGGAGCGGGCAGTGCCCGCCGCCATTTTACAGGCCGCGGCAGTCCCGGCGGCCTTATCCTATATATTATACACAGAATGCGGTGCTCTGTCCAGAAATTTGTGGTTTGATGCTGCTTCCCACGCAGAGGGTGGCCGCGTAGGGCAGGTCTGATGCCTTTTGCAAGCTGCATCGCCGCCGGGGTCGCTCCGCTGGGCCAGAGGGTGAGAGGGGTGTTTCGACTCCCCCCTCTCTCCCTCTGGACACCCCTCTCCCCGCAACGAGAAAGGGGCTGCTCGCCCCTTTCAGACCCCAAAGGGGTAGGCTCCAACCGAAAATACTGAAGATTCACGCCGTTCGGCGTGAAGATCTTTTCACCGTATTTTCGGCTTCCGCCGATTTGAAAGGCCCCTCAGTCGCTGCGCGACAGCTCCCCGCAGGGGAGCGGGTTCCGGCGAGAAGCAACTTCCCGTAACGCCCCACCCGTGAAAAAGCAAATCCGGCGGGGCCGCAGCCCTGCCGGATTTGCAAAATCTAAAATAATATTTCCGCTGAAGATGCCCAGAGCGAAGCGGAGGGCGTTCCGACTTTTTCACGCGATGCGCACCCCTTCCTGCATGACGGTGTTGTAAAACGGGGTGCCGGTGTTCAGCTCCCTCAGCTCAAAGACGTCGGCGTCCTTTTGTGTCAGCTGGCGCAGCTCTTCGCCCAAGGCAAAGATGTCCCGTGCACGGAAGCCGGGGCCACCCACCACCACAAGGTCGATGTCGGAGTTGGGGTGGCCTCGCCGCGGGCATAGGAACCGAACAGCAGTGCATATTCGGCGTGGTATTTTTTCAGCAGCAGCCGGATCATGGCTTCCAGTTCCGGGTAAGAAAGGGTTCCCATAAACACACCTCCTGCATCTTCTTCTAAGTCCATTGTACCATATTACCCATAAAAAGCAGGAAAAGCCATCGGCTGTGTGTGCAAAAAGGGTTCACCCCGTGAAAAAGCAACCCCGGAAGATCCGCAGATCTTCCGGGGTCACAAATCGAAGGATATCTTACTTCTTCAGCAGCTTTTCGCAGGCGTCGGCAGCGTCTTCCAGATACTGCCCGCCGTAGGTCTCGATGAGGCCGGCATCCGACAGCTCGGCCAGCTTCGGGTCGATGGGGCACTTGGCCAGCACGGGCAGGCCGTGCTTTGCGGCCACCTCGTCCACATGGCTGTTGCCGAACACATTGATGTGCTTGCCGCAGTCCGGGCAGACGATGTAGCTCATGTTCTCCACGATGCCCAGCATGGGAACCTTCATCATCTCAGCCATGTTCACGGCCTTGGCCACGATCATGCTCACCAGCTCCTGCGGGCTTGCCACCACCACGATGCCGTCCACCGGCAGGCTCTGGAACACGGTCAGAGGCACATCGCCGGTTCCCGGAGGCATGTCCACGAACAGGAAGTCCACGTCCTTCCAGACTACATCGGTCCAGAACTGCTTGACCGCTCCGGCGATGACCGGGCCGCGCCACACAACGGGATCCTCTTCGTTTTCCACCAGCAGGTTGATGCTCATCACATCGATGCCCATGCGGCTCTGGATGGGCCAGCAGCCCTTTTCGTCGGCCATGGCACGGCCATGGATGCCGAACAGCTTCGGGATGGACGGGCCGGTGATGTCGGCGTCCAGGATGCCGCAGTGGTAGCCGCGGCGGGCCATGGCGCAGGCCAGCAGAGCGCTGGTCATGCTCTTGCCGACGCCGCCCTTGCCGGACACAACGCCGATGACCTTCTTGACGCTGCTGTGTGGGTTGGGGGCATCGTGCTGCGGAGCGGCATCGCGGGAAGAACAGGCTGCACTGCAATTGGAGCAGTCATGGGTGCATTCTTCGCTCATTCTTTTTACGCGCACGGCGGGGCAGAGCCGTTGCCGTGTGCTTCCTCCTTGCTCAAAATACGGACAAGAATAACTCTTTGACCATTGCTTACTATACCATAAAAATCCGGCGGAAACAACCCATCCGGCGGCTCATGTTTTGGCGAGCGGCCGCATAGAGTGGGAACCGGGAGCCTTTTACAGTAAAAGGAGGTGCGCCATGCGGCAGAGCTACCTGAAAAACGCGGCGCTGCTTACCGGGTCGGATGTGGTGCTGCGGCTGGCAGGGCTTGGCCTGCGCGTCTGGCTGGCCAATGAGCTGGGCGGCGAGGGCATGGGGCTGTACCAGCTGGTTCTGGCGGTGTACTCGCTTTTTGTCACGCTGGCCACGGCGGGGGTGTCGGTGGCAGCCACCCGGCTCATGGCCGAGGAGCTCAGCGCACCGGACGGTCGGGCCGAAGCCCGCGGGATGCTGCACCGCCTGCTTCTGACAGGGCTGCTTCTGGGGCTTGCCGCCATGATGCTGCAGCTGGTTGCAGCCGCACCTGCAGCCCGCTGGTGGCTGGGGGACGTGCGCGCCGCCGGGGCGCTGCGGGTGTCGGCGCTGGGAATGCCATGGATGGCAGTATCGGCAGTGCTGCGCGGCTTTTTCATCGCCCGGAGGCGGGTGTCGCCCAACGTGTTCAGCCAGCTGGCCGAGCAGACGGTGCGCATCGGGCTGGTGGCGCTGGCGCTCACCCGAACCGAAGGACTGGCAGTGGGGCTGCGCTGCATGCTGGTGCTGGCGTCCACTGCGGCCAGCGAGGCTGTCTCAGCGGTGATGATGATGCTGTTCTGCCGGCGGGAGTCCGCCCGCTGCTTTGTCGGGACAAAAGCGACCCGCCCGGCGCAGCCGGCCCGCCGCCTGTGGGAGATTTTGTGGCCGGTGGAGGGCGGCAGAGTGCTTTCCAGTGCTCTGCACACGGCGGAAAACATGCTGGTGCCCGCCTGCCTTGCGGTGTATCTGGCAGGTGCCGGCGGGCGCAGCGCCGCGCTGGAACAGTACGGCGAGCTGAAGGGTATGGCTCTGCCGCTGCTGACCTTTCCGTTCGGGCTGCTGGGCAGCCTTGCCGTGCTGCTGATGCCAGAGATCACCCAGGCACACATCCTCGGGCAGACGGAACGGCTGAACACTCTTCTGGACCGGATGCTGCGGCTGACCGGGTATTTTTCCGCACTGGCAGGGGTGCTGTTCCGGGTGTGGGGACGCCCGGCAGCACAGCTGCTGTACCAGAGCGCAGACGCCGGATTTTATCTGGAGACCCTTGCGCCCGCCATGCCGCTGATGTATCTGGAAAGCATGGTGGACGGCGCCATGAAGGGGGTAGGGGAGCAGAAGGCGGCGTTCCGTTACAGCGTGTGGGACTCGGTCCTGCGCATTGCGGGGGTGGTGTTGCTGCTGCCGCGCTTCGGGATGAAAGGCTTCCTTGCGGTCATCCTGTGCTCGAGCCTGTATACCTGCGCGGCCAACACCGGGCGGCTTCTGCTTTCCAGCGGCACGCCCCATGCCTTCCGGCGCTGGCTTGGTGCTCCGGCACTGGCGGCGCTGCTTTCCGCTGCGGCAGGCTCCGGGCTGCGCAGGGCGCTTACCGCCGGTCTGGCGGGAAACCTGCCGCAGCAGCTGGCTGCACTGGCGGCGGGCGGGACAGGTACAGCAGGGGTGTTCCTGCTGGCTGCATGGCCGCTGGGGCTGGGCGAAGAGCTTGGGCAGATCCGGCAAAAGCACCTGTTCTGGAGTGCAAAACAGGGAAAATGAGAAGAATGCCGGGATTTTCTGGACACAGAACAACATTCTGAGTATAATATATGGATAGGACTGCCCGGGATGCTTTGCACCCGGCAGAATAGCGGCGCAGCATTTCCTGCGCGCCAGACAAAAAAGAGGATCGTTTGTGAAAGACAATATCAGAAATACACCGCAGGTGCTGGTGCGCCGTGCGGTGCTTGTGCTGCTGGATGCAGCCATCGTTGCATTCAGCTTTTATTTTGCGCTGCTTCTGCGCGCCGACGGCGCCGTGGAAGCAAGCTGGTGGCCCTATAACCGGGCACTCCTGTATGCAAACCTGCCGTGGATCGTGGCGGTGTACATCGTCTGCTTTCTGGCAGGCGGGCTGTACTCGGTGCTGTGGAAGTATGCAGGCGAGCGGGATCTGATCCGCCTTGCCGGCATGATCGCGGTGCCCACGGGCGTGGTGTACGTGGTCAACCGCTGCTTCATCCACGGCGTGCTGTTCAACTCGGCCAACTGCATGGCGGCGGTGCTCATCTTTTTGCTGGTGGGCGGCAGCCGTCTGGCGTGGCGGCTGTTCCTGAACCATCCTCTGGGCGAAAAGCTGCGCGGCTCGGCCAGCAAGGATCCCAACCGCCCGGTGATGATCGTGGGCGCGGGCGAAGCCGGTGCGTGGGCCATCAACGTGTGCAAGTCCAACAAGGAATACGGCCACGCGGTGGTGGCAGTGGATGACGACCCCGCCAAGCGAAACCAGACCATCCACGGCGTGCCGGTCAAGGGCACGCTGGAAGAGATCCCGGAGCTGTGCAAGCGCTACGGCATCCACAGCATCATCGTTGCTATCCCCACCCTGAAGGGCAGCAAGCTGAGCCACGTCATCGACCTGTGCGTCAGCACCCACTGCGCGGTGCAGCTGCTCAGCGACCCGCAGCTGGTGGGCACCGGCGCACCCCAGCAGGGCGCCTTCCGCGAGCTGAACCCGGCGGACTTCCTCTCCCGCGACGAAGTGACGCTGGACACCGATAAGATCTCCGGCTACCTCACCGGCAAGACAGTGCTGGTCACGGGTGGCGGCGGCTCCATCGGCAGCGAGCTGTGCCGTCAGGTGATGCGCTTCCACCCCGGCAAGCTGCTGATCTTTGATATCTACGAGAACTGCGCCTACGAGCTGCTCATGGAGCTGCAGCAGAAGTACGGCCGGGACATCCCGGTCACGGTGCTCATCGGCTCCATCCGCGATAAAAAGCGTCTGGACGAGGTATTTGAGACCTACCACCCCACGGTGGTGTTCCACGCGGCGGCCCACAAGCATGTGCCGCTGATGGAGGTCAGCCCGGCAGAGGCAGTCAAGAATAACGTTCTCGGCACCAAAAATCTGCTGGTCAGCGCCAGCGAACACGGTGTGGAGCGGCTGGTGCAGCTGTCCACCGACAAGGCCGTCAACCCCACCAGCGTCATGGGCTGCACCAAGCGCATCTGCGAGATGCTCATCCAGACCTTTGCAGGCAACACCGACATGAAGTGTGTGGCGGTGCGGTTCGGCAACGTGCTGGGCAGCCACGGCAGCGTCATCCCGCTGTTTGAAGCCCAGATCAAGAAGGGCGGCCCGGTCACCTTGACCGACCCCAACATCGAGCGCTACTTCATGACCATTCCGGAAGCCGCCCAGTTGGTGCTGCAGGCCGGTGCGCAGGCCGAGAGCGGCAACATCTATGTGCTGGATATGGGCGAGCCGGTCAAGATCATGGATCTGGCCAAGCAGCTCATCCGCTTTTACGGCTACGAGCCGGGCGTGAACATGGAAATCAAGATCGTGGGCCTGCGCCCCGGCGAAAAGCTCTACGAAGAGCTGATGATGGACGAGGAACAGGACAAGATGCGCCGCACCGGCCACAACAAGATCTTTGTGGCAAGCCCCCGCACCATCGACCTGGCCGAGTTCTACGAGCAGCTGCAGGCGCTGGAAGCCGCCGCCGCCCACAATGACGAAGGTGTGGTGCAGCAGCTGGCAAAGATGATTCCCACCTTCACCCCCACCCGCGAGAATCTGAAGCTGTAAGGCTGGCTGAGGTCTGGATGATTTGGGCGGAACTCCTTCCATCTTTGCCTATAACGGCCTCGCCCTCTCAGGCGCTATTGCGCCAGCTCCCCAAAGGGGGGGAGCCAAGGACGTGGCCGGAAGGCTTCTTGCCTCTCCCTTTGGGAGAGGTGGCGAGGAGCGAAGTGACGAGACGGAGAGGGCGAGCCTACCGCCCAGATCACTCAGACCTTATGATATAAAAACTAGAGAGGGATGTAACTATGGAAAAGAAACCGTTCCTGACCGAGGCCATGGCACAGGAGATCATTCAGGATGTGCCCACGCCGTTCCACGTTTACGACGAAAAGGGCATCCGCGAGAACGCCCGCCGCATCAACAAGGCTTTCAGCTGGAACAAGGGCTTCAAGGAGTACTTTGCGGTCAAGGCTCTGCCCAACCCTGTCATCCTGCAGATCCTCAAGGAGGAGGGCTGTGGTGTGGACTGCTCGTCCCTGACCGAGCTGATGCTCAGCGAGGCCTGCGGCTTTACCGGCAGCGATATTATGTTCTCTTCCAACCAGACTCCGGTGGAGGATATGAAGAAAGCCTATGAGCTGGGCGCATACATCAATCTGGATGACGCCACTATGGTGGAGTTCCTTGAGCGCGTGGCCGGTGTGCCGGAGAACATCTTCTGTCGCTACAACCCCGGCGGGACTTTCAGCCTGGGCGAGAGCGAAGAGGGCTTCCAGGTCATGGACAAGCCCGGCGATGCCAAGTACGGCATGACCGAAGAGCAGATGATCGAAAGCTACAAAAAGCTGGCCGCCAAGGGCGCAAAGAACTTCGGCATCCACGCCTTCCTCGCGTCCAACACCATCTCTGATGAGTATTACCCCGAACTGGCAGCGATCCTGTTCCAGCTGGCTGTCCGGGTGCAGAAGGCCACCGGTGTGCACATCGGCTACATCAATCTGTCTGGCGGCGTGGGCATCCCCTACCGCCCGGAGCAGACCGAGAACGACATCCTGGCCATCGGCGAGGGCGTGCGCAAGAAGTTTGAGGAGATCCTCGTGCCTGCAGGCATGGGCGACGTGGCCATCTTTACCGAGATGGGCCGCTTCACCACAGGCCCCTACGGCGCACTGGTGGCAACTGCCATCCACGAAAAGCACATTTATAAGGAGTACATCGGTCTGGATGCCTGCGCAGCCAACCTGATGCGCCCCGCCATGTACGGCGCTTACCACCACATCACCGTGCTGGGCAAGGAGAACGAACCCTGCGACCACAAGTATGACGTGGTGGGTGGCCTGTGCGAGAACAACGACAAGTTTGCCATCGACCGTATGCTGCCCAAGATCGATATCGGTGACATCATCTACATCCATGATACCGGTGCGCACGGCTCGGCCATGGGCTACAACTACAACGGCAAGCTGCGCAGCGCCGAAGTGCTGCTGTGCGAGGACGGCAGCCACCGGCTCATCCGCCGCGCCGAGACCCCGCGTGATTACTTTGCAACGCTGGACTTCCTGCCGTCCATGAAGTCTCTGTTCGAGGACTGATTTTTCGATAAAACGAGGTACAACAGATGTTTTTTGGCTTTCAGCTCACACTCGGCCTGATGATGGTATTCTACGGCTACTCGGTCATGAAGAACCCCCGTGTGTGGGGCGATCAGGGCCGGCGCGCCGTCAAAGCGGAGCATTTTGAGGAATACTGCCGCCAGAACGGCCTGTTCTTCCTCAAGGCGGGCTGCGTGGTGGCGGTGATCGGCGCACTGGACGCTCTGATCACGCTGGATACCCTGTTGTACGCTCTGCTGTACATTTTCGGCCTTGCCTTTGCGTTCTATCCGCTCACCCGCTGGTGCAAAGAGAACGAGGGTTTTTCCTGGCCGTGGCCTCACGTCAAGAGCGAGAAAAAGCGCATCAAGGAGCTGCGGCAAGAGCAGGAGAGACAGGAAGAACAGAACAAAAAGTAAATCCTGAAACACAAAAAGGCTGCTGTACGTTTTGTACAGCAGCCTTTTTGCATGCAGGAAGGTTCACAATGCGTCGATGGCGCTTTGCAGTTTCTGGTAAAACTGCCCCAGATGATACCCGTCGATGAACCGGTGGTTCACTTCCACGCTCATGCCCAGCGTTTCGCGGCCGTTTGCAGGCACATACTTGCCCCAGCAGATGCGGGGAATGTTGTCGTCTTTGTCAAAATCCCGCTCGTTGGTGGCGGCGGTCAGGTCGAGCCACGGCACGCAGGAAAAATAGATCAGGTCATCCAGCACGCCGCTCTGATCGAGAAAGCTCTGCTGGGCGTCGCTTTTTGCCTTGGCGGCGCGGCAGAATTCGTCCAGTGTGCCGGTTTTGGGCAGGGTGACGATATGGAATTGCTCACTGCCGGGTTTCAGGTCGGTGAAGCTGGGAATGCGCCCGTCCAGCAGAAAGATCTCGCCGTCCCGGATGGTATAGCGGAAATTCTCCACGGCGTTCACGGCATCGGCGGCAAGATAGCACAGAGCATAGTAGAAGGAAATGCCGTGGGCTTTGGTGTAGGCGTGGAGGTTCGTCACGTCCACCCGGAAGGTGACGCTGTAAAACGGGTCGGATACGGCGGAAAAGAACCGGAACAGCTCCGCCCGCGGCCATGTGGCAAAATCAATTTTCTGCATGGGTGGCTCCTTTGTCCGGCTCCGCCTTGCTTTTGTCCAGCGCATCGAACTGCTTTACGATCTGCGGGTCTTTCAGCTTGATGACCTTGCCGGAAAGATAATGCAGGGTGTTTTCCTCCGGGATCTCAAGAAAGCTGACGCGCACAGCGCACAGCGCCTGCGTTTTTGTGCCGGTGCGTTCGTTCATCTTGCGGTTGCCGTATTTGATATCGCCCAGCACCGGGCGGCCCAGATAGGCCAGATGGGCGCGGATCTGGTGGGTACGGCCGGTGACGAGGCCGATCCGGCACAGCGCAAACGGCCCGGCGGTGCGCAGCACATCCACATCGGTGATGATCTGCTTGCGGCGCTCGTCCTGCGACTGGTGAGCGTGGATGCTCACCTTGTTGTTCTTCTCGTCGTGCTCCCACCACGCGGTGAACCGCCCGGATTGGGGAATGCCAACCGTGATGGTGTAGTACTCCTTTTTGAGCAGGTCGGTGCGGATGATCTCGTTCATATCCCGCAAAGCGGCGTAGCTCTTGGCCGCAATGACAAGCCCTTCGGTGCCGCGGTCCAGCCGGTTGCAGATGCCGGGTTTGAAGCGGTTTTCACCGTGGGGGTCATACTCACCCTTTTCGGCCAGATACTGGGTAAAGGCGTCCACAAGGTTTGCGTCGCCGGTGCGGTCGCTGTGGCACAGCAGATGGGTGGGTTTGTACAGCACGGCGATGTTTTCATCCTCGTAGATGACGGTGACTTTCGGCTGCTTTGGCTGCTTTTTCGGGGCGGCCTTTGTCGCGGGCTTTGCGCCCTCCGGCGGGAAAAATTCATCGTTGATGTACAGCTCGATCAGGTCTCCGGCCTGCAGGCGGTATTCCGGCGCGGCCTTTTTGCCGTTCACCTTCACCCGCTTGTTGCGGAAACTCTTGTACAAAAGGCTGGTGGGAAAATCCCGCGTCACGCTCTGTACAAAGCGGGACAGGCGGACGCCGTCGTCATTGGCGGTTGCGGTGTATTGTTTCATGAAAAGCTCCTTGCTGCTTTTTGAGTGTCTGCTATTCTACTAGTACAAATATAGTAATACAGAAAACAGGGGAAGTCAACGCAGTATTGACAGCAAAAAACAGGATATTTTCCCGCAAAGCCTTGAGTTCTGCCCGCGAAATGGGTACTATTATAAGGAACGAAAATGCAAAGGAGCTGCGGCCAATGGCAGAACACAAACGGCATCAGGGACACCGCCAGCGGATGCGGGAGCGGGTGCAGAACTACGGGCTGGACAGTCTGGCCGACCATGAGGTGCTGGAATATATCCTTTACACCACCAATGCCCAGCGGGATACCAATGACATCGCTTATAATCTGCTGGAGCGCTTCGGCGATCTTGCCTCGGTGCTGGAAGCCAGCGAAGAAGAGCTGTGCACGGTGGAGGGGGTAGGCCCGGCCTCTGCCCGGCTGCTGCATATGCTGCCGCAGGTCAGCCAGTACTATGGCCGCTGCCGGCTCAGCGAGAAGCGCTGCTACAAAACCACCGAACAGCTTGGCAGCTATCTGACAGCCAAATTTGCGTGGACGGATCATGAGCGCGCCCTTCTGATCTCGCTGAGCCCGCGCCGCCATATCAAGGCCGCGGTCTGGCTGCGGGAGGGCACCTCCGACCGGGTCAGTCTGGACGTCAAGGATGTGGTGTCGGCCGCCATCAAGGGCGGCACCGATATGGTGGTGCTTGCCCACAACCATCCCAACGGCGTGGCGCTGCCGTCCATGGAGGACATGGAAGCTACCGGCAATATCGCCCGGGCGCTGGGGCTGGTCAACATCCATCTGCTGGACCATTTTATCCTGACCGACAAGGAGTGTCTTTCCATGCGGGAAGAGAACCGCCTGCCCATCTACGACTTCCGCACGGGGACGCTGTTCTGGCCATAAAACAAAAAAGTGTTTACATTATAAAACTGCTGTGCTATAATCAAACCATGAAATACAACTGATTGTGGTTTTACGAGAGGAGAGGGAAGATGGCGGACGGAAAATTTGAACTGGTGTCTTCGTACCAGCCCACCGGCGACCAGCCCCAGGCCATTGAAACGCTGGTGGAAGGAGTGCAGCGGGGCGACCGCTGCCAGACCCTGCTGGGCGTCACCGGCAGCGGCAAGACCTTTACCATGGCCAACGTCATTGCAAAATGCAACCGGCCTACGCTGGTTCTGGCACACAACAAGACGCTGGCGGCGCAGCTGTGCACCGAGTTCCGGTCCTTCTTCCCGAACAATGCGGTGGAGTATTTCGTCTCCTACTACGACTACTACCAGCCCGAAGCCTACATCCCCAGTACCGATACCTATATTGAAAAGGACAGCGCCATCAACGACGAGATCGACCGCCTGCGCCACTCGGCCACGGCGGCGCTTTCCGAGCGGCGGGATGTCATCATCGTGGCGTCGGTGTCCTGCATTTATTCGCTGGGCGACCCCATCGATTACCGCAGTATGGTCATCAGCCTGCGCCCCGGGATGCAGATGGAGCGGGACGAGTTGTGCCAGAAGCTTGTCACGCTGCAGTATGAACGCAACGACGTGAATTTCGTGCGCAACAAGTTCCGGGTGCACGGCGATATCGTGGACATTTATCTTGCTTACATGAGCGAGCTTGCCATCCGGGTGGAATTCTTCGGGGATGAGATCGACCGCATCACCGAGTTCAACCCCCTCACCGGCACCAAACAGAACGTGGTCAAGCATGTGGCGATTTTCCCGGCCAGCCACTACATCGTCAGCGCTGAAAAAAAGGCCGCCGCGCTGGAAAAGATCCGCGCCGAGTGCGACGCGCAGGTGAAGCAGTTCACTGCCGAGGGCAAGCTCATCGAAGCCCAGCGCATCGCCCAGCGCACCAATTACGACATTGAGATGCTCAGCGAGGTGGGCATGTGCAAGGGCATCGAGAACTATTCGGCGGTGCTTTCCGGCCGTGCGCCGGGCAGCATGCCCACCACGTTGCTGGATTATTTCCCGGAGGATTTTCTGCTCTTCGTGGACGAGAGCCACGTCACCCTGCCGCAGGTGCGCGCCATGTACGGCGGCGATTACGCCCGCAAGAAAACGCTGGTGGAGTACGGTTTCCGCCTGCCGTCAGCCTTCGACAACCGCCCGCTGAAATTCGAAGAAGTGGAGTCCAAGCTTAACCAGATGATCTTCGTTTCGGCCACCCCCGGCGAGTACGAGCGGCAGAACAGCACGCAGGTGGCGCAGCAGGTCATCCGCCCCACCGGATTGCTGGATCCAGTCATCTCGGTGCGCCCGGTGGAGGGGCAGGTGGTGGATCTTCTGGGCGAGATCAACGCCCGCATTGCCCGGCAGGAGCGCGTCCTTGTGACCACCCTGACCAAGAAAATGGCCGAAGATCTGACCGATTACCTCACCGAGCAGGGCATCAAGGTCAAGTATATGCACCACGAGGTGGACACCTTCGAGCGGATGGAGATCATCAAGGATCTGCGTCTCGGTTCCATCGATGTGGTGGTGGGCATCAACCTCCTGCGCGAAGGTCTCGACCTGCCGGAAGTGAGCCTTGTGGCCATTTTGGACGCGGACAAGGAAGGCTTCCTGCGCAGTGAGACAAGCCTCATCCAGACCATCGGCCGCGCCGCCCGCAACGCGGAGGGCATGGTCATCATGTACGCGGATGTGGTCACCGACAGCATGGAGCGCGCCATCACCGAGACCGAGCGCCGCCGTGCCATCCAGACGGCCTACAATCAGGAACACGGCATCGTGCCAAAGACCATCGTCAAGGCCATTGCCGACAGCATTGAGATCAGCGACAAGGCCGAGAATGCAAAACTCAACACCCGCCGCATGGGCAAGATGGAGCGGGAAGCGGCCATCGAGCGCCTGACCCGCGAGATGAAAGAAGCGGCAAAGCTGCTGGAGTTCGAGCACGCGGCCTTCCTGCGGGATCAGATCGACCGCCTGCGCCGGGGCGAGAACCCCACCGTAGACTCCGCCGCCGAGACCGAGCGCAAACAGAACCATGCACAGACACAACGAAAAGGGAGAAAATACCTTGGCAAACGATAAGATCGTCATCAAAGGTGCCCGCGAGCACAACCTGAAAAATGTGAATCTGACCCTCCCCCGGGAGAAACTCATCGTCATGACCGGCCTGTCCGGCTCCGGCAAGTCGAGCCTTGCCTTCGACACCATCTATGCCGACGGCCAGCGCCGCTATGTGGAGAGCCTGTCCAGCTACGCCCGGATGTTCCTGGGCCGGATGGACAAGCCCGATGTGGACGAGATCACCGGTCTGTCGCCGGCCATCTCCATCGACCAGAAAACCACCAGCCACAACCCCCGCTCCACCGTGGGCACCGTGACTGAAATTTACGATTATCTGCGCCTTTTGTACGCCCGGGTGGGCGTGCCCCACTGCCCGGTGTGCGGCAGGGTCATCAGCCAGCAGACCGTGGACGAGATGGTGGACGCTGTCCTCAAGTTGGAAGAGGGGACAAAGTTCATGGTGCTGGCTCCGGTGGTGCGCCAGCGCAAGGGCACCCAGCAGAAAGAGCTGGACGCTGCCCGCCGCGGCGGCTATGCCCGCGTGAAGATCGACGGCAGCATGTATGATCTGGACGAAGAGATCACGCTGGAAAAGAACATCAAGCACACGGTGGAGATCGTGGTGGACCGCCTTGCCCTGCGCAAGGGCATCCGGGGACGTCTGGCCGACTCGCTGGAAACGGCGCTGGCGCTCACCGGCGGCGTGGCCGAGGTAGAAGTGGTCGGCGGCGAGGTGATGACCTTCAGCCAGAACTTTGCCTGCCCGGAGCACGGCATCTCCATCAGCGACCTGTCGCCCCGGCTGTTTTCCTTCAATAACCCGCTGGGTGCCTGCGAAAAGTGCACCGGCCTCGGCACCTTCATGCGGGTGGACGAGGAACGCATCCTGCCCAACCGGAATCTGTCCATCCGCGAGGGAGCCATCAAGGCCAGCGGCTGGTACTACGCCGAAGGTTCGGTGAGTGAGATGTACTATCTGGGCCTTGGCAAAAAGTACGGCTTTACGCTGGATACACCCATCAAAGAGATGAGCACCGAGGCTGTCAACGCTCTGCTCTACGGCACCAACGGCGAAAAGATCGAGATGCACCGCACCAACGAGTTCGGCAGCGGCGTGTACTACAATACCTTCGAGGGCATCGTGGAGAACCTCGAGCGCCGCTTCCGCGAGACCAACAGCGAGTGGATGAAAGAGGAAATCGGCAGCTTCATGTCCGGCGTGGAATGCCCGGACTGCCACGGCAAGCGCCTGAAGCCTGTGGTGCTGGCCGTGACCATCGGCGGCAAGAGCATCAGCGATTTCTGTGAGATGTCCATCCGCGAAGAGCTGGAATTCATCAAAGAAAACGAGCCGAATCTGACCGAAAAGCAAAAGCAGATCGGCGGCCAGATCATGAAGGAAATCAAGAACCGCCTGCAGTTTCTGCAGAGCGTTGGTCTGGATTACCTCACGCTGGCCCGGTCGGCAGGCACCCTGTCCGGCGGCGAGAGCCAGCGCATCCGCCTGACCACCCAGATCGGCAGCGCCCTTTCCGGCGTGCTGTATGTACTGGATGAGCCGTCCATCGGCCTGCATCAGCGCGACAACGACAAGCTCATTGCTACGCTGAAAAACCTGCGCGACCTCGGCAACACGGTCATTGTGGTGGAGCACGACGAGGACACCATGCGCAATGCGGATTATATCGTGGACGTCGGCCCCGGGGCAGGCGTGCACGGCGGTGAGATCGTGGCGGCCGGCAGCGTAAAGGATATCTGCAAGGCAAAGCGCAGCATCACCGGCGATTACCTCTCCGGCCGCAAGCGCATCGAGGTGCCTCAGACCCGCCGCCCCGGCAACGGGAACTTCCTCACCGTGAAGGGCGCACGGGAAAACAACCTGCGCAACATCGACGTAAAATTTCCGCTGGGTGAGTTCATCTGCGTCACCGGCATTTCCGGCTCCGGCAAGTCCAGCCTCATCAACGAAATTTTGTACAAGACCCTCGCCTGTGAGCTGAACGGGGCACGCTCCCGCGCGGGCAAGTGCGACGGGGTAGAGGGGCTGGAATTTGTGGATAAGGTCATCGGCATCGACCAGCAGCCCATCGGCCGCACGCCCCGCTCCAACCCGGCCACCTATACGGGTGTATTCAATGATATCCGCACCGTGTTCTCCCAGACGCAGGACGCAAAAATGCGCGGTTACGGCCCGGGACGGTTCAGCTTCAACGTCAAGGGCGGCCGGTGCGAAGCCTGCGAGGGCAACGGTATCCTGCAGATCGAGATGCACTTTCTGCCGGATGTGTATGTGCCCTGCGAGGTGTGCAAGGGCACCCGCTACAACCGCGAAACGCTGGAAGTGAAGTACAAGGAAAAGACCATCTCCGACGTGCTGAACATGACCGTGGAAGAGGCCGTGGTGTTCTTTGCCAACCAGCCCAAGATCGCCCGCAAGCTGCAGACTCTGCTGGATGTGGGTCTGGGCTATGTGACGCTGGGCCAGAGCGCCACCACCCTTTCCGGCGGCGAAGCTCAGCGCGTGAAGCTGGCCAACGAGCTGGCGCGCCGCGGCACTGGTAAAACCGTGTATATCCTCGACGAACCCACTACCGGTCTGCACATCGCCGATGTGCACCGCCTGATCGAGGTGCTGCAGAAGCTGGTGGATGCCGGCAATACGGTCATCGTCATCGAGCACAACCTCGACCTCATCAAGTGCGCCGACCACATCATCGACCTCGGCCCCGAGGGCGGCAGCGCCGGCGGTCTGATCATTGCCGAGGGCACGCCGGAACAGGTGGCTGAGGTGCCCGGCAGCTTTACCGGCCAGTACCTCAAACCCCTTCTGGAAAAAGACAAACAGCTGCGCAGCGCAGAACAGAAATGAACTGACAAATAAAGCCGGGGAATCCGCACCGTTTATCGTGCGGGTTCCCCGGCTTTTCTGTCGGAGAAAGGGTGAAAATCAGGCGTTATTTGGAAAGCTTCTGCCCCACCCAGATGCAGATGCAGGCGCCCACCACCGAGATGATGAACGAGGTGAAGCTGCCGGTGGCGTGGACGCCGAACAGCCCGAACACGAACTCGCCCACAAAACTGCCCAGGACACCCATGAGGATGTTGCGGCCGAAGGATGTCTCGGTGCCCATGAAGCGGCCGGCCACGTAACCGGCCAGAGCACCCACCAGAACGCCCACGGCCAGCGAAGCGATCACGCCCACCAGTGAGAACAGACCCATCAGGCAGCCCGCCAGCACGCAGATGAGGGCAATAATCAGCAGAATCGTCAATGTAATCATCAGAAAAACCTCCTTATTGCGCCGCTTTTTCGCCCGACTGTTCCCGGGCATAGCGGCAGACGTCATTCAGGCAGCACTTTTCACATTCCGGTTTGCGTGCATTGCACACAGCCCGGCCGTGCATCACAAAGCGGTGGCACAGGTCGCTGCCTTCTTCCGGCGGAATGATCTTCCACAGAGCCATCTCCACCTTCTGCGGCTCCTTGATGCCGTCCACAAGGCCGATCTTATTGCACAGCCGGATGCAGTGGGTGTCCGTGACGATGGCCGGTTTGCCGAACACATCGCCCATGATGAGGTTGGCACTCTTGCGGCCCACGCCGGGCAGAGCCAGCAGCTCCTCAAAGGTGGTTGGCACCTGGCAATCGTATTTGTCCCGCAGCATCCGCATGCAGGCGGAGATGTCCCGCGCCTTGGAGTGCCCCAGCCCGCAGGGCTTGACAATGGCTTCGATGTCCTCCGGCTCGGCGGCGGCAAGGGCGGCTACGTTGGGATATTTTGCAAACAGATCTTCCACCACGATGTTCACCCGGGCATCGGTGCACTGTGCGGCCAGACGCACGCTCACCAGAAGCTGCCATGCGTGGTCGTAGTCCAGCGTGCACCCGGCATCCGGGTATTCCTTCTTCAGCCGGGCGATCACTTCCAGCGCCAGCGTTTTTTTTGCGGCAAGATCTTCCGGCTCCTTTTTCCGGGGCGGCATCCTACCACTCCTTTCGACAAAAGATTACCCTGATAATACCATGTTTTGCGCAATTTGTAAACGGCTGCCGTGAATTATCTGAGAATCATTTTCAGATAAACCCTTGCCCTCGGGGACAGAATGCGGTATACTTGAAATGAAAACGCAGGGGAGAGGAGGAATGCACGATGAACGAACCACTGGCGCAGCGCCTGCGCCCCAAAACCCTTGCGGATGTGTGCGGCCAGCAGCATCTGCTGGCACCGGGGCGGGTGTTCCGCCGCACTATTGAGAGCGGCCGCATCCCGAATATGATCTTCTACGGCCCGTCGGGCACCGGCAAGACCACGGTAGCGCGCATCATTGCGGAAAACAGCGGCATGACCCTGCACAAGCTCAACGGCACATCCTGCGGCACGGGCGATATCAAAGCCGTGCTCAAGGATATCGGCACCCTGGCCGGGGCGGGCGGCATCCTGCTGTATCTGGACGAGATCCAGTACCTGAACAAAAAGCAGCAGCAGAGCCTGCTGGAATGCATTGAGGACGGCTCGGTCACTCTGATCGCGTCCACCACCGAAAACCCGTATTTCTACATCTATAATGCGTTGTTGTCCCGCTGCACGGTGTTTGAGTTCAAGCCGCTGTCGGCGGCGGATGTGGAACGCGGGCTGCACAATGCGCTGCAGAAGCTTTCGGACGGGGACGGGCCGCAGATCACCATGGACGAAGATGCCTGCGCCTATCTTGCCGAGAGTGCAGGCGGCGACCTGCGCAAGGCGCTGGGCTGTCTCGACTTTGCGGTGACAGCGGCTCCCGCCGAGCAAAACGAAAAACACATCACGCTGGATATGATCCGGCAGGTCACCCGCCGCACCGCCATGCGCTACGACCGGGAAGGCGATGACCACTACGACATCGTGTCCGCCTACCAGAAGTCCATGCGCGGGTCTGACCCGGACGCCGCCCTGCACTATCTGGCCCGCCTGCTGGAAGCGGGGGATCTGCCCTCGGCCTGCCGCCGACTGATGGTGTGCGCCTGCGAGGATGTGGGGCTGGCCTACCCGCAGATCATCCCCATCGTCAAGGCGGCCATCGATGCGGCCAACATGGTGGGCCTGCCGGAAGCCCGCCTGCCGCTGGCGGATGCGGTCATTCTGGTGGCCACCAGCCCCAAATCCAACAGCGCTCACGATGCCATCAACGCGGCCATTGCCGACGTGCAGGCCGGGCGCACCGGCCCCATCCCGCGCCAGCTGCAGAACAAACACTACGACGGCGAAGATGCTCTGGTCAAGGGCCAGAACTACAAATACGCCCACGATTACGACCACCACTGGGTGGATCAGCAGTATCTGCCGGACGCCATCAAGGATGCAAAGTACTACACCTATGGCGACAATAAAAACGAGCAGGCTGCTCGGGCTTACTGGGCAAAGATCAAAGGGGAAGACAAAGTCTGAACGAAACCGTTCAGCAGAGAAGGAAGCAAAGGAGAACGATATGCGATATTCCAAACAGCGCGAGCTGGTCATGCAGACGGTGCAGAACCTCTGCGACCACCCAACCGCCGAGGAAATTTACGACGCAGCAGCCCGGGAGTGCCCCGGCCTGAGCCTTGGCACGGTGTACCGCAACCTGAACAGTCTGGTGGATGCAGGCCGGGTGCGCCGGGTGTCCATCCCGGGCAAGGCCGACCGGTTCGACCACACGCTGCCCTGGCACAGCCACCTGTACTGTACGGTCTGCGGCGGCGTGACCGATGCGGACGTGGACGAAAAACAGGTGATGAAGCTGGTCAAGAACCAGAAAGGCTGCGTGCAGGACTGCGCCGTGGTACTCATCGGTGTGTGCGAAGCCTGCTGCGAAAAGCAGATGCGGGAGAATGCACAATAAACCTGCAGAAAAATTGTGCCGTACCTCTTGCCCGGAGAGCATAAAGGGCGTATACTAAAAAGAGCTTTTCTGAAAAAGCGGAAAAAGAGTTTCGCCGTGCGGGGCTTCCCTGGGCGGAGAAGGATGGTTTCATTGGAATACATTAGTTTTGAACATAACAACATTGCGGCAGACCTTGTGAAGCAGGCCTACGATACCCCGCCGCTGGCCTTTGTGCACAGCTACGGCTGCCAGCAGAACGTCAACGACGGCGAGCGCATCAAGGGCGTGCTGGTGGATATCGGCTACGGTCTGTGCGACAAGCCTGAGGATGCCGACCTGATCCTTTTCAATACCTGCGCTGTGCGCGAGCACGCCGAGCAGCGGGTGTTCGGCAACGTGGGTGCCCTGAAGGGGCTCAAGGAGAAAAAGCCCGGCCTCATCATCGGCCTGTGCGGCTGCATGGCCAACCAGAAGCACGTGGTGGAAAAGCTGCGCAAGAGCTACCCGTATGTGGATCTGGTCTTCGGCGTGGACGGCATCGACACCCTGCCGCAGCTCATCGCCCAGAAACTGCAGAAGCACAAGCGCGTGCTGATGGATCCGGCGCAGCGCCCGGTCATCGTGGAGAACATTCCCATCAGGCGCGAGAGCGAGTTCCGCGCATGGCTGCCCATCATGTACGGCTGCGACAACTTCTGCACCTACTGCATCGTGCCCTACGTCCGCGGCCGTGAAAAGAGCCGCAAACCCGGCGATATCCTCGCCGAGTTCCGGGGTCTGGTGGAAGCAGGCTACAAGGAGATCACCCTGCTGGGGCAGAACGTCAACAGCTACGGCAAGGGTCTGGAAGAGCAGATCGATTTCTCCGACCTGCTCAACCTGCTGTGCACCGTGCCGGGCGACTACCACATCCGGTTCATGACCAGCCACCCGAAGGACGCCAGCCACAAGCTCATCGACACCATCGCGGCGCAGCCGAAGATCTGTAAGCACCTGCATCTGCCGGTGCAGTGCGGCTCCGACCGGCTGCTGCAGCAGATGAACCGCCATTACACGGTGGAGCAGTACCTTGAGCTGATCGAGTACGCCCGCAAGACCGTGCCCGGCATCACCTTCTCCAGCGATATCATCGTGGGCTTCCCCGGCGAGACCGAGGAGGATTTCCGCGGTACACTGGAACTGGTGCAGAAGGTGGGCTATATGCAGCTGTTCACCTTCATCTACTCCAGGCGCACCGGCACCAAGGCTGCCGAAATGCCGGACCCCACTCCCCGCAAGGAAAAGACCGACCGCATGAGCCGCCTGCTCAAGGTGCAGGACGAGATCGCCATGGCGCTGGTCAAGGCGCAGGTGGGGCAGACCGTGCAGGTGCTGGTGGAAGGCTACGGCCGCAACGAAGGCACCCTGTCCGGACGGTTGGACAACAACCTGACCGTGGAGTTCACGGCAGACGATGCCCTGATGGGCAGCTACGCCAACGTTCACCTCACCGGGGCACGGGCCACCGTGCTGGTGGGCGAACTTGCCTGAGTGTTTCCGGGGCAAATGCCCCTGACAAGTTTTAAATAGAAGGAGAATAAACCAATGGATTGCATTGATCTTTTCAAGCGCGCAGCCGTTGCGCTGCAGACCGATAACCGCTACCTCGTTCTGGATCAGGCCCGCAAGGCAAACGATAAGGATGAAGAGCTGCAGAACCTGATCGGCGAGTTCAACCTCGCCCGCATGGATCTGAACAACGAGATCGGCAAGAGCGAGCGCAACGATGCCCGCATCGCCGAGCTGAACGAGAAGGTGAACAGCCTGTACGGCCAGATCATGGGCAACGAGGGTATGGTGGCCTACAACGAGGCAAAGCGCGACTGCGAGAACCTCGTCAACTATATCGACGCCATCATCAACACCGCCATGAACGGCGGCGACCCCATGACTGTGCAGGAGCCTTCCGCATCCTGCACCGGAAGCTGCTCCACCTGCGGCGGCTGCCACTGAGCAAAAACAAACGACAGAACGCGGCTGTGCTGAACAGACCGCGTTTTGTTTGCAACAGCGGTTACAAGCCGCAAACCGTGCACAGAACCATAGAACGGGGAGAGAGGGAAAACCATGGCAGAGCTGTCGCCCATGATGCAGCAATATCTGGAGATCAAAAATCAACATAAGGACGAAATTCTCTTTTACCGCATCGGTGACTTTTACGAGATGTTCTACGATGACGCCATCACCGCGTCCAAGGAGCTGGATCTGACCCTGACCGGCAAACAGTGCGGCCAGGCCGAGCGCGCGCCCATGTGCGGCGTGCCCTTTCACAGCTACGAGGGCTATGTGGCGCGGCTGATCGCCAAGGGCTACAAGGTGGCCATCTGCGAACAGGTGGAGGACCCGGCCAAGGCCAAGGGGCTTGTCAAGCGGGACATCATCCGCGTGGTCACGCCAGGCACGGTCATTGAGAGCAGCATGCTGCAGGACGACCGCAACAACTACATCGCCAGCATCTATCTGAAAGGGAAGAAGGCGGGTCTGTGCTTTGCCGATGTTTCCACCGGCACGGCGCACATCACCGAGCTGAACGCGGACAAGATCGCCCCGGCGGTCATCACCGAGCTGTGCCGCTACCATCCCAGCGAGGTTCTGATGAATCCCGGCCTGCTGGACTGCCGCGAGGTGACAGCCTACATCAAAAAGAACATGACCTGCTCGGTGGAGCTGGTGGAAGAGGAACGCTACGCCCCGGGTCTGGCGGCTGCGGCGCTGGAAAGCCAGTTCGGCCGCGGTTGGCCGCAGACCACCGGCATCGAGGAAAACGGCCTTGTGCGGTTTGCCATGGCCGCTCTGCTGGAATACCTCCACGACACCCAGATCAAGGGCGTGGAGCGCCTGAAAACCGTCATCACCTATAATAAGGCGCAGTTCATGCGTCTTTCACCGGTCACACGGGCCAATCTGGAACTCACCGAGACGCTGCGCGGCCGCGAAAAGCGGGGCACTCTGCTCTGGGTGCTGGACAAGACCAGCACCTCCATGGGCAAGCGGATGCTGCGCAGCTGGATTGAACAGCCGCTCATTTCCAGTGAACTCATCAACCACCGCCTGAACGCAGTGGAAAGCCTTGTGCGCCAGACCATGGCGCGGGGCGACCTGACGGAAGAGCTGCACTATATTGCGGATATGGAGCGCCTGATGACCCGCACGGTCTACGGCTCTGCTACCCCTAAGGAGATCTACACACTGGCGCAGACCTGCGACCGTCTGCACGGCCTGCGCAAACAGGCCGAGGACTGCGGCTGCCCGGAGCTGACCGAGCTTGCCGCGCAGATCGACCCGCTGGATGACATCAAGGCGCGCATTTTTGCGGCCGTGGATCCGGAAGCGCCCTCCACCCTCAAGGACGGCGGCGTCATCGCCAAAGGCTACCACGCGGAGGTGGACGAGCTGCGCTCCATCCGCGACAACACCAAGGGCGTGCTGGCGCAGCTGGAAGCCCGCCTGCGGCAGGAGACCGGCATCCCCAAGCTGAAGATCGGCTACAATCATGTATTCGGCTACTACATCGAGGTCAGCAACTCCTATAAAAATATGGTGCCGGAGACCTATATCCGCAAGCAGACCCTGACCAGCGGCGAGCGCTACATCACGCAGGAGCTGAAGGAGCTGGAAAGCAAGATCCTCGGTGCCCACGAACGGCTCATCACGCTGGAACGCCGTCTGTTTGATGAACTGCTGGAAAGCATCAGCGCCCAGCTGGACCGCATCCAGCGCACGGCCAATGCCGTTGCGCAGCTGGATGTGCTCACGGCGCTGGCGCAGGTGGCAGCCGAAAACAACTACTGCCGCCCCATCGTGGACGACAGCGACGAACTGACCATCACCGAAGGCCGTCACCCAGTGGTAGAGCAGATGCTCAAGGGCAGCCTGTTCGTGCCCAACGATACAACGCTCAACTGCACCGCCGACCGCTGCCTCATCATTACCGGCCCCAACATGGCCGGTAAATCTACCTATATGCGTCAGAATGCGCTCATCGCACTGATGGCGCAGATCGGTTCCTTCGTCCCGGCGTCCAGCTGCCATGTGGGCGTGGTGGATGCCATCTTCACCCGCATCGGTGCGTCCGACGACCTGTCGGCGGGACAGTCTACCTTCATGGTGGAGATGACCGAGGTGGCAGAGATTTTGAAGAACGCCACCCCCAAGAGCCTTGTGGTGCTGGACGAGATCGGCCGCGGCACCTCCACCTTCGACGGCATGAGCATCGCCCGGGCGGTGGTGGAGCACATCTCCGACCCGGCCAAGGGTCTTGGCTGCAAGACTCTGTTCGCCACCCACTACCACGAGCTGACCGAGCTGGAAGGCACGCTGGAAGGCGTGAAAAACTACAACATCGCGGTCAAAAAGCGCGGCGAGGATATCACCTTCCTGCGGCGCATCATCCGCGGCCCGGCGGATGACAGCTACGGCATCGAGGTCGCAAAGCTGGCCGGTCTGCCCGGCAGCGTGACCCGCCGTGCACACGAAGTACTGCGCACGCTGGAAGCCACCGCGCCCAAAAACAAGGTCGAACAGATGGATTTCGACGCCCTGCAGGAGTACAACTCCCCGGCAGTGCCCAGCGAGATGATGGAAAAGCTGGAAGCGCTGGATGTGGAGACGTTGACCCCCATTGAAGCACTGAACTTCCTTTATGAGCTGAAAAAGACCCTGAAAGGCAGCCTGAACGGCTGACTTCTGTAATATCCTACCAAAGGAGGAAACACCATGGCAGTGATCCATGTTCTGGATAAGCACACCGCCGAGCTGATCGCAGCCGGCGAGGTCGTGGAGCGCCCGGCGTCCGTTGTCAAGGAACTGCTGGAAAACTCCATCGACGCCGGAGCCACGCAGGTGACGGTGAGCATCGAATCCGGCGGCGTGAAGCTGATTGAAATCAGCGACAACGGCACCGGCATTGAAGCGGAATACATTTCCACGGCGTTTATCCGCCATGCCACCAGCAAGATCCTCACGCCGGACGACCTGACCAGCATCCATACGCTGGGCTTCCGCGGCGAAGCACTGGCTTCCATTGCCAGCGTATCCCGGGTGGAGCTGACCACACGCACCGAAGCGGACGAGTTTGCCACGGTCTACTGCATCGAGGGCGGGGAAGAGACTTCCCGTGAACCGGGTGCCCGCGCTGTGGGAACCACCATCCGGGTGAAGGATCTGTTCTACAACACGCCCGCCCGCATGAAGTTCCTCAAAAAGGACTCTTCCGAGGGCACCTTCGTGTCCGATACCGTCACCCATGTGGCGCTCAGCCACCCGGAGATCAGCATCAAGTTCATCCGGGAAGGCAAGCTGCAGTACGTCACCCCCGGCGACGGTCAGCTGCGGGGCGCGGCTTACGCGGTGCTGGGCCGGGAGTTCAGCCGGGATCTCATCGAGGTGGACAACCGCGAAGGCGTCTACCATCTCTCTGGTCTTATCACCCCGCCCAAGAGCTGCCGCGCCAGCCGCAGTATGCAGCATTTTTACATCAATGGACGCTATGTGCGCAACCGCACCATGATGGCCGGTATGGAGATGGCCTTCAAGGGCACCACCATGCAGGGCAAGTTCCCGGGCGGTATCCTCTCTCTGGAAATGCCCACGGATCTTGTGGACGTGAATGTCCACCCCGCCAAGATCGAAGCCCGCTTTGCCCGGGAAAACGACGTCTTCGATGTGGTGTATCATGCAGTCAAGCTGGCGCTTGCCCAGCCCGGCACCGGAGAACGGCTCTTTACCTTTGAAAATGAACAGAAAACAAAAAACGAAGAAAGAAACGCAGCCACGGAGGAAAATACTGTAAAGAACAATGACCTTACAGGACTTTCTGCCATTATTTCAGGTCAGGCGGACCCCGGCACGCTGCCGAAAACACGCTGGGAGCCTGCAAAACCGGAAGAGCAGACCGCCCCACAGCCGGTTCCGGCTGCAGAATCGGAACAGCCGGTGCAGCCGTCCGTTCCCCGCTGGCGCGGCAGTACGGCAGACAACGATATGCTGGATCCGTTTGTGACCCTGCACAGCCCGAAAGCGCCGAAGCAGGAAACGCCGCAGCCCTTCCGCACGGCGGCCAGCGAAGCGCAGCTGGATGTGGAACCGGAGCCGGAAGAAACAAAAGTTCATGCGGACACGAACCGCATGGCGGCGTGGGACCCGGCTCCGCTGCAGCCGGAAGTTTCCGAACAGCCCGTACCGGACGAACCGCAGGCATCTGTCCCGGAAGCTGCAGAACCGGAAGAATCGGCCGAACCGGAGCAGCTGAACTTCGACCCCTCGGCCGGTCAGCCGGAACCGCTGCATTATGTGGGCGAGGTGTTCCGCACCTATATCCTTGCCGAGCGCGGGGACGAGCTGTGCCTGATCGACAAGCACGCAGCCCACGAGCGCCAGCTGTACGAAAAGCTGGCGGCGAACTACGGCAATGTGCCCAGCCAGATGCTGCTGGAGCCTGCCGCCATCGATCTTTCCGCCGAGGAAAAACAGGCTCTGCTGGATAATATTCCTCTTCTGGAAAATGCAGGCCTTGAAATTGCGGACTTCGGCGGCAACACCGTGGTTCTGCGGGCGGTGCCTGCAGACGTGGAGCCGCAGAACGCCGAGAGCCTGCTGGTGGAGATCGCCAACAAGCTGGTGCGCGGCGGCCACGATGCCCTCAACGAGCATACTGAGTGGGTGCTGCACTCCATCTCCTGCCGCGCGGCCATCAAGGCAGGGGATAAATCCTCGCCGCAGGAGCTGATGGCGCTGGCCGAAAAGATCCTTTCCGGCGAGGTGCCGCCCTTCTGCCCACATGGCCGCCCCTGTGTGCTGAAACTGACTCGAAAGGAGCTGGAAAAGCAGTTTGGACGCATCATATAAGCACCCTGTCGTGGCAGTCGTCGGCCCCACGGCCACTGGCAAGACGGCGCTGGGGGTCACGCTGGCACAGCATTTTTCCGGCGAGGTCATCAGCTGCGACTCCATGCAGATCTACAAAGGGCTGGATGTGGGCACCGCCAAGGTGACGCCGGAGGAGACCTGCGGCATCCCGCACCACGGCGTGGATATCCTCACGCCGGACAAGACCTTCAGCGTGGCAGATTTTACCGCCATGGCTGCAGAACTGGAACAGCAGATCTCGGCCCGGGGACATCTGCCCATTCTGGTGGGCGGCACCGGCCTGTATGTCCAGAGCTTTTTATATGGTGTCCGCTTTGCGGAAGAAAAAGCTCCCGCCGGCCTGCGCGAACAGCTGACCGCAGAGCTGGCGGAAAAAGGCGGCGCTGCCATGTACGAGGAACTGCGCAGCGTTGACCCCGAAGCCGCTGCCGCCATCCACCCCAATAATCAGGTGCGGGTGCTGCGCGCGCTGGAGCACTACCGCGCCACCGGCAAAAAGCTCAGTGAGCAGAAGGCGGATTCTCTTCCGCCGGAGCGGCCCTACCGCAGCCTGATCCTCGGGCTGGATTTTCCGGACCGCGCCGGCCTTTACCGCCGCATCGACCTGCGGGTGGATAAAATGCTGGACGCCGGTATCCTGCAGGAAGCGGAATACGTCTGGCAGAACCGGGAAACGTTCCGCACGGCGGCGCAGGCCATCGGCTACAAGGAATTCTTCCCGTATTTTGAGGGGGCTGCCCCGCTGGAAGTCTGCACCGAAAAGCTCAAGCAGGCATCACGCAACTACGCAAAACGTCAGCTGACCTGGTTCCGTCATATGGACGGCGTGGTCTGGCTGGATGCCGGTGCGCCGGATGCGGCGGAAACGGCGCTGCGTAAAACAGAAGAATTTTTAGCGAAAGGGTGATCGACATGCCGGATGAAACGCAAAAAAGACGGAAAAACCGCGGCCCGCTGGCGGCGCTGATGGGGATGCTGGCTGTTTTTCTGGTGCTGGTGCTCTGCTATGTGGGATACCAGACTTTCCATGTGCTCTTTCCGCAGAATGTTTACGAGACCGCGCTGCCTGCAACCGTGTCGGATACCATCAGCGCCGACGGCGTGCTGCTGTTTGACGAGAGCTATGTGGCAGGCAGCGGCATCATGGGCTACCTTGCCGCCGACGGCGAGCGTGTCTCGGCAGGCACGGCAGTGGCAGAGATCTACAGCGATGCCTCCCAGAGCGTTCTGCGCCAGCAGCTGACCCAGCTGACCGATCAGATCGCACTGCTGCAGAAATCGCAGAACACTTCGGCGCTGCAGCTGGATATGCTGCTGAAGGACCGCTCGTCGGCGCTGTATGACCTGATGGATACGCTGGACACCGCCGATTACGAGTCGGTGGATTCTGATGCCGACGCCTACCTTCTGGCGCAGAATAAGCTCTGGGTCGTGACCGGCGACGCGGCAAACTTTACCGATCAGATCGCGGCCCTGGCCCAGCAGGCGCAGAGTGTGCAGGCGCAGCTGGGCACGCCTTCTCAGATCACCGCTCCGCAGACCGGCTATTTTGTGCGGGCGGCAAGCAGCGGGCGGCTCAATGCAGGTGCGGATGACATCCTTGCCCTGAGCGCACAGGAGCTGAAAGGCTATCTGGATTCCGACCCGGTGCTGCCGCTGGACGGATGTGCCGGCAAGATCGTGGCCGGTTTTACATGGCGGTATGCGGGTGTGTGCTCGGCCAAGGAGGGCGAAAAGCTTCTGGGCAGCGACGGCAGGCCGCTGCGCAGCTCGGTGGAGATCAGCTTCCCCGGCCAGATGGAAAACGCCCTCACCGCCACCGTCACCGAAGTGACCATTGATGAGGAAAACGATCTGGCCCGCTTTGTGCTGACCTGCAATTCCATCAACGGGGACGTGCTGTGCCTGAACAAGGCCGAGGCAAAGATCTCGACGCAGGAGAACACGGGCCTGCTGATCCCGACCGAGGCGATCCACTATCTTAAGGAAGACGGCACTGAGGCAGAGGACAAGGGCGAAAACTATATCCCGGGCGTCTATGTCAAGTACGGCAACATCGCCCGCTTCCGTAAGATCGACCCGGTGGATGATGCGCACCCGCTGGTGACAGAGGGCGATTATACCCTTGTTCAGCCCAGAGGCACCAAGGATTCGGTCAGTCAGGTCAGGCTTTATGACGAAGTTATCGTCTCCGGACAAAATTTGTATGATGGAAAGCTTTTATAGTTATTGACATCCAGGGCAAAAAAACGGATAATAAAGGAAGCTATTTGCATTCTTTTGCAAAATATGCCGGGCGGCGCACAGCAGCCCGTATGAAAGGAGCAGATTTTATGTCTTTTCTGGGTAAGATTAAAAACGGCTTGATGGGAGAAGAGAGCGATTACGAGGACGGCTACATCGATGACGCCCCCCAGATGGTGAACAATAACAGCGGTGTCAGCACCGATGAGGACGAGGAAGCCGACGATCAGGCTGACGGCAGCCGCAAAAAGGGCAAGGTCGTCAACATCAACGCCACCACGCAGCTCAAGGTCGTTCTGGTCAAGCCGGAGCGCTTTGAGGATGCAAGCACCATTGCAGACCACCTGAACAACAAGCGCACCGTCGTGCTGAATCTGGAGTCCACCAACAAGGAAGCCTCCCGCCGTCTGGTAGACTTCCTGTCCGGTGTTGCTTACGCAAACAACGGCCAGATCAAGCGCGTGGCCAACAGCACCTTCATCATTACCCCGTACAACGTGGATATCATGGGCGATCTGCTGGACGAGCTGGAGAACAATGGCGCGTTCTATTGATTCGGAACCCAAAGCCGTACGGGGCTTTGTCCCCGCGCGCACCGATGAAGAACGCTATCTGATGCGGCACATCGAAGACCTTGCGCACACGGCATTTTCCCGCGGGATCGCGCGGTATTCCGGCTTCCTGAGCGACCGGGAGCAGGAGCTTGCCCGCGCGGCGCTGGGCCGGGCCGATGTCCGCGAGGGCTTCCGCTTTGACGGCGGCTGGCCCGACGCGGAGCGCCGGGTCCTCTGCCTGGAACCGGAGTTCAGCTATGGGGAAAGCCCCATCCGCTGCGTACGGCTGCAGTGCCGTGCACAGGCGGGGGCACAGCTCCCGGCGCACAAGGACTATCTGGGCAGCCTGATGGGCCTTGAACTGCGGAGAGAGGCGCTGGGCGATATCGTTCTGCCCGCCGGCCAGCCCGGCACGGCCTATGTGTTCGCACTGGAACCGGCGGCGCAGCTGATCTGCCGGGAGCTTTTTCAGGCAGGGCATACCGAGCTGACCACGGAGCTTCTGGAACCGGACGAAGTGCCGCAGTTTCCTGTGGCGCAGCGTGAGATGCGCAGCGCTACCGTGTCGTCCCTGCGGCTGGACGCGGTGCTGTCGGCCATGCTCCGGTGCAGCCGGGGGCAGGCCAGCGAGCTAATCGCGGCGGGCCGGGTGGAGATCAACCACCTGCCTGCAGACAAGCCTCATGCTGCTGTCTATGAGGGCGATGTGTTCACAGTGCGGGGCAAGGGCCGCTTCGGCCTGACCGCCCTGCCCGGGAAAAGCAAAAAAGATCGTTTGATCATTGAGTTCTTTCAATATTAAAAGCAACGGGAGGAAATAACTATGCTGACTCCGCAGGATGTGCGCTCTGCACAATTCGAAAAGAACCTCCGCGGCTACCGCACGGAGGATGTGGATCGTTTTCTGGACAAGGTCGAACAGCAGCTGCAGGAGGACGATGCCCAGGCCGAGCAGCTCCGCAAGCAGATCGCAGACCTGACGGCTGAGAACCAGAAACTCCATGAGGAGCTGAAGAACTTTGAGGCCGACGGCGAGATGCTGAAGAGCGCGCTGATCAATGCCCAGCGCATGGGCGAAAATGTCATCCGTGAGGCAAACCAGAAGGCGGAAGAGATCATCCACCGCGCAAACCTGCGCGGCGACGATATCATCCGCGATGCAAACGAACTGCTGCAGAAGGCAAACGACCGTGCAGATGAGATCGAAAGTGAGGCGGCGGAAAAGAAACTGGCGGAAGAGCGCGAATATGACCGCGTCCGTCTGGAAGTGACCCGCTTCAAATCCGATGTGCTCAATCTGTACCGCAGCCATGTCGAGTCGCTGAGCCGTCTGCCCGAGTTCCAGAAGAAGGAATCCGCCGCAGAGGACAAGGCAGCAGAAGAACCCGTTGCAGATGCAGCTCCGGAAACCGAAGCAGCACTGCAGGAGCCTGCTGCAGAGCAGCAGCCCGCAGCGGAAAGCACACCGGCACAGGAAGACCCCGCTGAAGAGACCGCTGCCGAGGAAACCCCGGCCGAGGAGAGCAGCGAGGATTTCTGGGCGAAGGACGAGAGCCAGCTCAAGCTGGATCCGCCTCCTGCCGATGCACGGCCGGACGAGCCGGACTATGACGCATTTCAGGGCGTCAAGTTCAGCGAGTAAGGCCCCATAAGCAACTATAGAGGAGAGTGTAAACCATTGGCTAAGAACAAATCGCAGTACGATAGTACTCTGAACCTGCCCAAGACTCTGTTTGAGATGCGTGCCGGCCTGCCCAAGAAGGAGCCGGTCATGCTGAAGGATTGGGACGACAACGACCTGTACAACCAGCTCATGAAGCACAACGAGGGCAAGCCCCAGTTCATTCTGCACGACGGCCCTCCGTATGCAAACGGCAACATCCACATGGGCACCGCCCTGAACAAGATCATCAAGGATATCATCATCCGCGACAAGAACATGGAGGGCTTCCAGGCTCCCTATGTGCCCGGCTTTGATACCCACGGCCTGCCCATTGAGCTGAAGGCTCTGTCCTCTCTGGGCGAGAAGAAGAAGGACATCTCCAAGCTGGAGCTGCGCCAGATCTGCGAAAAGTTTGCCACCGAGCATATCGACATTATGAGCGACCAGTTCAAGCGTCTGGGCGTTATCGGTGACTTTGAGCACCCCTACCTGACCCTGAAGCCTGAGTTCGAGGCCCGCCAGATCGAGATCTTTGGCGAGATGGCCAAGAAGGGCTACATCTACAAGGGCCTGAAGCCTGTGTACTGGTGCCCCGACTGCCGCACCGCTCTGGCTGAGGCCGAGATCGAGTACGGTGAGGACGACTGCGATTCTATCTTCGTCCGCTTCCACGTTTCTCAGGACCCCAACGGTGTGCTGGCAAAGCACGGCATCCCGATGGATAAGACCTACTTCGTGATCTGGACCACCACCACCTGGACCCTGCCCGCCAACGAGGCCATCTGCCTGAACGGTGCCTTTGAGTATTCCTTTGTCAAGATCGGCGAGGAGTACCATATCATGGCCACCGAGCTGGTCAAGAGCGTGATGGATGCCTGCCATATCGAGAACTACGAGATCGTGGGCGAACCTGTTTCCGGCGCTGAGTTCGAGCTGATGCGCTATCATCACGTCTACCTGCCCAAGGAGGGCATCGTCATCCTGGGTGACCATGTCACGCTGGAAAGCGGTTCCGGCTGCGTCCATACCGCAGGCGGCCACGGCGTGGACGACTTCAATGTTTCTCAGAAGTACAACGTGCCCATCACTGTTCCTGTGGACGACGGCGGCTGCCTGACGGAGCTGGCCGGTAAGTACGCAGGTCAGCGTGTCTGGGCTGCCAACAAGACCATTCTGGCCGACCTGACCGAAGCCGGTGCCATCATGGGCCAGGTGCACATCAAGCATCAGTACCCCCACTGCTGGCGCTGCCACAACCCCATCATCTTCCGTGCCACCGAGCAGTGGTTCTGCTCTGTTGCCAAGTTCCGTGACGATGTCTACAAGGCCATCGACACCGTGAAGTGGATGCCTGACTGGGGCCACGACCGCATGAAGGGCATGGTCCGTGACCGCAACGACTGGTGCATCAGCCGTCAGCGTACCTGGGGCGTGCCCATCCCGGCTTTCTACTGCAAGAAGTGCGGCGCTTACCACATCACCGATGCCACCATCAAGGCTGTCAGCGAGCTGTTCCGCAAGGAAGGCTCCGATGCCTGGTACAAGTACGAGGCAGAGCAGATCATCCCCGCAGGTGAAGTCTGCGAGAAGTGCGGCGCTTCCGAGTGGACCAAGGATACCGACATCATGGATGTCTGGTTCGATTCCGGTTCCACCCACGCTGCCGTGCTGGAGGAGCGCCCGGAGCTGCGCTTCCCGGCCGACATGTATATGGAGGGCGGCGACCAGTTCCGCGGCTGGTTCCAGTCCAGCCTGCTGACCAGCGTGGCTGCCAAGGGCTGCGCACCTTACAAGTCCGTTCTGTGCCACGGCTGGGTCGTGGACGAGCAGGGCAAGCAGATGCACAAGAGCGCCGGCAACGGCGTGGAGCCCAGCGAGATCATCAAGGACTACGGCGCTGACATCATCCGCCTGTGGGTGGCTTCTTCCGACTACACCGTTGACGTGCGCGCCGGCAAGAACATCTTCAAGCAGCTGAGCGAGGCTTACCGCAAGATCCGCAACACTGCCCGCTTCATTCTGGGCAATCTGGACGGCTTTGACCCCAATACCGACTGTGTGGCTGATGACCAGCTGCAGGAGATCGACCGCTGGGCACTGGCTGCTCTGGACGATCTGATCGCCAACACCAACGCAGGCTACGCCGTGTATGACTTCAACAAGGTCTACCACGCCGTGTACAACTTCTGCGTCGTGGCCATGTCCAACTTCTATCTGGATGTCACCAAGGACCGCCTGTACTGCACCAACGGCGTGGGCCGCAAGGCAGCGCAGACCGCCATGTACAAGATCCTCGTTGCTCTGGACAAGATCATTGCTCCCATCCTGTGCTTCACCAGCCAGGAGATCTGGGATTTCCTGCCCAAGACCGAGGGTATGAACAAGTACGTCGTGTTCGAGGAGATGCCCAAGGCCGGCGCCTACGCTGCCGACGATGCCTTCAAGGCAAAGTGGGCACAGCTGATCGCTGTCCGCGACGAGGTGAAGAAGGTTCTGGAGCAGGCCCGTGCCGAAAAGACCATCGGCGCTTCTCTGGAAGCTGCCGTCACCCTGTACTGCAGCGATGCCAACTACGACCTGCTGAACAGCATCCCCATGGATGAACTGGCCGACCTGATGATCGTCTCCCATGTGGAGCTGGTCAAGGGCGAGGGCGGCGCTGCCAGCGCTGTCGAGGGTCTGGGCGTTGCAGCCGCACATGCTACCGGCGAAAAGTGCGAGCGCTGCTGGAAGTACTCTGCTTCCATCGGCAGCCATGCCGCACATCCCACCCTGTGCGCACGCTGCGCCAGCGTTGTGGAAGCATAAAATTCATCAGAAACACGATCGTTTTTGAGGGCGGCGCTCCCTTATACCGGGGAGCGCCGTTTTTTCATACCGGATCGTTTGGGAGTAAGCTATGGCATTTGTACTTTTCAACCTTGCGGCCGCTGCAGCGCTCATCGGCATCGACCAGGCAATCAAGCTGTGGGCGGTCAACGTGCTGCAGCCGGTAGGCTCCATGCCGCTGATCCCCCATGTGGTGGAGCTGCGCTTTGTGCTCAATCAGGGCATGGCGTTCAGCCTGCTCAGCGGCAAGCAGCTGTTCCTCATCATTGCAACCAGCATTGCGCTGATCCTCGTGGCCTATATGCTGTTCTTCCGCAGCCGCGGCAAGTACCTGCAGCAGGCCGCAATGCTTCTGGTGTTGGGCGGCGGCATCGGCAATCTGATCGACCGCGTGCTCAACGGCGAGGTCGTGGATTACATCAATCTGCTGTTCATGCGGTTTGCGGTGTTCAATTTTGCGGATATCTGCGTGTGTGTGGGCGTGGCCCTCTGGGTGCTGGAAATCTTTCTGGAGGAGCTGCACAGCGGAGAAGCAAAGGAGCAGTAAACCATGGAACAGCGTGAATTTATCGTCGAGCCGGAAACGGCAGGCCAGCGCATCGACCGCTTTCTCAGCGGTGAGGATACCGGCCTGTCCCGCTCGGCTCTGCAGGCGCTGGCAGCCGACGGCCATGTACTGTGCAACGGCAAACTCGTGGCCAAAAGCCTGAAGCTCAAAGCGGGCGATACCATCCTGCTGGAGATCCCGGACGCAAAGCCCATCGAGGCCGTGCCGCAGGACATCCCGCTGGACATCGTCTTTGAGGACGAACACCTGCTGGTGGTCAACAAACCCAAAGGCATGGTGGTGCACCCGGCCCCCGGCAACCCGGACGGCACACTGGTCAACGCGCTGCTGTGGCACTGCAAGGGCAGCCTTTCCGGCATCGGCGGCGAGATCCGCCCCGGCATCGTGCACCGTATCGATAAGGATACCAGCGGCCTGCTGGTGGTGGCAAAGGATGACGCCACCCACATCGGCCTTTCGCAGCAGATGGCGGTGCACAGCGTGGAGCGCGCCTACAACACCATCGTCTACGGCGGCTTTGCGCAGGACGAGGGCTTTGTGGAGTCCAATCTGGGCCGCAGCAAGACCGACCGCAAGAAGATGGCGGTCTACCCGGCCAGCGAGCCGCACACCAAGTACGCCTATACCGGCTATAGGGTGTTGGAACGGCTGAACAACTTTACCATGCTGGAATGCCGCCTCAAGACCGGCCGCACCCACCAGATCCGCGTGCATATGGCCTCCATTCACCACCCGGTGGCAGGAGACCCGGTCTACGGCCCGCATAACTGCATCACCAGCCTGCACGGCCAGTGCCTGCACGCCAAAACGCTGGGCTTTGTCCACCCCATTACAGGGGAACACCTGCGGTTCGACTCGGACCTGCCAGATTACTTTACCCATTTTCTTGCAACGCTCAGGAGGGAAACTGTATGAATCGATCTCTGGAATCCACACTGGTGCTCTGCGACCTTGACAGTCTTCTGCTGGGCGCAGACGGCAACCTGACCCAGGTGGTGCGGGATGTGCTGCAGCTGTTTTCCAGCCGCGGCGGGCGTTTCACGGTCTTTTCCCAGCGCACGCCCCGGGCAGTGCGCTCCATTCTGGGCAGCGTGCGGCTGAACGCGCCGGCGCTGGTCTGCGGCGGTGCCATGGCATACCAGTACGCCGACGGCACCCGCCAGACCCTGTGCAGTTTTGCCGGGCAGGATGCGGACCTGTTCACCCGTCTGCCGGTGGCGGCGGGGGTGGGCATTGCCTTGCAGATGACCGACGGCACAACCCGCGTGCTGCGCATGAGCGATGCGCTGGAACGCCACCTGCGGGAGGAGTGGACCCCGTTCCTGCTGGCAAACGCGGCCGATATCCGCGGCGAGGATGTTCTGCGCGTGCTGCTGTATCAGGATCACAAGGGCGTGCCCATGATCCCCCTGCTGGAAAAGGCGCTGGAGGAAAAGTCTGCGGTTTTTCTGGCGGAGCGTGCTGCGCCGGATCTGCTGATCCTGACCCCGAAAACCGTTTCCGGCAGTGAGATGCTGGGGGCAGTGTGCGGCCCGGCGGATTGTGAGCCGGAGAACGTGCTGGTGCTGGCAGGCAGCATGCCGATGCTGGAACTGGTGCGTGCATCCGGCCGGAGCGCCGCCGCCGCCGATGCCCCGGCAGAACTGCGTCTTGCCGCGCATCAGGTCACTCTGACCGATGCGTCTGCCGGTGCGGCAGTAGAAGTGCTGTACCGCATGGTGCGGGATGCCGAAAAATCCGTTTAAAAATTGTGCAAGCTTTCTGCGTGTTTTTTCGCAGAAAGCTTTCTTTTTGGCAGAAAGTCGGTTACAATGAATAAGATACCTCCGTCAAACCGCAAACGCAGAGAATGGCTTTTTGCAGCTTTCGCACTGACGGCAGCCGCACTGTGTGCTTTGCTGGCGTTTCGCTTTGCTGTTCCGCTCACTGCACAGCAGCCGCAGAAGATCCCGGAGACAGCCGGGCTGGGACAGTCTGTTCTGGTGGACCTGAACACCGCCGGGGCGGACGCTCTGTGTACCCTGCCGGGTGTCGGTGAGAGCCGGGCAGAAGCCATTCTGAAATACCGGGAGCAGCACGGCCTGTTTGAGCGGGTCGAAGACGCCGCAAACGTTCCGGGGCTGACCGGGGAAATCGTGGCCTCCTGGGAGGGTCAGGCAATCGTGCGCTGACCCGCAAGAAGTCTGCCGTATGGCAGCATAAAAGGGGAAAGATTATGAGTGACGAAACGATTTTCATCAACCGCGAACTGAGCTGGCTGGATTTTAACCGGCGGGTCCTTGCGCTGGGCAAGGACAAGAATGTTCCCCTTGCGGAGCGGGTCAAGTTCCTTGCCATCTACGGCTCCAATCTGGATGAGTTCTTTATGGTGCGCGTCGGCTCTCTGCAGGAGCGCGCCAATCTGGAACAGGACAAGGGTAAAAAGGAAAAGCGGGAGAACAAGACCAACATGACCGCCGCCGAACAGCTGGCCGCGATCATGCCCAAGACCGCTCAGCTGCAGGAAGACTGCGACAAATATTACGCCAAAGCACTGGAAGCACTGGCGGAAAACGGCTACCGAAAGGTGGATTTCGACAGTCTGACCAAGGAAGAAGAGCACGTCTGGAAAAAGTATTTCCAGACCGAGCTGTTCCCGATCCTCAGCCCGCAGATCGTGGACAACCGCCACCCGTTCCCGTTCCTGCGCAATCAGGAGATCTACCTTGGCGCGCTTCTCAAGGAAAAGCACCCTGCCGGGCAGAGTCTCGGCATCATCCCCATCTCCAGCCAGATGGAGCGCATCCACTTCATCAAAAAAGACGGCGAAACACTGTTTGCCCTCACTGAAGAGCTGGTGCTGCATTATGCGGCCAGCATTTTCGGTAAGGATACCATTCAGGAAAAATGCCTTTTCCGTGTCACCCGCAATGCGGATATCGACGTGAAAGAGGGCATGATGGATCATGATATCGACTACCGCGAGATCATGACCGAACTGCTCAAGCGCCGCCGCAAGCTGGCGGCTGTCCGCCTGCAGGTCACGCCCGCTCCCGCACCGGAAGTGGAACGCATCCTCTGCAGCCGTCTGGAACTGACCCATAAGCGGGTGTTCGAGCAGAAGAGCCCGCTGGATCTGAGCTTCTTCTACAAGCTCACCGGGCGCATTGAATCCGACAACCACCCGGAGCTGTTCTACCCGGCAGCACGCCCCATGCTGCCGCCGCCGGACTACGACCTCGCCGCCGAGGTACAGAAGCACGATGTGCTGCTGAGCTACCCGTACCAGTCCATCCGGCCTTTCATCGCGATGCTGAAAAAGGCTGCGCATGATCCGGAGGTCATCTCCATCAAGATGACCCTCTACCGCATGGCGCGGGAATCCCAGATCGTGCAGGCGTTGATGGAGGCGGCCGAAAACGGCAAGGAAGTTGTGGCGCTGGTGGAGCTGCGCGCCCGCTTTGACGAGCAGAACAATATCGATTGGTCCAAGCAGCTGGAAAGCGCAGGCTGCACGGTCATTTACGGCTTTGAGGACTACAAGGTGCACTCCAAGCTTACCCTCATCACCCGCAAGGGCAAGGAGGGCTATTCCTACATCACCCAGATCGGCACCGGCAACTACAACGAAAAAACCAGCGAGCTGTACACGGATCTTTCCTTTATCACGGCAGACCACGGCATCGGCGAGGAAGCCTCCAACGTGTTCCAGAACCTTGCCGTGCAGAAGCTGACCGAGACCAGCGACAAAATGCTGGTGGCTCCGCTGCGGTTCAAGAGCGTGCTGCTGGAAGAGATGGATCATGTGATCGCCGCTGCCCGCATGGGCCGCCCGGCGTCCATGATCCTGAAGAACAACTCCATCAGCGACCGGGATATCATCCTCAAGCTGCAGGAGGCCAGCTGCGCCGGGGTGCGCATCGACATGATCGTGCGCGGCATCTGCTGCGTGCGCGCCGAGGTGCCCGGCAAGACCGAAAACCTGCACATCCGCAGCCTGGTGGGCCGCTACCTTGAGCATGGCCGCATCTACAGCTTCTTTGACGGCGTGCACACCCGCATCTATATCGCTTCCGGCGACTTCCTCACCCGCAACACCGAGTGCCGCGTGGAGGTGGGCGTCCGGGTGGAGGACCCCGTTCTGGTGCAGAAACTCACCGATATCCTTCAGCTGCAGCTGCGGGATAATGTCAACGCCCGGGAGATGCGCGCCGACGGCAGCTACCAGAAGGTCAAGCCCGCCGAGGGTGAAGCGTTGGTCAACGGCCAGATGGGCATGTACGACCTGCTGAAGGACGACTGGACGGCAAAGCCTGCCAAACCAGCTGCGCCCAAGGCCACCCCTGCGGCAGAGCAGCCCGCCCCGAAGGCCGAAGCCCCGGTGGCTGCAGAACCGGAAAAGAAACCTCCGGTGCAGCCTGCCGAAAAACCGGAAACCGCCCCGGCAGCACAGCCGGAGCCGCCGAAGGAAAAAACGGCGGCAGAGCCTGCCAGTCCCGCCGCCCCGACTGAGGAGAGCGGCGACCACTTTGAGCAGCTGGAGCAGATGGTGAACCGCAAAAAGCCTGAGCCGCGCCCGCAGCCTGCTGACAAGCCGGCAAAGCCTGCCGTTGCGGTGACAAGCCCCAGAAAGCGTGCGGGCCTGTTTGAGCAGGTGCTGAACCTCTTCAAAAAACGGAAGTAATAACAACCCCAAGACCCGGCGGTGCCTGCCTGAGACGGCCCGCCGGGCCTTTCTGCGTTCTCAGATGAAGGCCGGATGCATAGTTTTTTCTGAATGGGGGCGTGCAGATGCAGAGAAAGCAGCGGAAGTGTCCCGGCAGGCAGGGGAGACGGGGCTTTATATTCCTGACAGGGCTGATTCTGGCAGGCATCCTGCTGACACTGCGGGGCAGGGCAAACGCAGAACGGCTGCAGTTTCCGCTGGACACGGACCGCTGGCATATTTCGGACGGCTACGGCTGGCGGGCTGACCCCTTCACCGGGGAACAGACCTTTCACCGCGGCATCGACCTTGCCTGTGCAGAGGGAATCGCCGTTCTTGCAGCCGATGACGGCATGGTGGAAGAAACAGTATCCAGCGACAGCTACGGCAACTGCATCCGGCTGCTCCATACCGGAAACCGGAAGACCCTGTATGCACACCTTCAATATGTCTATGTCCGCCCGGGTGAGACCGTCCAAAGAGGGCAGCTTCTGGGCACGGCGGGATGCACCGGCCGGGCGACCGGAGCGCATCTGCATTTTGAGCTGTGGCGGCAGGGAATCGCCTGCGACCCTGCTGCGGCTCTGGGGCTGGACACATGAGCCGTCGTGAGACCCGGCGGCTGGGGGTACTTGTGTTCCGTGACCCGCTGCTGCTGTGCGGCGGGCTGTATCTGCTGCTGTATTTTGATGCCAGCGGCTTTCTGCGGCTGGGGCTGCTGGCAGCGTTTCTGCACGAGTGGGGGCACATCCTGTGCTACCTCTGCCTGCTGCGGCGCTTTCCGGTGATCGAGGTGACGATGACGGGTTTCTGTATGCGGATGGACGCCCGCGCCAGGGCACTGCCGCCGGGGCGGCTGTTCCGTCTGGCGGCGGCAGGCCCTGCGGTGAACCTTCTGCTGGCGGGCATCTGGGCGGTGCTGCTGAGCCGGAACATGACGGTGCGCGGCAGCGCGTTCTGGGCGGCAAATCTGCTGACGGCGGGGTTCAACCTGCTGCCGTTCCCGCCGCTGGACGGTGCCCGGATGGTACAATGCCTGCATAGCCTGCTTGCCCGGCGGGTTTTGGATAAATCCGCCGGAAACGATTGCAAAAGCCCGCCGTTTAGGGTAAAATAAAAAGAACGCACAAATTGAACCGATGATGGAGGAACTGATGTTTGATCCGAAACTGAAAGAAGCGCTGGGCCGGGTGCAGAAGCCCGGCCGCTATACCGGCGGCGAACCCGGCAGCGTCTATAAAGATAAGAAGAACGTGGACGTCCGCTTTGCGTTCTGTTTCCCCGACACCTATGAAGTTGGAATGTCCTTTCTGGGCGAAAAGATCCTGTACGAGCTGCTCAACAGCCACGAAAACTGGTGGTGCGAGCGCGCGTTCATGCCGTGGCTGGACATGAAAGCTGAGATGGAGCGTCTCGGCCTGCCCCTGTACACCATGGAGAGCAAGGACCCGCTCACCGCGTTTGACGCGGTGGGCTTTACGCTGCAGTACGAGCTTTCCTATACCAACATCCTGGCCATGCTGGATCTGGCAGGCATCCCGTTCTGTTCCAACGACCGCGATGAAAGCTGGCCGCTGATCGTGGCGGGCGGCCCCTGCGCCTGCAATGCCGAGCCCATTGCCGACTTCTTCGACGTGGTGCAGCTGGGCGAGGGCGAAAACCAGCTGCCCGGCATCTGTGCCGAGATCGAGAAGGCCAAAAAAGAGGGCCTTTCCAAAAAGCAGCTGCTGCTCAACATTGCAAAGATCCCGGGCGTGTATATCCCGGCGTTCTACGATGTGACCTATTACGAGGACGGCAGGGTCAAAGCCATCACCCCCAACGAGCCGGGCATCCCGGCACGCATCACAAAGGCCATCATCAAGGACCTGAACGAGTTTGCTCCGCCGACGAACTTCGTCGTGCCCATGGTGGGCGCCATTCAGGATCGCGCCAGCATCGAGGTGCTGCGCGGCTGTGTGCGCGGCTGCCGGTTCTGTCAGGCAGGCTTCCTGTACCGGCCCATGCGCCAGCGCGACGCCAGCCTGCTGAACAAGGCGGCGCAGGACCTGTGCGCCAACACCGGCTACGAAGAGCTGAGCCTGTCCAGTCTGTCCACCTCCGACCACGGCCAGCTGGAAGAACTGCTGGACGATCTGAACGAGTGGGCACCCAAGGAGCACGTCAGCCTGTCGCTGCCCTCTCTGCGCGTGGACAACTTTTCCCAGAGCCTGATCGAAAAGACTACCAAGGTGCGCAAGAGCGGCCTGACCTTTGCGGCCGAGGCCGGAACCCAGCGCCTGCGCAACGTCATCAATAAGAATGTCACCTGGGACGAGATCGAAAAGACCTGCAACATCGCATTCGGCGCGGGCTATACCTCGGTCAAGCTCTATTTCATGATGGGTCTGCCCACCGAGACGATGGAGGACATCGAGGGCATCGCCGAGACGGCGCAGAAAGTGGTGGATCTGTACTACTCCAACCCGAAGCACGCCAAGGGACGCGGCGTGCAGGTGACCATCAGCTGTGCCTGCTTCGTGCCCAAGCCCCACACGCCCTTTGAGTTCGTGCCTATGGACACCGCCGAGACCCTGCAGGCCAAGCAGAAGCATCTGCTGGAAAGCGTCCACAGCCGCAAGATCAAGGTCAACTACCACGACAGCACCACCAGCTTCCTCGAGGGCGTGTTCGCCAAGGGCGACCGCCGTCTGGCGCCCGTCATCGTGGAAGCTTATAAGCGCGGCTGCTACTTTGACGGCTGGGAAGAGTGCTTCAAGTACGACACCTGGATGCAGACCTTTGCCGATATGGGCATCGACCCGGCGTTCTACTGCCAGCGCGCCATCGGTCTGGATGAGGTGACCCCGTGGTCCCACATGGATTACGGCGTCACCCACGAATATCTGGTGCGGGAGTACAACAAGGCCCTTGCCGCCCAGACCACCCAGCCCTGCAACCGTGCCTGCCACGGCTGCGGTGCCAACCATCTGTTAGGAGGTCCCTGCTTTGATTACAGTCAGAATCTCGTTTGAAAAGAAAAATGAGGCCTCCTACATCTCCCTGCTGGATCTGCAGCGGGTGATGCAGCGGGTGCTCAAGCGCAGCGGCCTGCCGGTGTGGCATACGCTGGGCTTTAACCCCCACATCTATATGACCTTTGCCTGCCCGCTGTCGCTGGGGCAGGAGAGCGAGTGCGAGTGCGTGGACGTCAAGACCGAGGCCGAAGCCCCGGACTTTGAGCAGTGGAAGACAGCCCTCAACGCCATCATGCCGGCGGGCATCGTGGTCACCCATGTCGGCCCGGTGCAGATGAAGGCCGACCTCATCGCATACGCCTGCTACCAGATCAGCTACCCGGCATCCGCTGCGGCTGTGCTGGATCAGTACAATGCGCTGGAAAGCGCCCCGGTGGAAAAGCACAGCAAGCGCGGCAAGAAGATCGTGGAGCTGAAAGACCATATCCAGCAGGTAGAATATGAGCCGGAAGGAGACCGCGTATGCATCCGTCTGTGCCTGCCCGCTTCGCAGGAGCTGAACCTGAACCCCTCGCTGCTCACCGGTTTTCTGGAAGAAAAATTCGGCCTGCCCGCCGCCAGCGCCAACATCCTGCGCACCGAGTTCCTCACGGCAGAAAAGCAGCATTTTGCCTGAGAACGCCTCAAAAGACGTACATTTGCGCAAAACAGAAAATTTTTGCAGTTATTTTGCTCAGAACGCTTGCATTTGCGCTGGATTTGTGCTATCCTATTTAGGCGTTAGTGTCCGCTGAGACCACAGCGGGGTTAATGACAAGTATTTATCATTAAACGG
>CAKSZM010000008.1 GCA_934525735.1 uncultured Faecalibacterium sp. | reverse complement strand
CGGGCGTTTGTATAGGCTTTTTTGAGAAACTCCGAACTTTCTTGCCATTTTGTTACCTGAAATGTGGTCTGTGCAACTGCAAACAGGGGTTTTTGCGGGTCGGAAGGGCCTTTCCAGGCCTTCAACTCGGCCAGATCGGCGAAAACGAACACCTCGCCGCGGGTGTGGCCGACGATGCCCTGCACCTCCGGATGGGTCTTGTCGCCCGCCACCAGCAGCACCGCGCCCGCCTGTTCGGCCTGTTCGGCAATGCGCTGGATCTTCTGCACAAAGGGGCAGGTAGCGTCGTGATAGGTCACACCGCGCGCGTCCAGCTCATCGTAAACCGTGCGGGGCACACCGTGGCTGCGGATGACCACCTCGTACCCAGAGGGCACATCCGCGATGGCATCCGCCACAAGGGCACCCTTCGCCTGCATATCCGCCACCGCCTGCGGGTTGTGGATCAGCGGGCCGAGGGTAGCCACTCTGCGCCCTTCGGCCAGCAGACCATAGGTCAGATCCACCGCGCGTCTGACGCCGAAGCAAAACCCCGCCGTTTTTGCAACTCTGATTTCCATTACGTTCTCCTTACCGTCCCATCTTCTCCCACGCATCCAGCAGAGCCTGCTTATTGGCACGCAGTTTTTGGGTGTCGCGGCGGCTCTCCATGGCAAACTGCTCTGCGGGCATCGGCTCGCCGTAAATCACCCGCACTCTGCAGAACAGGTGCATTTTGCCGTCCGGGGTGTCGTACAGGATCCGGCAGGGCAACACGTCCACGCCCGCGCCCGCCGCGATGACAAACAGGCCGCTCTTGGGTGGCAGAAGCTTGCCCTCTTTTTCGCGGGTGCCCTCCGGGAAGATGAGCAGCGTCCGGCCGTTTTTGCAGGCCTCCACCGTTTCATTGATAGCATCCACCTCTTCCTTGGTGCCGCGCACGCACACCGCGCCGCAGCAGCGGAAGAACCAGCTGAGGATGGCGTTGATCTCGAACAGCTCTTTCTTAGCAAATACGATCATCTGCCTGCCCCACCGGGTGACCACGATGAACACCGGGTCGATGGCGGAAACATGGGTCGGCGCGATGATGCAGCCCTTTGTCTGCACTTTTTTCAGGTTTTCGCGGCCCTCCACACGGATGCGGAAGCCGATGTGCCACAGCAGCCACGCAAAAGGCACTAAGATGTAATATAATACCATGTTATTGTTTTTTACTTCACTTTCTCCGCAATGATCTTTTTCATGGCGGCAAGACTCTGCTCAAAATCCAGCTCCGAGGTGTCCAGCAGAACAGCGTCGTCTGCCTGCTTCAGGGGAGCAGCAGCGCGGTGGGTGTCCTGGTAGTCCCGCTGCTTCACATCGGCCAGCACTTCTTCGTAGGGGGTGGCGATGCCTTTTTCCTGATATTCCTTCCACCGCCGGGTGGCACGGGCTTCCGGGCTGGCCGTGAGGAAGATCTTCACGGTCGCATCCGGCAGCACCACGGTGCCGATGTCGCGGCCGTCCATCAGAACGTTCTGCTTTTTGGCCATGCTCCGCTGCAGGTCCAGCAGATAGGCGCGAACGGCAGGGTTTGCGCCCACGGCGGAAGCCGCCATGCCGGCCTGCTCGGTGCGGATGGCCGTGCTGACATCCTCTTCCTTTAAATAAATGTGCTGTTCGCCGTCGATGGATGCAAGCCGCAGCTCGATCTCCGGCAGCAGAGCATTGACCGCTTCGTTGTCCTTGGGGTCCTTGCCTGCGCGCAGGGCATACAGGCCGATGGTGCGGTACATGGCGCCGGTGTCCACATAGATATAGCCCAGTTCGGACGCCAGACGGCGTGCCAGCGTGGATTTGCCTGCACCTGCAGGCCCGTCGATTGCAACAGATACCATTTTATATGTCTCCTTTTTTCAAGCCGAACGATTTGAATAGCCGCCGCATTCGCTCTGGCTATTTTCAGCGGAAATTTTATTCTTTTATTGCAGAAGAAGTCGTCGCTATCCAGCGGGTCGGGAGTTTCTCTGAGGACCGTCCGCTGGGGTGGGACCCTGTTGCCGCAAAGCGGCAATAGGGCGGGCGATGGAATGGCCTGCAACAGCAACGACCGCCGCCTGTGGCGGAAACAGGAAGTTGCTGTTGGGGCAGCGGCCAGCAGGATGCAAGGCTCGTTCAAGAGCCGATGCAGCCGCTGGGTGCCGCAACCCGTATTTCGTGTCCGAAGAGAAAGCTACCGACACGCCAACTTCCGTTGTCACAGGTTATTTGCAAAGCTCTGCGCCGTGCAGAAGGCGATCTGCAGGTTGTAGCCACCGGTGTAGGCGTCCACATCCAGCACCTCTCCCGCAAAATACAGTCCCAGTGCCTTTTTGCTCTGCATGGTTTTGGGGTCTACTTCCCGCACGGATACACCGCCGCTGGTGATGACCGCGTGCGCCAGGTCGCCCCGGGCATCGATGGATACCCGCCAGTGCTTGCACAGCTGCACCAGCTCCCGCTTCTGCTCCCGGGTGATCTGATTGGCCTTTGTGGCCGGGTCGATGCCCCAGCGCGCCACCATGACCGGCTGCATGCTGGAGGGCAGCAGCTTGACCAGCGCCCCCTGCGCCGCGTGATTTGCCAGCAGGGCAAAGTCCCGCGTGATGCGGTCGTAGAGCTGTTCCTCGCTGAGGGCGGGCTTCAGGTCGATCTCGGCATAATATTTATGCTTTTTCATGTCGCCCAGATGGCTGGACGCGCTCAGGGTCAGCGGGCCGCTGATGCCGAAGTGGGTGAACAGCATCTCGCCCTGCTCGTCAAAGACGGCCTTGCCGTCCTCGAAGAGGGTCAGGGTGACGTTCTTCAGCGCCAGACCCATCATCTTTTTGCAGTCGGCGTCATGGCTGACCAGACTCACCAGACTGGGCACCGGCTCCACAAGGGTGTGCCCCGCCTGCTGCGCCAGTTTGTAGCCGTCGCCGGTGGATCCGGTGGTGGGGTAGCTCACGCCGCCGGTGGCCACCAGCACGGCATCCGCCCGGTACTCTCTGCCGGAAGTGCCCCGCACGCCGATGCACCGCAGCGCCGGGCCGGCCTTTTTCTTTTTGGGGTGACGCGGGTTTTCCGGCGCAGCGGGGGCTGCTTCCGGCTCTGGCGGCAGTTCTTCCAGCAGCAGCTTTTTTGCGCCGTCATGTACGATATTTGCATCCTGCGCATAACGCAGCAGCGCCTGCCGGATCTCTTCCGCCTTGTCCGATACCGGGAACACACGGCGGCCGCGCTCCACCTTCAGCTCCACGCCGAGGCTCTCGAACAGCTCCATGGTCTTTGCAGGCGGGAAGGCTCCCAGCGACGAGTACAGAAAACGCGGATTCGTGCGCACATGGCGCAGAAACTCTTCCGCCGGGCAGTCGTTGGTCACATTGCAGCGCCCCTTGCCGGTGACGAGGATCTTTTGGCCTGGCTTTTCCATATGCTCCAGCACCGTCACCTGATGCCCCTGCCGCACGGCAGCGCCCGCTGCCATCAGGCCCGCTGCACCTGCGCCCACGATCAACACCTTTGCCATCCGTCTTCCTCCTGAAATGCCTGTTAATTCGAGTATATCATACCAGAATCGGCACGCAAAAGCAATGTGCCGCCCGCTGGAAAATTTTTTCGGCAGTGCAAAAGACGGCAGGGCCGTTCTGCCCTGCCGTCCGTGTGCTCACCCGATGAATTTTGCCGGGTCGAGGTAGCTTTCGCCCTGTTTCACTTCCAGATGGATGTGGCTCTCCTCGGCGCACTCGCAGCCGACGGTACCCGCCGTGCCCAGCTTCTGGCCTGCCGTCACAGTATCCCCGGCCTTTACAGCGGGGTTTGCCACGCCGCACACCCGCCAGACGCGGCCGGAATCATCCTCGATGCTCACCACAGTGCCCCAGTTGCCCTCCGGCCCGGCGGCGGTCACCTTCCCGGCAGCCGGTGCGGATACCGCATCGCCCTGTGCGCAGGCGTAGTCCACGCCGTTGTGGGTGCGCCAGTCACCCAGCGTTTTGTTATAGACCAGCTCATCTCCGCTGAAAGCGTTCAGAACACGGCCATCCACCGGCTGCGCGGAAGCAGGCGCTCCCGAATCGGCGGCAGACGCAGAGGAGCCTTGCAGTGCGGAGGGTTCGTGCACAGAACCAGAGCCAGACGCCGCACCAGAAGATGCACCAGACGAGCCGGATGCAGGCTCCGGTTTTGGCACACCGGCCACGCTGTCTGCCGTTTCGGTAACATCCTGCCATAATTCATCCTCCTCCACCTTCAGGTCGTCGGGCGCCTGCTGCGGTGCAGCGGAAGCCCCCGGCTGCGTCAGGCTCTCGTAATCCTGTTTCAGCTCATCGCGGACGGCGCGCACCGCCCAGACTCCCGCTGCGCCCGCCGCCACAAGGCAGGCCAGAAGCGCCAGCGCAAAGCCTTTGTCGCGCAAAAACTTTTTGATCTGCTCCATTGTACTAACTCCCATCTATTTATAGTGTGTACGCGTTTGCTTCCGGGGTTAGTGTGGGGCGGCGGCCCGGTTTTTATGCAGGGCCATGCACGCTTTTATTGCATTTTGCCGTCTGTTATGCTATACTGTGCTCCGAACTGAACAGAAAACAGCAGGTGCCTTCCGCCTTTTCGGGCGGGAAGGGTAAAAGGGAAGCGGGTGCAAATCCCGCACGATCCCGTCACTGTGATAAGGGAGTCCGCGTCAGGGTGCTTTCAGCACCGGCCACTGAAGCTTTGCTTTGGGAAGGCGGCGCCGGGCGGCGATCTTTCAGCCAGGAAACCTGCCTGCTGTTGGTACGGGAGCATTGGCTCCGGATCACGAGGACTTGGTTGTACCAGAAAGCCTGAACACAAAGGGTCTTTTTGTCATGCCGTCCGCAGGATAAAAAGACCCTTTTTCAGCTTTTCTTTCCTGTACCCTTCTGTTTCAGCGCCGAATATTTTTTCGCAGGAAAGGAAAAACACTCATGAGAAAACTCGAGACCAAAAAGCTGGCCGCTGCTGTGACGGCTCTGGCCCTGTGCGCCGGTGTGCTCACCGGCTGCGGCGGCGCAGCCTCCAGCACTGCTTCCAGCGCAGCAAGCTCCACCGCTGCCAGCAGCGAAGCCTCCAGCGAGGACGCAGACGAAGCAGCTGCAAAGAATGTGGCAGACCTGATCGACGCCATCTATGTGCAGGAGCGCAGCGATGACACCGACGCCCAGTGCGAGGCCGCAAAGGCTGCATGGGACGCCCTGACCGATAAGCAGAAGGAAATGGTGGAAGGCGAGAACGCCGACCCCGATTACTTCGGCCGCGACACCGGCGATGCTTCCAAGGATGACGCCCGCAACGAGGACAACATCGGCGAGAACGAGCTGCTGGTGGTGTCCTTCGGCACCTCCTTCAACGACAGCCGCGTGGCCGACATCAAGGGCATCGAGGATGCTCTGCAGGAAGCTTACCCTGACTGGTCTGTCCGCCGTGCCTTCACCGCACAGATCATCATCAACCATGTGCAGGCCCGCGACGGCGAGAAGATCGACAACATGCAGCAAGCTCTGGACCGCGCTGTGGCCAACGGCGTGAAGAACCTGGTCGTGCAGCCCACCCATCTGATGCACGGTGCCGAGTACGACGAGATGAACGAGATGCTGGATCAGTACCGCGACAAGTTTGAGACTATCGCTGTAGCCGAGCCTCTGCTGGGCGAGGTCGGCTCTGACGCCACCGTCATCAACGAGGACAAGGAAGCCGTTGCCAAGGCCATCACCGCTGCTGCTGTGAAGGACGCCGGCTTCGACAGCCTGGACGCCGCCGCCGCTGAAAAGACCGCTTTCGTCTTTATGGGCCACGGCACTTCCCACACCGCTAAGGTCAGCTACAGCCAGATGCAGACCACCATGCAGACTCTGGGCTACGATAACGTGTTCATCGGCACCGTTGAGGGCGAGCCGGAAGAGACCGCCTGCGAGAACGTGATCGAGGCTGTCAAGGCTGCCGGTTACACCAAGGTCGTCCTGCGCCCGCTGATGGTCGTTGCCGGTGACCACGCCAACAACGACATGGCCGGTTCCGACGATGATTCCTGGCTGAGCATGTTCAACGCTTCCGGCGCATTCGAGTCTGTGGACTGCCAGATCGCAGGTCTGGGCGAGATCGCTGATATCCAGCAGCTGTACATTGCCCACACCAAGGCTGCCATTGATTCCCTGAACGGTTAATTTTTCCTGCCCTCTCCGTCTTGCTGCCGCCCGCGCGGGAACCTGACAGAGAGGGTTCTTTTTTATCCCGAATCATGTTATAATAAACCTGATTTTTGCAATTTTTTATAAAGGTAGAGGTATATTTCCATGAAACGCATTCTTTCCTGTGTTGTCACCGCTTCTCTGGCACTGAGCCTGCTGGCAGGCTGCGGCGCTTCTTCCACTGCTTCTTCGGCTGTTTCCAGCGCCGCTTCGTCCGAAGCCGCTTCCACTGCGGCATCTTCTGCCGCTGAGACTGCCGCCCTGCCGGACGGCGTATACACCGCCGACTTCGAGACCGACAGCAGCATGTTCCACGCAAACGAAGCCTGCGACGGCAAGGGCACCCTGACTGTGGAGAATGGCAAAATGACCTTCCACGTCAGTCTGACTTCCAAAAAGATCGTCAACCTGTATCCGGGCAAGGCCGCTGACGCCGAGGCTAACGAGTCCGACTGGCTGCAGCCCACCACCGATACCGTCACCTACTCCGACGGCACTTCCGAGGAAGTGTACGGTTTTGACATTCCGGTCTCTGCGCTGGATACCGACTTTGACCTGGCCATTCTGGGCACCAAGGGCAAGTGGTACGACCACGTGGTCAGCGTGCGCAACGCTGTGGAAAAGGCTGCTGACGCCGAAGTTCCTGCCGACGGCAGCTACACCTGCGAGGTAACGCTGGAGGGCGGCTCCGGCCGCGCCACCGTGGAAAGCCCCGCCGCTCTGACCGTGGCCGACGGCAAGATGACCGCCACCCTCGTTTGGAGCAGCCCCAACTACGATTACATGATCGTGGACGGCAAAAAGTATCTGCCCACCAACACCGAGGGCAACTCCACCTTTGAGATCCCCGTTTCTGCTCTGGACACGGCTCTGACCGTGACGGCCGACACCGTTGCCATGAGCACCCCGCATGAGATCGAGTATACGCTGACATTTGCAGCAGACAGCCTGAAGTAATATGAAACTCACCCGAAAACAATTTCTCTGCGCGCTCCCGGCGGCGGCGCTGGCGCTGGCCGGCTGCGGCGAAAAGAGCCAGCCTGCCAATACGGAAAGTCTTGTTTTTTCGCATCATTACACGCTGGACTATGCGCAGCAATTCACCGCCGACTGTTACGAGGGCGGCTATACCATGCTGACCCTCCCTGGCGACGGCTCAAAATTTCTCGTTGTACCGGAAGATGCCGCCGAGGTGGACAACCTGCCTGCCGATGTGACCGTACTGCGTCAGCCGCTGAACGACCTCTATCTCGTCTCCACCTCGGTGATGGACCTGATCCTGCATCTGGACGCGCTGGACAGTATCGCGCTCTCCGGCACAAAGGCCGAGGGCTGGTATCTGCCCGAAGCAAAGCAGGCCATGGAGGACGGGCGCATCGCCTACGCGGGCAAGTACAGCGCCCCGGATTACGAGCAGATCCTTGCCGCCGGGTGCAGCCTTGCCATCGAGAATACCATGATCCTGCACACCCCGGACGTCAAGGAGCAGCTGGAGCACTTCGGTATCCCGGTGCTGGTGGAGCGTTCCAGTTACGAGAGCGGCCCGCTGGCACGGATGGAGTGGATCAAGTTCTTCGGCATCCTGTTGGGCAAAGAGGAACAGGCTGAGCAGGTGTTCGCCGCGCAGGAAGAGCGCATTGCGCCCCTGCTGGATCAGCCTTCCACCGGAAAGAGCTGCGCCTTTTTCTCGCTCACCTCCAACAACCTTGCCACTGTACGCAAGGGCAGCGACTACGTTGCCCGGATGATCGAGATGGCCGGCGGCAGCTATGTGTTCTCCGACCTGACCGAGAACGGCAACAGTCTTGCCACCATGAACCTTCCGCTGGAAGATTTCTACGCCGGGGCAAAAGATGCGGACGTGCTCATCTACAACAGCGCCATTGAGGGAACCATCTCGTCAGTGAGCCAGCTGACCGAAAAATTCCCGCTGCTGAGCGAGTTCAAGGCAGTGAAAGACGGTCAGGTCTGGTGTACGGCACAGAGCCTGTTCCAGCAGAGCATGGAGCTGTCCGACCTGATTTTGGACATGAACAAGGTGTTCACCGAGGGCACCCCTGCCCCCGAAACGCTGAAGTTCCTTGTGCATGTAGACTGAAAGCCTGACAGAAAGGAGCCTCCATGACCCGGACACGACGCCTTGCCGTCTCTTATATCGTTCTGGCGCTGGCACTGGCGGCGCTGTTTGCGCTGAACCTGTTCTGGGGCAGCGTGTCGCTGGCCCCCGGCGCAGTGCTGGCGGCGCTGCTGGGCAAGGGCAGCGATGCCCTCTCCGTGAACATCATCCTGCAGCTGCGCCTGCCCCGGGCCGTGATGGCGGCGCTGCTGGGTGCGGCGCTTTCGGCGGCGGGCTATCTGCTGCAGACCTTTTTTGCCAACCCCATTGCAGGCCCCTTCGTCATGGGCATTTCCAGCGGTGCCAAGCTGGCCGTAGCCCTGACCATGGTGGTGTTCTTGAACCGGGGGATGCTGACCAGCTCGGTGACCCTGATCGTTGCCGCCTTTGCAGGCGCTATGGCCGCCATGGCCTTTGTGCTGGCGGTGGCGCGGCGGGTGCAGCGCATGAGCATCCTCGTCATCTGCGGCGTCATGATCGGCTACATCTGCTCGGCCATTACCGATATCGTGGTGGCCTTTGCACAGGACTCCAACATCGTCAACCTGCACAACTGGTCGCAGGGCAGTTTTTCCGGCATGACATGGTCGAATGTCCGGGCGGCGGCGCTGGTGGTGCTGCCCGCGCTGGCGGCGTCCTTCCTGCTTTCCAAGCCCATGGCGGCCTACCAGATGGGCGAAGAATACGCCCGCAGCGTGGGCGTGAACGTCCGGCCTTTCTCGGCGGCGCTGGTGCTGCTGTCCAGCCTGCTGGCAGCTTGCGTCACCGCCTTTGCAGGCCCCATCTCCTTTGTGGGCATCGCGGTGCCCCATCTGGTCAAACAGATACTGGGCAGCGCAAAGCCCCTGCATGTGCTGCCGGGGTGCTGCCTGGGCGGGGCAGCATTCTGCCTGTTCTGCGACCTGCTGGCACGCAGTCTGTTCGCCCCCACCGAGCTGTCCATCAGTTCGGTGACGGCGGTGTTCGGTGCGCCGGTGGTCATCTGGCTGCTGGTGCGGCGGAATCAGGAGGGTGCACGATGAACAAAACAACACTCTGCCGGGCCGAAGCCCTTGCCATCGGCTACGGCAAGACCCCGCTTCTGCGGGACATCACCCTTGGGGTGAAAGCCGGGCAGATCCTTGCCCTCATCGGCCCCAACGGCGCGGGCAAATCCACCCTGCTGCGCACACTGGCGGGGCAGCTGGCGCCCATGGGCGGGGCGGTTCTGCTGGACGGCACCCCGCTTTCCGGTTACACCGGCACCGCCCGCGCCCGTAAGCTGGCGCTGATGGCGCCCCACAGCCGCCGGATGGAACTGACCACCTGTTTTGACTTTGCGTCGGCCGGACGCCACCCCTACACCGGGCGTCTGGGCATCCTGTCCGACGAGGACAGGCAGCAGGTGCGGCAGGCGCTGGAGCTGGTGGGCGCCGCCGCCCTTGCCGACCGGGATTTTAACCGTATCAGCGACGGCCAGCGCCAGCGCGTTCTTCTGGCGCGTGCGCTGTGCCAGCAGCCGGAAGTGATCCTTCTGGACGAGCCGACGTCCTTCCTTGACATCAAGGGCAAGATCGAGCTGCTGACCATCCTGCAGATGCTGGCGCACGAACGCGGCCTTGCCGTGGTGGTAAGCCTGCACGAGCTGGAACTGGCGCAGAAGATCGCAGACCGGGTGGTCTGCGTCTCGCCGCAGGGCGTTTCCGGGGTACTCTCCCCCGCCGAAGCCTTTGCCCCGGACAATATCCGGGCGCTGTACGGCCTTTCCGAAGAGCAGTATGCCGCCCTGTACGGCGCACCGGCTCCGGCAAAGCCGCAGGCATCAGAATCACCGCAACCCCCGAAGCAGACTTTTGAGCACTATGTCCGCAGCGGGCAGAAACTGCTGCGCTGCGGCTATACCACCGGCACCTGTGCGGCACTGGGCGCGGCGGGCGCGGCGCGGCTGCTGCTCACCGGCCATGCGCCGGAGACGGTGGCTCTGCGCACCCCCAAGGGCATCGTGGTGGAGGTGGCTCCCATCTTCTGCCGCCTGAACGATACCGGGGCCGAATGCGCCATCCGAAAGGACGGCGGCGACGATGTGGACGTGACCACCGGTCTGCCGGTGGCGGCATCGGTCACACTGGAACCGGCAGCTCCCGGGGTGCGCATCTTTGGCGGCGAGGGCGTGGGCCGGGTGACGAAGCCCGGCCTTGACCAGCCGGTGGGCGAAGCCGCCATCAACCATGTGCCCCGGCAGATGATCGCCGAAGCCCTGCAGCGGGAGGCCGAGACCGCCGGGTATGCCGGCGGCTTTGCGGTGGTCATTTCCATCGAAGGCGGTGCCGAAGTTGCAAAACGCACCTTCAACCCCCACATCGGGGTGGAAGGCGGGCTGTCGGTTCTGGGCACCAGCGGCATTGTGGAGCCCATGAGCCAGCAGGCCATTCTGGACACCATCCAGCTGGAAATGAATCAGGCCGCCCTGCGCCCCGGCACGCCGAAACGGCTGGTACTGGCACCCGGCAACTACGGGCTGGACTATCTGGCCGCCGCCCTGCCGCAGTTCGAGCGTTTCCCGGTGGTCAAGACCTCTAATTTCATCGGAGACACGCTGGATATGGCCGCAGCAGCAAAGTTTGACGAAGTGCTTCTGGTAGGCCATGTGGGCAAGCTGGCCAAGCTGGCGGCGGGCGTGATGAACACCCACTCCCACACCGCCGACGGACGGACCGAAGTGTTCTGCGCCCACGCGGCAGTCTGCGGGGCATCCCGCGAAGTGTGCGCCGCCCTGATGGACGCCGCCACCACCGACGCCTGTCTGGACATTCTGGACGCGGCGGGGCTGCGTGCCCCGGTGCTGGAAAGCATCCTTGCTGCTGTCCAGCTGCATCTCGACCGCCGGGCGGGCGGAGCGTTCCGGGTGGGTGCGGTGCTGTTTTCCAACCAGCACGGCCCGCTGGGCGAAACTGCCATTGCAAAGGAGCTGATGCGCGAATGGCAGAACTGAAAGGCACCTTTTACGGGGTCAGTGTCGGCCCCGGCGACCCGGAACTGCTGACCCTGCAGGCCGTGCGGCTCATCCGGCAGTGCCCGGTGCTGGCCGCGCCCCGGACTTCTTCCGGCCGGATGCTGGCGCTGGACATCGCCCGCCGGGCACTGGGCGAAGAGCTGGACGGCAAGACCATTCTTCCCTTGCAGTTTGCCATGAGCCGGGACAGGGATGTCCTGCGCGCTTCCCACGAAGCGGCGGCCGCTGCCGTGCGCCCCTTTCTGGACGCCGGGCAGGATGTGGCCATGCTGAACCTCGGCGATGTGTCCATCTACGCCACCTTCGGCTACCTGCAGGAACTTCTGGAAGCACAGGGCTGCGCCACCGCCATGGCAGCAGGCGTGCCCAGCTTCTGCGCGGCAGCGGCGCGGCTGAACCGGCCCTTGACCGGCGGCATGGATGCCCCGCTGACCATTGCGCCCGGCGGCTGGGCTGACCGCGTTCTGGACACACCCGGCACCAAAGTGCTGATGAAAAACGGCACGCAGCTGCCCGCGCTTTTTGAGAAACTGGCAGCATCCGGAAAGCTTGCCGGCAGCGCCCTTGTGTGCAGCTGCGGCCTGCCGGACGAAGCCGTTTACCCTGATCTTTCGCTTGACCGGCCGGAAGGGCCGGCAGGCTATTTTGCTACGGTACTGGTAAAGGAGTGATACCATGATCCATTTTGTAGGCGCAGGCCCCGGTGCACCGGATCTCATCACCCGGCGGGGCGCGGCATTGCTGCAAAACGCTGACTGCATCATCTATGCGGGCAGTCTGGTCAACCCGGCTCTGCTGGGCCTTGCCAAAGAGGGCTGCGCCATTTATAACAGCGCCGAAATGACGCTGGAACAGGTGCTGGACGTGATGCGGCAGATGGAAGCTGCAAGCAAGACCACCGTGCGTCTGCACACCGGCGACCCCTGCCTGTACGGTGCCATCCGGGAGCAGATGGACGTGCTGGACGCCGAGGGCATCGCCTACGACGACACCCCGGGCGTGTCCAGCTTCTGCGGGGCGGCGGCGGCGCTGAACGCCGAGTACACTCTGCCCACCGTGAGCCAGACGGTCATCATCACCCGCATGGAGGGGCGTACTCCGGTGCCGGAAAAAGAAAAGCTGGCGTCTCTTGCCGCCCACGGTGCTACGATGGTGATCTTTTTGTCCATCGGCCTCATTGATAAGGTGCAGCAGGCGCTGCTCGAGGGCGGCGCTTACACGCCGGACACTCCTGCGGCGGTGGTGTACAAAGCCACCTGGCCGGAAGAAAAAACCGTTTGCTGCACAGTGGGCACCCTCGCCGAAAGCGTTCATGCGGCCGGCATCACAAAAACGGCACTCATCGTGGTGGGCGGCTTCCTTGGCGAAACCTACGAGCGCAGCAAGCTGTACGACCCCGCCTTTACTACCGAGTTCCGCCGGGGGACGGACCAGTGACCCGGGCCTATCTGGCCTTTACCGAAAAAGGCCTTGCCCTTGCAAAAAAGCTCAGCGCGGCATATCCCGGCAGCGTGAGCCGCTGCGGAGTGGGCGGCGTGAAGCTTTCCGACTGGACAGCGCAGCAGTTTGCACAAAGCGACGCGCTGATTTTTGTGGGGGCTGCGGGTATCGCCGTGCGAGCCGTCGCGCCCCACTGCAAAAGCAAGGCATCCGACCCCGCCGTTGTGGTGCTGGACGAGTGCGGGCAGTTTGCCATTCCCATCCTGTCCGGTCATCTGGGCGGTGCCAACGACCTCGCCCGCGCCCTTGCCGCCGTGTGCGGGGCAGTGCCCGTCATCACCACGGCCACCGATGCCAACCATATTTTTGCGGTGGATGAGTGGGCAAAGCACCAGAACTGCACCGTGCAGGAGCCGGAGCGCATCAAGCTTGTCAGCAGCAAGCTGCTGGCCGGTCAGCCTGTGCATTATGCATCCGACTGGCCGGTAGCAGGCACCCCGCCAAAGGGCGTGACGGCAGACGGCACTGCGCCGGATTTTGCCCTCACCCTGACCCCGGCAGGCAATGCGCTGCATCTTGTGCCGCGCATTGGCGTGCTGGGCATCGGCTGCAGACGCGGGACGGATGCCGACACACTGGAAGAAGTATTCACGGCCTTCTGCGCCGAACACAGCCTTGCGCCGCAGTGCATCGCGGCGGCGGCAAGCATCGATTTGAAGCAGAACGAGCCGGGGCTGCTGGCATTTTGCAAAGTACACGGCTGGCCGGCGGAGTTTTTCTCTGCGGAACAGCTCCGTGCTGTACCCGGCAGCTTTACCCCCTCTGCCTTTGTGCGCAGTGTCACCGGCGTGGACAATGTCTGCGAACGGGCGGCGGTGCTGGCGGCAGGCGGAGCACTTGTATTGCATAAATTTGCCCGCACCAGAGTGACCTTTGCGCTGGCAGCACAGCCTTTTGAACCCAATTGGAGGTGGCAGAATGATCGACCCGATGGAATTTGACATCGACCAGCCCGAACAGATCGTCTATGTGGTGGGTCTCGGCCCCGGCGGCCCTTATTATATGACGCAGGAAGCACAGAACACGCTGGAAAGCGCGGATGCCATCTGCGGCTACAAGGTCTACATTGATCTGATCCGGAATGAATTTCCCTGTGAGGAATACTATGCCACCGGCATGACGCAGGAGATCGACCGCTGCCGCTGGGCGCTGGAAAAGGCCAGCACCGGCAAGCGGGTGGCGCTGGTGTGCAGCGGCGACGCGGGCGTGTACGGCATGGCAAGCCCGCTTTTGGAACTGGCGGCGGATTACCCGGACGTGGAAGTGGAGATCGTGCCCGGCCTGACCGCAGCCCTCAGCGGCGGAGCCATTCTGGGCGCGCCGCTGGCGCATGATTTCTGCGTCATCTCCCTGTCCGACCGGCTCACCCCGTGGGAAGTGATCGAAAAGCGGCTGGCCTGCGCGGCCATGGGCGACTTCTGCATCGCACTGTACAACCCCTCTTCCAAGGGGCGGCCCGACTATCTGCAGAAGGCCGTGAAGATCCTGCTGGCAAACGGCGCAAAGCCGGAGACCGTCTGCGGCCTTGTGCGCAACATCGGCCGGGAGGGGCAGAGCAGCAACGTGCTGACCCTTGCCGAGCTGGAGACCACGCCGGTGGATATGTTCACCACCGTTTACATCGGCAACAGCAACACCAAGGCCGTTGCCGGGTGGATGGTCACGCCCCGGGGGTACCGCCGATGAAGGCGGTCGTGTTCAGCGGCACCACCGAGGGGCGCCGCTTTTCCCGGCGGCTGGCCGGGCTGGGTGCTGAGGTGATCGTCTGCGTAGCGACGCCGCTGGGTGCCGAGGAGCAGGGCGAGATGGCAGGCATCACCGTCCACGCCGGGCGGCTGGAACCGGACGCCATGGCGGCGCTGCTGGCGGGAGCCGACCTCTGCATTGACGCCACCCACCCCTACGCGGTGGACGCCACAAAGAACATCCGCGCCGCAGCGGCACAGGCGGGCGTGGAATACCGCCGCCTGCTGCGGGCGCAAAGCCCCCTGCCGGAGAGCTGCGCCGTGTTTGAAACGGCTGCACAGGCCGCCGGATATCTGGCCGGTACCGAGGGCAATATCCTGCTGGCCACCGGTGCCAAGGAGCTGGCCGTTTTTGCCGGCCTTGACCCCGCCCGGCTTTACCCCCGGGTTCTGCCCACGCCGGAGGGCATCGCCGCCTGCGAGGCGGCGCACATCCCCCACCGGAACATCATCGCCATGCAAGGGCCGTTCAGCCTCGGGCTGAACATCGCGCTGATGGAGCAGTTTTCCATCCGCTTCCTCGTCACCAAGGACGGCGGCGCGGCCGGCGGCTTTGCTGAGAAAGTGCAGGCCGCGCAAACGGCCGGGGCACAACTGGTGGTGCTGCGCCGTCCGCCGGAGACCGGCGAGACCGAGGACGAATTGTTCACCTACTGTCAGGAGAAATTGCAATGGTCACACTGATTGGTATGGGCAGCGGCAGCTGGAAGGCGCTGTCCGCGCAGGCGCAGGATGCTGTCCGCGGCGCAGGGCTTGTGTTCGGCGCAAAGCGGCTGCTGGCGGGTCTGCCCGCCGACTGCACCGCACAGCGTTTTGCCCTGTATAAGCCGGAAGAAATTCTTGATACGCTGGCGCAGCACCCCGGGCAGGATGCTGCCGTGCTCTACAGCGGTGACACCGGGTTTTATTCCGGCGCGTCCGGGCTGCTCACCCCGCTGCGGGCGCTGGGCATCCCGGCACGGGTTTATCCGGGTGTTTCCAGCATCCAGCTGCTCTCGGCGGCGCTGGGGCGCCCCTGGCAGGATTGGAAACTGGCTTCCGCCCACGGCTGCAGCTGCGACCCGGTGGGGCTGTGTATGACCCATAAGGCCGTATTTTTCCTGACCGGCGGAGCCGAAACGCCCGCCTCGCTGTGCCGCCGGCTCTCGGATGCCGGGCTGGGCAATGCCCACGCCACCGTGGGCGAGAATCTCGGCACGGAGACCGAAGCCATCCGCTATGGTTCTGCTGAAGAGCTTGCCGGGCAGAACTTTGAACCGCTCAGCGTGCTTTTAGTGGAAAATTTCGATCTGCCGCAGTTCCGCACGCCGGGTCTGCCGGACGAAAGCTTCCTCCGCGGCGAAGTGCCCATGACCAAACAGGAGGTGCGGGCCGCTGCGCTGGCAAAGCTGGGCGTAAAACCCGCCGACACCCTGTGGGATGTGGGCGCGGGCACCGGCAGTGTCAGCGTGGAATTGGCGCTTGCCGCCCCGCTGGGGCAGGTGTATGCGGTGGAGTGCGAACCGGACGCCTGCGCGCTCATCCGCAAAAACCGGGAGAAGTTCCGAGCCTACAACCTGACCCTCACCGAGGGCAGAGCGCCGGAAGCGCTGGCAGACCTGCCCGCCCCGGACGCCGTGTTCATCGGCGGGACAAAGGGCGGCATGGAAGGCGTGCTGGATGCCGTTTCCGGCAAGAACCCCGCCGCCCGGGTGTGCATCTCCGCCATTGCGCTGGAGACCCTCGGCTCTGCCGTGGCTGCGCTGACCGCCCGGGGCTGGACCGCCGAGGTGACGCAGGTGTCCGTCAGCCGCACAAGGCCCGCCGGGCGGCTGCATCTGCTGACGGCCAACAACCCCATTTTCCTCATTACGGGTACAAAACCATGATGCAATTTCTCATCGCCGCGCCGCGTTCCGGCAGCGGCAAGACCACCGTGACCTGTGCCATATTGGCAGCGCTGAAGCAGCGCGGGGCAAGCCCCTGCGCCTTTAAATCCGGGCCGGACTACATCGACCCCATGTTCCACCGCTCGGTGCTGGGGGTGGAGAGCCACAATCTGGATCTGTTTCTGTCCGAAAAGCCGGTGGTGCAAAGCCTGTACGCCCACTATGCCGCCGGGCACGGCGCGGCTGTGTGCGAGGGTGCCATGGGCTTTTATGACGGGCAGGGTCTGACAACCCGTGCCAGCGCGTGGGAACTGGCCGACACGCTTGACCTGCCCGTTTTGCTGGTGGTACAGCCAAAGGGAGCCAGTGTCACGCTGGCGGCAGAAATTCAGGGTCTTGTGCATTTCAGGGCGGAGAGCCATATCGCGGGCATTCTGCTCAACGACTGCTCCGAAAAGCTGTACAACATGCTCAGACCGCTGCTGGAAACCGAGACCGGCCTGCCGGTGCTGGGCTATCTGCCCCACCTGCCGCAGGCGGCGGTGGAGAGCCGCCACCTCGGCCTGAAAACTGCCGGGGAGATCGCCGGCCTGCAGCAGAAGATCGGCCTTTTAGCCGACAGCCTTGTGCTGGACTGGGCAAAGCTGGCTGAGCTGACCGACCGGCCGGAACTGGCTGCTGCGCAGCTGTTTTCCGCAGAGGAAAACACAGCCGTCCGCATCGCCGTGGCGCAGGATGAAGCGTTCTGCTTTACCTATGCCGAAACGCTGGACTGCCTGCGCACTGCCGGGGCAGAGCCGGTGTTCTTCAGTCCGGTGCACGACACTGCCCTGCCGGAAAACGTCTGCGGACTGTATCTGCCCGGTGGCTACCCGGAGCTGTATGCCCGGCAGCTGAGCGAAAACGAGGCCATGCGCACCGCCATCCGGGACGCCGTGAACGGCGGCCTGCCCACGGTGGCCGAGTGCGGCGGTTTTCTGTACCTCGGGCAAAGCCTTGAAGATGCAGACGGCAGCTGCTGGCCCATGGCGGGCGTTCTGCCCGGCGGCGGCGTGAAAAAAGGCCGGCTCGTGCGGTTCGGCTATGCCGACATGACCGCCAAGGCCGACAGCCTGTTGTTCCACGCCGGGGAGCATCTGCCCATCCACGAATTCCACCACTGGGATTCCACGGCCAACGGCACGGACTTTACCGTGTGGAAAAGTGAGAAAACACAGTGGGAGGGTGGCTTTGCCTCCATGAACCTGTACGCGGGCTTCCCCCATCTATACTGGGCGGGCACACCCCTGCCCCGCCGCTTTGTGGGCGGCGCGATATACTATCAACGAAAAAAGAGAAACACAGATGACTGAAACAGAACTGAAAACTTTGCTCTCCGGCATCACCCCGCCGGACGAAGCCGCCCGTGCGGCGGCGCATGACCACTGGGTCAGCCTTGCGAAACCTCTGGGCGGGCTGGGTGCGCTGGAAACGATGCTGGAGGACGCCGCCGCCCTGACCGGCAGCGCCGACCTTGATTTCTCCCGCCGTGTTGCAGTGGTGCTCTGCGCCGACAACGGCGTAGTGGCGCAGGGCGTGAGCCAGACCGGACAGGAAGTGACCCGCGCCGTGGCCGAAAATCTCGCTTTGCGGCGCACCAGTGTGTGCCGGATGGCGCAGGCAGCGCACTGCGAGGTGCTGCCCGTGGATATGGGCATGGCCGGAGAGCCGGTGCCCGGCGTGCGGGACTGCCGCATCGCCGCCGGTACGGCGGACTTCACCCTCGGCCCGGCCATGCGCCGGGAGCAGGCGGTGGAAGCCATCGGCAAGGGTATCGCCCTTGCCCGGGAGCTGGCGGCGGACGGCTGCCGCCTGATCGCCACCGGCGAGATGGGCATCGGCAACACCACCACCTCCAGCGCCGTGGCCAGCGTGCTGCTGGGCCAGCCGGTGGAGCGGATGACCGGGCGCGGCGCAGGCCTTTCGGACGAAGGGCTGGCCCGCAAGGTGGACGCCATCTGCCGGGGCATCCTGCGCAACGAACCGGACCCGGAGGATATGCTGGACGTGCTCGCAAAGCTGGGCGGGTTCGACATCGCCGGGCTGTGCGGGCTGTTCCTCGGCGGGGCGCTGGCCGGGGTACCGGTGCTGATGGACGGGTTCATCAGCGGGGTGGCAGCGCTGTGCGCAGTGCGGCTGTGCCCGGCAGCGGCAAAAGCCGTGTTTGCAAGCCACTGTTCCGCCGAGCCTGCCGCCCGCCTTGTGCTGGAAGCGCTGGGCAAAGCACCCCTCATCACGGCGGGACTGCATCTGGGCGAGGGCACCGGCGCGGTGGCGTCCATCCCGCTGTGGGATATGGCGCTGGCCGTGTACAGCGGATGCTACTCCTTTGCGGAGGGCGGCATTGCGCCGTATACTCCCCAATGCTGACGCTGGTGCTGGGCGGCGCGGCCAGCGGCAAGAGCGAATACGCCGAGAGCCTTGTGCTGCAGACCACCGGCCCACGCTTTTATCTGGCCACCATGCAGGTGTGGGACGCCGAGTGCGCCGCCCGGGTGGAAAAGCACCGCAGGATGCGGGCGGAAAAGCGGTTTGAAACCGTGGAGTGCCCCCTGCATCTGGACGCAGTGCGCCTGCCCGCCCGGGGCACGGCGCTGCTGGAAGACCTGGGCAACCTGACCGCCAACGAGCTGTACGACCCCGCCGGGGCGGGAGAGAATGCCGCCGGAGCCATCCTCGCCGGGCTGGACAGCCTTGCCGCCCAGTGCGAAAACCTGATCGTCGTGTCCAACGAGGTGTTCAGCGGCGGAGCCGACTATGTCGGCGACACGGAACGCTATCTGCTGGCGCTGGCCCGGGTGAACAACGCCTTTGCCGCCCGCGCCGACCGTGTAGTGCGGGTGGTGTGCGGCATCCCGGTGTATTATAAAGGAGTGGAAAAATGATCGTACTGCAGACCATTGCGGTGGCCTTTGCCATGTTTTCGGCAGTGCCGGTGCCGCAGTTTGAGTGGAATGCCAAAAATATGCGCTACGCCCTGTGCGCCTTCCCGCTCATCGGGGCGGTCATCGGGGCGCTGTGGTGCCTGTGCGGGGCGCTGCCCCTGCCCGCCATGGCAAAGGCGGCGGGCTTCTGCCTGCTGCCCGTGTGGGTGACCGGCGGCATCCATCTGGACGGCTACGCCGACACCTGCGACGCCCTTTCCAGCTACGGCGACCGGGAAAAAAAGCTGGAGATCTTGAAAGACCCCCACTGCGGTGCGTTTGCGGTTATCCGGCTGTGCAGCTACTTTGCAGCGGCTTTTGCTCTGTGCGCCTGCGTGGAGTTCACCCCGCGCACCGGCCTTCTGTGGACGCTGGCGCTGGTGCTGGAACGGGCGCTGTCCGGCTACGCGGTGGCGGCCTTCCCCATGGCAAAGAACACCGGCCTTGCCCACACCTTCGCCTCATCGGCAGACAAGGACGCTGTGCGCCGGGTGCTGGCCATGCTGGCATCGGCGCTGTGCGTCGGCATGGTCTGCCTTGGCGGTTGGGCGCTGGTGCTGGCGGCGCTGGCGGTGCTGTGGCGCTACCATAAAGTAAGCAATGCGCAGTTCGGCGGCATCACCGGCGACCTTGCCGGATGGTTCTTGCAGAAGGCCGAACTCTGGATGCTGGCGGCGCTGTGCGCCTGCCAGTGGGGAGGGCTGTTATGATCTTCATCACCGGGCCGCTGTACAGCGGCAAGCGCACCTTTGCGCAGAAACTGCCGGGCAGCCGGCTCTGCGACGTGCAGACGCTGGCGGCCGACGCCGCCGACCTGCCCGCACTGGCCGACCGCCTTGCCCGTGATTATGATATCCTCATCGCCACCGAAGTGGGCGGCGGTGTCGTGCCGATGGATGCTGCCGAGCGCGCCGCCCGGGAAGCGGCCGGCCGCCTTGCCTGCCTGCTGGCCGCGCGGGCAGACTGCGTTGTGCAGATGTTCTGCGGCATCCCTACTGTTCTGAAAGGAGAACTCTCTTTATGATGATCTATCTTCTGCGCCATGGCCAGACCGAATATAACGCCCAGAAGCGTTATCAGGGTCAGCGCGATATCCCGCTTTCACTCGAGGGCATGGCGCAGCTGCGCCGGGCGGATTTCGACCCGGACGTGGTCTATGTTTCCACGTTACAGCGCACCAGCCAGACCGCCCGCATCCTGTTTCCCACCGCAAAACTCATCCCGGTGGACGGACTGAAGGAGATGTGCTTCGGCAGCTTTGAGGGGCGCAACTTCATCGAGATGGAAAAGGACCCCGAGTATCAGGCGTGGGTGCAGGCCAACTGCGAAAGCTCCTGCCCGGACGGCGAACGCAAGCAGGACTTTTCCGACCGCATCTGCCGCACCTTCTCCGCGCTGGTGGACAAGGCTCTCGCCGAAGGCAAGGACCGGCTGGTCATTCTGGCCCACGGCGGCACTCAGATGGCAGCCATGGAGCGGTACGCTGTGCCCCACAAGGACTATTATGCATGGTGCGCCCCCAACGCCGGCGGCTTTGTGCTGGACGCGAAGGACTGGGCGGAAAAGCAGGTGCTCTATCTTGTAAAGACCGTGCAGTACACCAGGGAGCCGAACGTATGAGCGGACTGGCGGTACTGGGCGGCTTTGTGCTGGACGCCGTTTTCGGCGACCCGGCGTGGCTGCCGCACCCGGTGGTGCTGATGGGCAAGTGTATCTCCAAACTGGAAAAAACGCTGCGGGCACGGTTCCCGAAAACGCAGCAGGGCGAACTGCTGGCCGGGGCGGTGCTGGCCTTCTGCCTGCCGGTGGGCACCTTTCTGGTTACAAGCGCCGTGTGCCTTCTGGCGGCAAAAATCAGCCCCTGGCTCGGCCTTGCCGTGCAGATGTTCTGGTGCGGGCAGGCACTGGCCGCCAAGGGACTTGTGCAGGAGAGCCGGAACGTTTATGGCGAGCTGGTAAAGCCCGACCTGCCCGCCGCCCGCAAGGCCGTGAGCCGCATCGTGGGGCGGGACACCGAGAACCTGACCGCCGAGGGCGTGACCAAAGCCGCTGTGGAAACCGTGGCCGAGAATGCCAGCGACGGCGTGATTGCGCCGCTGCTGTACATGCTGTTGGGCGGCGCTCCGCTGGCGCTGACCTATAAGGCCGTCAACACCATGGACAGCATGGTGGGCTACAAAAACGAGACCTATCTCTACTTCGGCCGGGCGGCGGCAAAGCTGGACGATGTGGCAAACTACATTCCCAGCCGCCTTGCCGCCCTGCTGTGGGTGGCCGCTGCGGCTCTGACCGGCAGCGATGCCAAGGGCGCGTGGCGCATCTGGCGGCGGGACCGGCGCAACCATGCCAGCCCCAACAGCGCCCAGACCGAAAGCGCCTGCGCCGGTGCGCTGGGCGTGCAGCTGGCCGGGCCGGCCTACTACTTTGGCGAATACTACCCGAAACCCACCATCGGCGATGCCCTGCGCCCCATTGAGCCGCAGGACATCCTGCGGGCCGACCGCATGATGTATGCCGCCAGCATTCTGGCGCTGGTGCTCGGGCTTGTGATACGGGGGTTCGTTGTATGATGCAGACTCTGACCCACGGCGGCGACTGGGCGGGCTACCGCGCCGCATACGGCCGCGACCCGCTGGATTTTTCGGCCAACGTCAGCCCCCTCGGCCTGCCGGAGGGGGTGGCCAAAGCCATTACGGCATCTCTTGCCACCGCCGACCGCTACCCCGACCCGCTGTGCCGCGATCTGCGGGCAAAGCTGGCAAAAGCCGAAGCCGTGCCCGCCGAATGGCTGTTGTGCGGCAACGGCGCGGCCGACCTCATCTTCCGGCTGGTGCTGGCCGAAAAGCCCCGCACGGCTCTGGTGACAGCCCCCACCTTTGCAGAATATGCCGCCGCGCTGGAAACGGCGGGCTGCACGGTGGAGCGGCATTTTCTCGCCGAAGAAAACGATTTTGCGGTGACGGAGACGATCCTAGACGCTGTGCATCCGGGCACGGATATGGTATTCCTCTGCCAGCCCAACAACCCCACCGGGCAGCTGGCCTCTCCCGCCCTTGTGGAGCAGCTTCTGCATCGGTGCGAAGTGTGCGGGGCGGTGCTGGTAGCGGACGAATGCTTCCTCGATTTTCTGCCGGAGGGCGACGCCCTCTCGGCAAAGCGGCTGCTGCGCAGCCCGAACCTTGTCATCCTCAAGGCCTTCACCAAGCTGTACGGCATGGCGGGGGTTCGGCTGGGCTACTGCATCTGCTCCGACGAAGCCCGCCTTGCCCGGATGCAGGCGGCAGGGCAGCCATGGGCGGTGTCCGGCCTTGCACAGGCGGCGGGCATCGCCGCGCTGGACGAAACGGATTACGTCTCCCGGGTGCGCGCCCTCATTGCGGCGCAGCGGCCTTTGCTTGCAAACGGCCTGCGGGCGCTGGGGCTGCGGGTCATTGAGGGCAGGGCCAACTACCTGCTGTTCCAAGCGCCGGAAACGCTGGGCAATGCGCTGAAGCGCAAAGGTGCTGTGGTGCGCAGCTGCGGCAATTACCCGGGGCTTTCGGCCTGCTGGTACCGCACGGCGGTGCGGACAAAAACGGAAAACCGGCAGCTGCTGCAGCTGCTGGGGGAGGTGCTGGAATGAGCAAAGCCAAGTGCATTATGGTGCAGGGCACCATGAGCGGCGCGGGCAAAAGCCTGCTGTGCGCGGCACTGTGCCGCATTTTTGTGCAGGACGGCTACCGGGTGGTGCCCTTCAAGAGCCAGAACATGGCGCTGAACAGCTTCGTCACCAAAGACGGTGCCGAGATGGGTCGGGCGCAGGTGGTGCAGGCGCAGGCGGCGGGCGTGGAGCCGGATGTGCGGATGAATCCCATCCTGCTCAAGCCCAGCAGCGACGTGGGCAGTCAGGTCATCGTCAACGGCAAAGCCCGGGGGCAGATGCCTGCCGCCGATTACTTTAAAATGAAGCGCAGCCTTATCCCGGACATTCTTGAAGCCTACAACGGCCTTGCCGCCGAGAACGACATCATCGTCATCGAGGGGGCGGGCAGCCCGGCAGAGATCAACCTGAAAGCCGACGACATCGTCAACATGGGGCTTGCAAAGCTGGTGGACGCACCGGTGCTGCTGGCGGGCGACATCGACCGGGGCGGCGTGTTCGCCCAGCTGTACGGCACGGTGGAGCTGCTGGAGCCGGAAGAGCGGGCGCGCATCAAGGGGCTTGTCATCAACAAGTTCCGGGGCGATGTGGAGATCCTGCGTCCCGGCCTTGCCATGCTGGAAGAAAAGACCCATCTGCCCGTGGTGGGCGTGGTGCCCTACCTCCGGGTAGAGATCGAGGACGAAGATTCCCTCTCCGACCGTCTGAGCACCGAAAGCAGCGTAAAACCGCTGGATATCGCTATCCTGCGGCTGCCCCACGTCTCCAACTTCACCGACTTTATCCCGCTGGAACAGCACCCGCTTTTGGGTGTGCGCTATGTGCAGCGCGCCCGCCAGCTGAGCACGCCGGATCTTGTTATCCTGCCCGGCACCAAGAACACCATGGACGACCTGCGCTGGCTGCGGGAAAGCGGGCTGGAAGCCTGCATCCTGAAACTGGCGGCAAAAGGCACGCCGGTGCTGGGCGTGTGCGGCGGCTATCAGATGCTGGGGCACACCCTTGCCGACCCGGACGGCGAAGAGAGCGGCACCCCCTGCACCCTGCCGGGGCTGGGTCTGCTGCCCACCGACACCGTGTTCAACGCCGAAAAGCATCTCAGCCAGACCAACGCTACCGTGAAAGCCATCCCCTTTGCCGGGGCAAAGCTGACCGGCTACGAGATCCACGCCGGGCGCACCACGGTGGCGGGCAGCCCCTTCTGCATCCTTGACGACGGCACGCCGGAGGGCTGCGTGCAGGCCAATGTGTTCGGCACCTACCTGCACGGGCTGTTCGACACCGGCGAACTGACCGAAAAACTCACCGCATTTTTGTGCAAACGGAAGGGGCTGGACCCCGCCGGTGCACAGCTCATCCCCATGGAGCAGTACCGTCAGCAGCAGTTCGACAAGCTGGCCGACGGGGTGCGGGCGGCGCTGGACATGAACGCCGTCTACGCCGCCATGGGCATCCGGAAAGGAGACAAGGTATGACCCCGCAGCATCATCTGCCCGCCGACATCGAGCGGACGAGCCTTTCCATCATCACAGCCGAGCTGGAACAGCTGGGCCTGACCCCGCCGCCGGAAACCGCCCCCGTGGTCAAGCGGGTCATCCACACCACGGCCGATTTCGATTATGCAAAGAATCTGCGCTTCACCCCGGGTGCGGTGCCAGCCGCCGTCAAAGCTCTGCAGGGCGGCGCGTCCATCGTCACCGACACCAACATGGCGCTGGCGGGCATCTCCAAGCCCGGCCTGCGCAAACTGGGATGCGAAGCCATGTGCTACATGGCCGACCCTGCCGTGGCCGAAGCCGCAAAGCAGGCGGGCACCACCCGTGCCGTGGCCGCCATGCACAGGGCCGCTGCCGAGCATCCGGACGCCATCCTTGCCGTGGGCAACGCCCCCACTGCCCTGCTGACCATCGCGGAACTCATCGAGACCGCCGGGCTGCGGCCCGCCCTTGTCATCGGGGTGCCGGTGGGCTTTGTGAACGTGGTGGAAAGCAAGGAAACGCTGTTTGCCGCCTGTGAGCGGTACGGCGTGCCCGCCATCGTTGCCATGGGGCGCAAGGGCGGCAGCAATGTAGCCGCCGCCATCTGCAATGCGCTGGTCTACTCCGCGGGCGAAATGCTCGACCCCTCCGCCCGCGGATGGCAGGGGTGAGCAGGCTTTTGCCATAAAACAAAAGATCTGCAGCGCCCGCTGTTTTTCAGCACAGGCACTGCAGATCTTTTTATTGGTCGTTTATTCTACGCTGTTCTCAGCTGCGGCGGCGGTTGTTCATACCCAGCAGACGCACCACATACAGGAAGATGTTGATGAAGTCCAGATACAGGGTCAGTGCACCGTAGATGGAAGCCTTTTCGGCCAGTTCGCTGTCGTAGGCGTAGTAAGAGTACATCTGGCTCAGCTTCTGGGTATCATAGGCGGTCAGCAGCATGAACACCACCAGACCGATGCCGCTGTACAGCACCGTTGCGCCGAAGCCCATGCCGAACAGCATGCCCACAAAGCCGGTGATGATCAGTGCAAACAGCGCCATCATCAGCTTGGGGCCCCAGCTGGACAGATCTTTGTGGGTGGTGGTGCCGTAGACGGCCATCAGGCCGAAATACAGCGAGGTCGCTAAGAAAGCCAGCACCAGCGTGCTCACCGAGAAGGCGATGAAGTAGTAGCTCAGCACCATGCCGTTCAGGAACGCATAGGCGAAGAAGGTCATCCGCGCAGCGCCCACCGACATGTTCTGCACACGGGAGCTGAGCACGAACACCAGCGCCAGCTCGGCGATGGTGAACAGCAGGTACAGCGAGTTGACCACATAGAACATCGGGGTGGCAGCCGTGACGAACGCGGCTGCAAAGGTGATCAGCAGGCCGCAGGCCATCCAGCGGTAGGTGCGGGTCATATAATCGGCCGAGGTCATGGACGTCTCGGTGTAACCGCGGTTATAATTGTTGTAGTTGTTGTAATCCATAGGGACTCCTCCAGTCTCTTTCCGCCGGGGCTGTGAGGGCGGTTGAACATCGCTCTTGCTCCGGTCTATGGAATATAGTATACTGCATAGAAATGAACGATTCATGAAAAAGGCTGTGATTTTATATGTCTCTCGGACTCTATCTGCATATTCCCTATTGTTTTTCCAAATGCCGCTACTGCGATTTTTATTCGCATCCCGGTGAACGCGGCGTGCCGGACGCCTATGTGGATGCCCTGCTGCGGGAGCTGGACCGGTTTGCGCCGGAGCGCCCACTGCAGCCGGATACCCTGTACTTCGGCGGCGGAACTCCCAGCCTGCTGCGCCCGGAGCAGGTCAAACGCCTGATCGACGCCGCCCGGCCTCTGCCCGGGGCTGAGATCACGCTGGAAGCGAACCCCGAGACCGTCACCCCGGCAAGCCTTGCAGGCTTCCGGGAGGCGGGGGTGAACCGCATCTCCTTCGGGGTGCAGTCCGCCCGGGACAGCCAGCTGCGCACGCTGGGGCGTCCCCACACCGCAAAGCAGGCGCGGGCGGCCTTTGCCGCTGCAAAGCAGGCCGGGTTCGAGAACATCAGCGGCGACATCATGCTGGCGCTGCCCCATTATACCGAGGCCGAGTTTGACGAGACGCTGGAACTGATCGAGGGCGGCGGCGCGACCCATATCTCCGCCTACCTTTTAAAGATCGAGCCGGACTCGGCCTTCGGCAAGCACCCGCCCGAGGGGCTGCCCACCAGCGACGAATCCGCCGATTTCTATCTTTACGCGGTGGAGCAGCTGGAACACCACGGCTACCGCCAGTACGAGATCTCCAACTTTGCAAAGCCCGGCTATGAGGGACAGCACAACCTGATCTACTGGGACTGCGGGGATTACCTCGGGCTTGGCCCGGCGGCGCACTCCTGCATGGGCGGAAAACGCTTTTACTACCCGCCGGACACCGCCGCCTTCCTGAACGATGCCGCCGCCCCGGTGATGGACGGCAGCTGCGGTGCCGAAGATTACCTCATCCTGCAGCTGCGCCTGCGCAAGGGGCTTTCGCTGGATGCCTACAGGCAGCTCTACGGCAAGGAGTTTTCCCCCGCGCAGCTGGCCTTTGTGGACAACTGTGTCAAAGCCGGGTACGCTTCTTTTGACGGGCACACCCTTGCCCTGACCCCGGCGGGGCTTATCGTTCAGAACAGCATCCTGGCGCAGCTGTTGTGAGCCGGTCCAGCTCGATCACCGGCCAGCCCAGCAGGCGGATGGCCTCCCGGTCGTGGGTGGCAAGGAGCACCGGCCGACCGGCGCTTTTCTGCGCCAGCAGAGCGGCGGCGGCCCCCAGCGTTTCCGGGTCCATGCCGGTGAAAGACTCATCCAGCAGCAGCGTATCTGCCGGTGCCCACAGCGCCCGCAGCAGCGCCGTGCGCCGCTTCTGCCCGCCGGAAAGCCGCCCGGCCGGCAGCGCCAGCTCTGACAAATTCATGCCAAGGCGTTGAAAGTCATGGATAATATCCTGTTTGTATCGTGTTTCGTCGCCCGGCAGCACCAGAGCCACGTTTTGCACGGCAGTCAGCTGGGGGCAGAGCCGGTCTTCCTGAAACACAGCGCCCACGCGGCCCACGCCTTCCACGGTGCCGCCGGTGGGGGCTTCCAGCCCCATGAGGATGCGCAGCAGGGTGGTCTTGCCCCATCCGCTGGGTGCCCACAGCACCGCCGGGGCATCCACGGTCAGGCAGAGATCCCGGAAAAGGACTTTTTCCCCGAAACGCTTTTCGAGATGTTGAATGCTCAGCATTGCGGCACCTCCCCCAGAACGGCCCGGCTGAGCCGGTCCAGCAAGGCCAGAAAGAGCTTTTCGAACCCGGCGCTCAGCAGGATGATGACGAATGTCCACGCGAACAGCTCCCCGGTGGAGAGGGTGATCTTTGCCCGGTAAAGTGCATCGCCGATGGAGCCGTTGGGCAGGCCGATGACCTCGGCCGCAACACCGCTCTTCCAGCAGATGCCCAGCGCCACGCTGCACCCCTGCCGGAACGCCGGGAGCACCGCCGGGAGCCACACCGCCCGCAGGCGGCGGGACAGCGGCAGCCGGAACACCTGCGCCATCTCCCGCAGCTGCGGGTCCACGCTGCGGATGCCGGTGCGCACCGCGCCGTACAGCACCGGCAGCACCATCAGAAAGCTGATGAGCACCGACAGCGACGCGCCCCGCACCCACACCAGCGCCAGAATGATAAAGCTTGCCACCGGCGCGGTCTTGACCAGCTGCATCACCGGAGCCAGAAGGGTGTCCGCTGCCGGGCAACTCTCCGCCAGCGCCGCCAGCACCGTACTGACCGCGACGCCCAGCGCGAATCCCAGCAGGATGCGCCCGGAGCTGAACCCCACCCGCTGCCAGAAATCCGCCCGGGGCACAAGCCCCAGCAGGGTGCGCAGCGCCTGCACCGGCGACACCAGAAACACTTCCTGCCCGATGGCCATGGCGGCGCACTGCCACACCGCCAGCCAGAACACCACCGCTCCGGCACGGCGGAAAAAATGCTTTTCTTTGTTCATGCATTCAATCCCTTTCGGCCGGAGGTTGGCTTCAGTCCGGCCTGTTGTATTTGCTTTTCAATTATAACATACAGCATTCAAAAGGCCAATGACCGCTGCATCCGAACGCACAAGCCGCTCTCATGCAGACCGTTACATTTCTTCATCTTTCTGTTTCTTGACATGAAGTGGATAAAACGATACACTGAAAACAGTCATCCGCTGCTCCTGCCGGGAGCAGCACAGAAATGAGGGGTCTGTGTATGAAAAAACTTTCCGGCCGCGGTCTGCTTCTGGTCGGCTTTACGCTGTTTTCCATGTTTTTCGGGGCGGGCAACCTGATCTTCCCGCCGCATCTGGGCGCACAGGCCGGGGCAAACTTCTGGTTTGCCTTTGCAGGCCTTGCAGTCAGCGCCATCGGCCTGCCCATCGCCGGCGTTGCGGCGGTGGCTCAAGCAGGCAGCCTGGACGCTCTTGCCGGGCGGGTGCACCCGGCCTTTGCCCGGGTGTTCGCCATTCTGGTCTACCTGTCCATCGGGCCGTGTCTGGCCATTCCCCGCACGGCCAGCACCTCGTTCCAGATGCTGGTGCCGCTGCTGGGCAGCCGCCCCGGGCTGCAGATGGTCTACTCGGCGGTATTTTTCGCTGCGGCGTTCTTGGTAGCGCTCCACCCGGAAAAGCTCACCGAATGGCTGGGGCGCATCCTCTGCCCCTGCCTGATTTTGCTCATCGCGGCGCTGTTTGCCGGGTGCCTGCTGCACCCGCTGGCGGCGCACTACGGAACCCCCAGCGCAGAGTACGCCGCTCTGCCCGCCGTGGAGGGAATGCTCTACGGCTACCAGACCATGGACACGCTGGCGGCGCTGAACTTCGGCGCGGTCATCGCGCTGAACATCCGGGCACGGGGCATCACCGAGGACAAGGCCGTGGAGCACAGCATCATCAAGGCCGGATTCGTTGCCGGGGCGCTGCTGCTGACCGTGTACGCCATGCTGGGCCATGCCGGGGCGCAGACCGGTGCCGTGTACCCCGGCCTTGCCACCGGTGCCGAGGTGCTGACGGCGCTGGCGCAGAACCTGTTCGGCAAAGCCGGGCTTGTGCTCATCGCCGCGATCTTTGTGATCGCCTGCTTCAACACCTGCGTGGGACTGATTGCCTGTGTGGGGCAGTACTTCCATCAGCTTCTGCCCCGCATCCCCTACCCCGCCATCGCGGCATTCTTTGCCGCCGCCAGCATGATGGTTTCCAACATTGGTCTGGCCGGGATCATCCGGCTGTCCACGCCGGTGCTCAACGCCATCTATCCGGTGGCTATCGTTCTGATCCTGCTTTCCTTCGTGCCCGGGCTGGAGCGCCGCCGCGCCGTATACCCGCTGTGCATCGGCTGCACTGCCGTGCAGAGCATCACCGCTGCGCTGCCCATCCCGGCTGTTTCCGCTGCGGCCAACGCTCTGCCGCTGGGCAGTCTGGGCTTCGGCTGGGTGCTGCCCGCTGCCGCCGGGCTGACGGCCGGGTTTTTCTGCAGTAAAAAAGACCTGTCAACTTGACAAGCCTCAAAAAAAACACTATACTACAAATAGAAAAGGCACTGGCTGTAACACGGTCAGTTCCTTATCCGCCAATCAAGATTGACCGTTCGGTTTGGGGAAACTGAGGGCGGTCAATCTTTTTTGTTTTCATTGTCTTTCTTCCGGTAAATCTTGTCCATGACCTCAACGGTCAGACGGATCACTTCCACGATCAGACTCAGCAGGCTGAGAATGAAGGTGAGCAGTGCGAGAACCTCTACCAAATTCATCCGACATCCCTCCCTTCGCCTTCAGGGCTCCGGGAAGTTTCCTTCAAAAAAGTTCCACTCCCGGAACCCCTGCTTCATTCCATGTAGAAAGAATCAGCGATACGGGCAAGGATACTGACCACCAACTGCTACAGCCAGCGCTCATTTTTATAGTAGCACAAAATTCGACCTGTTACAAGGAGTTTTTTCATGATAAGACCCATTGTTCACGACCCGCTGTTCCTCGCGCAGAAGTCTCTGCCCGCCGCGCCGGAGGACGCTGCTGTTGCGCAGGATCTGCTGGATACCCTCACCGCCCACGCCGACGGCTGTGTGGGCATGGCTGCCAACATGATCGGCGTTTCCAAACGGATCATTGCCGTGGAAGCAGAAAACGGCTATCTGGTTCTGTACAACCCGGTGATCCTGAAAAAGTCCGGCCCGTATGAGGCCGAGGAAGGCTGTCTCTCGCTGGAAGGCGTGCGGAAAACAAAACGCTGGCACAGCATCAAGGTGCAGTACACCACCGCCGACGGCAAAGCCCGCATCAAGACCTTTACCGGCTGGACGGCACAGATCATCCAGCACGAGATCGACCACTGCGACGGCATTCTGATCTGACATAAAACACCGTGCCCCATCTGCTGCGGACAGACAGGGCACGGTGTTTTTTTGCGGTATTCGGTTTGGTAAAGGAGGAATCATGTTGCCGGAAAAGCAATTGCGGCCTTGCTTTCCAGTGACTTTATGATACCAGAAAATTCCTACGGAACCATGTTGTTTCCGTGAATCTTTTATGAACTTATTCCGGAGCCTTCATGCTCTCGACCATGCTGATGCGCTTGACGTGGCGGCGCATGACGAAGCACACAACGAGGGTGAACAGCATGGTCAGCGCCACAGCCAGCAGATAGCTGCGGGGAGCGATGCTGCGGATGAACATCAGCTGGTCCATCTCCACAGTCAGGATGATGAACTTATGCAGCGGGATGCCCAGCAGCAGACCCACACTGGAACCGATGAGGGACAGCAGCTTGATCTCGCGGAAGATGTAGCGGTAGACTTCCTTATCGTAGAAGCCCAGCACCTTGATGGTGGCCAGCTCCTTTTTGCGCTCGGCCAGGTTGACGCTGATGAGGTTGTACAGCACCACCGCCGCCAGCGCCGCCGCACACACGATGACCAGAATGACCACGTAGTTCAGGCTGACGATGAGGTTGTCGAACATCGAGGTGGTGTCCTCGGTAAAGCTGACGCTGCTGATGTAGTTGCAGCCCAGCAGCTTTGTGCGCAGGGTGTGGTACTCGGCTTCCGTGCTGCAGCCGGTCAGGCCGTAGACGGTGTTCCACTCCGGCGTGCCGCCCAGATACGCCTGCAGCTGGGCGTTGGAGACATACAGCCGGGTGAACATATAGTTCTCGGTGACGCCGGTCAGGGTCAGCGGCACACGCTGGCCATCCGGGTCTTCCACATAGACCGTATCGCCCACTTCCAGCCCGAGGTTCAGCGCGGTTTTCTCGGTCAGGATCACGCTGCTGTCATCAAAGGGGATGGCCTCGTGCCCCACACGGGTGCGGAAGGTGACACACTCGGTCATGCGGGCGTCGTCCTCGGCACCCACCACGCTGACGCTGGCGCTTTCGCCGGCTTCGTTGTAGATGGTGGTGGACTTGACGTAGAACGCGCCCCAGCTGTTCACGGCGCTGCTGCCGTCCAGCGTGTCGGCCAGACCGCCCTCGGTGGTCAGCGCCTTTTCGTCGCTGAGGGAGATGGTCAGGTCGTTGTGGGTCAGCTCGCCGGACTGCTTCTGCACGATGGGCAGGATGGAGTCCTGAATGCCGAAGCCGATGAGCAGCAGGGCCGTGCAGCCCGCCACGCCCAGCACCGTCATGAAGAAGCGCTTTTTATAGCGGAACAGGTTGCGGGCGGTGGTCTTCTGCGAAAAGCTCATGTGCTTCCACACCGGGGTGATGTACTCGAGGAAGATGCGCTTGCCCGCCACAGGTGCGCGGGGCAGCAGCAGAGCCGCCGTTTTTTCCTTCAGGCTGGCGCGGCAGGCGCTCCATGTTGCCAGCCCGATGACCGCCGCGCTGATGGCCACGCTGGCCGCCGCCATGCCGGGGTAGAAGTGCAGGCGGAAGGTGGGCATGCTGAAGATCATCTGATAGGCGTACCAGATGATGCTGGGGAACACCACAAAACCGATGGCCATGCCCGCGATGCTGCCCAGCACGCTGGCCGAGAGCGCATAGAACAGGTACTTGCCCGCGATCTTTGCGTTTGAGTAACCCAGCGCTTTCAGGGTGCCCATCTGCAGGCGGTTCTCGTCCACCATACGGGTCATGGTGGTGGTGGCCACCAGCGCCGCCACAAGGAAGAAGAACACCGGGAACACCCGGGCAATGGCGTCCATGCGGTCGGCGTACTGCTCCCATGTGACCATGCTCATGGTGGAGCCGCGGTCCAGCACATACCACTCGCCGTTCTTGATCTGGCTCACCTGCTCTTCGGCGTCGTTGAGCTGGGCAAGGCCGTCGGCCAGCTTCTGCTCGGCGTCGGCCTTCTGGGTCTCGTACTCGGTGCGGGAGTCCGCCAGCTTCTGCACGCCGTCGTTGTACTCCTGCCAGCCGTCGTCCAGCTTTTTGCGGGCGGCGTCGAACTCGGTGTAGGCAGTGGCCGTGCCGGTGGTCAGCTGGAGCTGCCCCTGCATCAGCTGCAGTTTCATCTTGCGCAGAGCGGCCTTTGCTTCGGTGACCAACTGCTCGTTGCCAAGGCTGGGCGAAGAGATCAGACCCTGCGCGTACATCTGCTGCTTGCCTGCGTCCAGCTGGGCCTGATAGCCCTGCAGCTGACCGTTGATGTTATCGTAGGCGTCCTTTGCCTTGTCCAGCGCGTCCTGCAGGTCGGTGTATTCCTCGTCGGCAGGCTCGGCTTCGTCCAGCGCCTTCTGTGCGTTGTTCAGGGCGGTCTCGGCGTAGCCCAGCAGCGGGTCAGCCACCTTTTTCAGGTTTACCAGCAGTTCGATCTGCTGCAGCTGGTCTTCAAATTCCAGAATCCGCTCTTCGCTGCTCACCAGCGTGTCGGCACCGCTCTGCATGGTGCCGGGCAGGGCTTTCTTCTGCTGGGCAAGCTGGGCTTCGCCGTCCTCCAGCTGCGCCTTCGCGCTGTCCAGCTGGGCCTGTGCGTCGTTCAGCTGCTGCTCGGCTTCGGCGAACTGGCGCTCGGCTTCGGCTTTCTGGCTGTCGTATTCGGCGCGGGCATCTGAAAGTTTTGCGTTGGCGTCATCGATCAGGTCTGCCCGCCGTGTTTCGCACCGGGCGCTGCTGATGGCTTCCACCTTGTCGGCCACGGCATCCACCGCCGCCTGATATTCATCCGAGAAATTGTCGTACTGCCCGGCATTTTCCGCCTTGATATAACACAATGTGTAATAATCTGTGGTCAATATCCCCTCCGGAACGAAGAGGATGCAGTCCACCTGGCCGTCGCCGGCGGTGCTGCTCTCCTTGTCGGTGGAGAAATGCAGCGGGTCCTGCACGGTGCCCACCACGGTGAACTGCTTCCGGCTGACGTTCTCAGTGTCGGCGGGCAGCTCGATGGCGCTGCCCAGCTCCACCGGGTCATCATAGCCCATGGTGTGCACCACGCACTCGCCCGGGGCCTGCGGCATACGGCCGCTCAGCAGCACCAAACGGTTCATGTTTTCGTCGGTATCGGCTTCCGGGTCGGCGGGCAGCTGCTGCAGGCGCACCACGGTGGTGTCCTCCCTGCCCTGCCACTGGGCTTCCACGTCCTGATACTTCACGGCTTCCACAGCCCGCACGCCGTCCACGGCGGCAATGGCGGTAATGTCCTCCTCCGAAAGGCCCAGCGTGGACAGCACCCGCAGGTCGAACACGTTCTGCTGCACGTAGTATTCCTGCCCGGCAATGCGCATACTGGGGGCAAAGCTCATCAGGCCGGTGAGCATCATGACGCCCAGCGCCACGATGCCGAACAGCGAGACCATGCGGCTCATGTTGCCTTTCATTTCCCGCAGGATGTTCTTGCGATAACTCTTCATAGTCTCACCACTCGATCTCCTGCACCGGAACCGGGTGCTCATTTGCCTGATTGGACACGATCTGCCCGCTGCGCACCTGAATGATGCGGTCGGCCATAGCGGTCAGCGCGGTGTTGTGGGTGATGACGATGACGGTGCGGCCGGTTTTGCGGCAGGTGTCCTGCAGGAGCGCCAGCACCTGTTTGCCGGTCTTGTAGTCCAGCGCGCCGGTGGGCTCGTCGCACAGCAGGAGCTTGGGGTTCTTGGCGAGAGCGCGGGCGATGGACACGCGCTGCTGCTCACCGCCGGACAGCTGCGCCGGGAAGTTGTTCAGCCGTTCACCCAGCCCCACGCTGCGCAGCGTCTCGGCCGGGTCCAGCGGGTTGCGGCAGATCTCGCTGGCCAGCTCCACGTTTTCCAGCGCGGTCAGGTTCTGCACGAGGTTGTAGAACTGGAACACAAAGCCCACATCGTACCGGCGGTAGGTGGTCAGCTCCTTGGCGGAAAAGTGGCTCACGTTCTGGCCGTCCAGCCAGACGTTGCCCTCGTCGCAGCTGTCCATGCCGCCGAGGATGTTCAGCAGGGTGGTCTTGCCCGCGCCGGACGGGCCGACGATGACGCAGAACTCGCCCTTGTCCACGTAAAAATTCAGGTGGTCGGCTGCGGCGATCTTCACATTGCCGGTCTGGTAATATTTGCAGACATCTTCAAACTCCACAAAATGCTCCATGGCGTTTTATCCTTTCTGTCGGGGATTCACACTTATTCATTTTAAATATAACACAAACCCGGCAGAGTTTGCAGGGGCAGGCGGGCAAATTTTCAAAAACTTAACAGAAAAAAGGGAGATGAAGTCCGCGGACTTCATCTCCCTTTGAGGCAAGTTATTTATTATCGGCCAATGAGCAGGTCGCGGCGGCAGCGCAGGGCGACGTTGAGGAAAGCGGAGTCGCCCAGATGGCGCAGCACCACGCGGTCGGTGCCCTTCTGACCTTCCACCAGCAGGGACAGGTTCAGAGTGGTGGTGCCCTTCTCGGTCTGGAACACCAGCGTGCTCACGCCCTTGTTCAGCAGGGTCTGCATGTCCGCCACGGTGGTGCGGAAGGTAGCAGAACCGGCGGGCACATCCAGCGTCAGCACGCTGTCCTTCTGGCGGGCAGTGTACAGCACTTCTCTGCCGAACAGGCCCTTGACGGTGTAGCGGGCCTCGCTCTTTTTCGCCGCTGCATCTGCGGACGGGGCGGCCAGCTCATCGCCGGAGATCAGCATGATATTGCCCTGAATGGGGTTTCCCTCCGGTGCGCCGTAGCCGCCGTAGGTGGGGTCCTTTTCGCCAATCGCCACATCGGCGCTGTGCAGGGCGATATCCCCCTGCGTTGCCTGCTCCTGTGCGGGCAGGTAGCCGGCAATGGTCTGGTCGGCAGAGACATCCACGGCGGTGGTGTCGTAGGTGGTCACGGTGCCCAGCTCGGTCTGCTCGACGCTGATGACATTGCTGTTCTCGGCGGCAAAAGCACCCACGCTGAGCATGGCGGCAGCGCCCAGCACCACAGCGGTGCAGGTGAGAGTACGGACACAGGAATTCTTCAGCTTCATAAGAAAAACCTCCATGACGGCAGGCCGGACGGTCTGCCTTTTTTATTTTGCAGTGTTGTGCGCGGCATTAAAAATCCGCCGCATCTGTCCTGTAAACGGATGCGGCGGATGGATTATTGCAGCTTATGCAAAAATCTTTTTAAAAATTTTTCTTACTGTTTGGGGAAAGCCTTTTTCCAGACCTCGATGGTCTTGAACTTGGGCATCCAGCCGTTGGGGGCGAACTTGCCGTCCTTAGCGTCCAGCAGGCCCTGCTCCACGCACCACTGGGCAGCCTTTGCCAGCTCGGCGTCGGCCACGTCGGCAAAGGCGGGCTGTGCAGCAGGTTCAGGCTTGTCCTTTTCAGTCCAGATGAGCATTGCCAACTGGCCGCGGTTTGTGGGGATAGCTGCGCCTGCGGGCAGCAGGTCGCTCAGGATGGTGCGGGTGGTGATCTCGTAGCCGCCCCAGACGGCTGCGCCGCCGATGAGCGTACCGGCCACGATCGCGCCAGCTGCGCCGGAACCGTCGTCCACACTGAAGTCAGGGTCAAAGGGTTCGTCCGGGTCGGCCACCGCCCCGGTAATAATATGCAGATACGCGTTTTTACCGATGCAGTTCGGGTCGAGGCGATCCCACACAAAGTCATCCGGATCCAGCACGGTGGCGCTTTCCCTGTCTTTGCCGCCCTTCAGGCTGAGTATCTTATTTCCGTTTTCGATCTGAACCGGGTACACGATCGAAAAATCCGTCGAATCGATCTCGATATCTGCTTCTCCGATCGTGGTCTGGCCGTCAGAACCGATCCCCTTACAACCGGACACATGAACCTTGGCATTGCCCTTGATGGTCAGGCTTCCTTCTGCAAGGAGTTCGGCATCGCCATCATAACGGTTGCCCGCATAGATTGCATAAACTTTGTCGCCGTTGCTGACCGCTTCGATTTTTCCGCCGTTCAGAACCATCGGTCCCTCAGAGGAGATGGCGTTCAACTCTTCACACTCTGCATCAACTTCAACATTGTTGAGCGTCAGGCTGTTCCGGATAGATACACCGTTCCCTTGACCGACTGCCTTCAGCTTGCCGCCGGTCATTTCCATCGCGCCCTTCGAGCAGATGCCATAGTTGTAGCCGCTTGCATCAATGTCAGCATCGGTAATGCTCAGCTTTCCCCCTGTAAAAATACCAGCGTTGGATGTAGACTCTGCTTCGACGCTGCCGCCGTTGATCTCGATTTCATCTGCTGCATAGAATGCAGGATAATCCGACTTCAATACAAGTTTAGAGTTTTTGATGTTGGCTGTTCCCGCGACCGTATCATCCTCATCTCTATGCGCGCAAATCGCGTTGTACCCCGCTTCCAGATTCACCTCGGTGGCGGAGTCAATGGTCAGGTCATAGCAATCGATGCCGCCGTTCAGACACTTGGCCTTCACGGTAGCGCCATTTTCAATGCGGACGCTTCCGTTGAAAGCGATCGCGCAGCCGTTCATGGCAGTGATGTCAACATCAGATCCAATCGTGAGGTTATCTCCGCTCTGGCCTAAACCGGCAATGCCTTCATAGTCTGTCGCTGTGATCTGCAGCGAACCGGTGCCGGAAATATTGAGTTTATGTGCTCTAATGCCGCCAAGACCCTTAAGGATGTTTTTCCCCACCAGAACAAGGTTCAGCAGCGTATCCGTTTTAAAATCAATTACCCAGTCCCGGCTGGAGTCCTCAATATTCACACCATTCAGGGTCAGCGTATGGGTCCCGGCATCGTAGCTTATGGTTCCTCCGCCGAGTTTTCGCTCAGGAATGTCTGTTTCCGTCTCATACGAGTTGCTGCCAATCTTCAATGTACCGTTCTCTTCGCCCAGCACGCTCACCGCGCTTTTGGCGGCGGTGCTCTGCTGGAGCAGGGCATCGGTGCTTGCGGCCAGAGCGGGTGCCGACAGGGTGAACATCATGCAGGCAGCAAGTGCCGCCGAGGCCGCCCGCCGGGCAAGGTCTTTTCGTTTCATGTACAAATTCCTCCTTCATGAGATTTTTACGGGGGGGGGTATGCTTTATTCCAGTGTAGCACACAATCCCACAAATTGGAAGCAAAACTGCGTGAAATGCCTAAAATTCTGCGTGAAAAGTCGAAAAAATACGTAAAAAAGGGGTTGACAGCAAAAAAGCTCCCCCTTCCGGGAGAGCTTTCCGTTCCATTATTCTTCTGCGGGGGCCGGTTCCGGGCGGTTGAGGATGTCCATGAACTCTTCGCCGGTGATGGTCTCCTTCTGGTAGAGGTACTGCGCCAGCTCGTCCAGCTTTGCGCGGTTGTCGGTGAGGATCTGCACCGCCTTTTCGTGCTGAGCCTTGACCAGCTCCACCACCTTCTGGTCGATCTCGCGCTGGGTCTGGGCCGAGCAGGCCAGCGAGGTGTCGCCGCCCAGATACTGGTTGTTCACCGTTTCCAGCGCCACCATGTCGAAATCGCTGCTCATGCCGTAGCGGGTGATCATGGCGCGGGCAAGCTTGGTGGCCTGCTCGATATCGTTGGATGCGCCGGTGGTGATGGAGCGGAACACCACTTCCTCGGCGGCGCGGCCGCCGGTGAGGGTGGCGATCTTGTTTTCCAGCTCTTCCCTGTTCATCAGGTAGTGGTTGCCCTCGTCCACCTGCATGGTGTAACCCAGCGCACCCGAGGTGCGGGGGATGATGGTGATCTTCTGCACCGGGGCAGAGTTGGATTGCTTTGCCGCCACAAGGGCGTGGCCGATCTCGTGGTAGGCCACGATGCACTTTTCCTTATCGGTGAGGATGGAGTTCTTCTTCTGGTAGCCTGCAATGACCACCTCGATGCTCTCTTCCAGATCGGACTCGGTGACGCTCTTGCGGCCTGCACGGACGGCGCGCAGGGCAGCTTCGTTGACGATGTTGGCAAGCTCTGCGCCGGATGCGCCGGACGCCATGCGCGCCACGGTGTTGAAGTCCACGCCCGGGGCGATCTTGACCTTTTTGGCGTGCACTTTCAAAATCTCTTCGCGGCCCTTGAGGTCGGGCAGCTCCACGGGCACACGGCGGTCAAAGCGGCCGGGGCGGGTCAGCGCCGGGTCAAGGGAGTCGGGGCGGTTGGTGGCCGCCAGAATGATGACGCCGGTGTTGCCCTCGAAGCCGTCCATTTCGGTCAGCAGCTGGTTCAAGGTCTGCTCGCGCTCGTCGTTGCCGCCGATGCTGCCGCTGTTGCGCTTCTGGCCGATGGCGTCGATCTCATCGATGAACACGATGCAGGGGGCCTTTTCCTTGGCCTGCTTGAACAGGTCGCGCACCTTGGATGCGCCCATGCCCACGAACATCTCCACGAACTCGGAGCCGGAGATGGAGAAGAACGGCACGTTGGACTCGCCTGCCACGGCCTTGGCCAGCATGGTCTTGCCGGTGCCCGGAGGGCCGACCAGCAGGATGCCCTTGGGCATGGATGCGCCGATCTCTTCGTACTGCTTGGGGTCGTGGAGGTAATTGACGATCTCCTGCAGGTTTTCCTTGGCTTCGTCCTCACCGGCCACATCCGCGAACCGGATGCCGTGGGTGGACTGTACATAGACCTTTGCGTTGGACTTGCCCACGCCGCCGAACATCATCGAGTTGGCACCGCCGGCTTTTTCCATGAGCTTTTTGTTCATCTGGTTGCCGATGAAGCTGAACAGCAGGATGGGCAGCACGAACCACACCAGGAAGCTGACCAGCGGCGAACCCTGCTCCACGATCTCGCTGGAAAACTGTGCGCCGGCGTCATACAGGCGCTCGGTCAGGCCGGGGTCGCTCATGAGGCCGGTCTTGTAGACCTGGCTCTCCTCTTTATCGGTAAACACGATCTGGTTGGACTCGATGTCCACCCGGCCGATGTTCTTTTCCTCGGTCATGGTCATAAAGGTGCCGTAGTCCACTTCCTTGACCTGCCGCTCGGACAGCCACGGCACCAGCACGAAGTTGAGCACCAGCAGCACCAGCAGCACGATGGCATAGTAGATGGCCAGCGGCTTTTTGGAAGGCTTGACTTCTTTCAACGGGGATTCCTCCTTCTATATAAAGCGGGCTTCCACCCGGTTGCTGAATCCAGTATACCACACCTTACCGTCCGGCAACAGCGCAGCGAGGGCAACTTTGCAAAAACTTAGCAGTTTTTTAACAAAAAGGGGAGAACCCTCAATTTTGCATGATTTTCCCTGCCCTGTTGTGAAATGCTTTCATCTTTGCCTTGAATGAAACTTCTTGACAGATTCTGGTGACCGTGCTAAAATTATCTCACTTTGAAAAAAGCACAAATGCGTTGACGGAGATAAAACGATTTTCTTCTGCGTGCAGAGAGCCGCCGGGTGGTGCAAGGCGGGTGCAGAAGGCTTCGGTTACTGGCTCCCGAGCGGCAGGGCTGAACTGTGAGTAGGCTCTGACGGACGCCCACCGTTACAAGGGCAGCGATTCGCCGCAAAAAGCCGATCGTGCAAAGCGGCTGTGCCCAAAGGTGCAGCAAAGAGAGTGGTACCACGGGTGCCCTGTAGTGATCTTACAGGCTCTCGTCTCTCAAGGTTTTCGCCTTGAAAGACGGGAGCCTTTTCTTGTACAAAAAAGTGTAAGAAGCATCAGGAGGACAAAACGATGATGGACGCAACCAAGTACGCTCCGGGTTACTACCCGGTCCCCGCAGGCTATGACAGCTGGGTCAAGAAGGATCACATTGAAAAGGCCCCGGCATGGTGCAGCGTGGACCTGCGCGACGGCAACCAGGCACTGATCGTGCCCATGAGCCTTGAGGAAAAGCTGGAGTTCTTCCAGATGCTGGTGAAGATCGGCTTCAAAGAGATCGAGGTGGGCTTTCCTGCTGCAAGCGAGACCGAGTACGAGTTTTTGCGCACCCTGATCGAGAAGAACATGATCCCCGCCGACGTGACCGTGCAGGTGCTGACCCAGTGCCGCGACCACATCATCCGCAAGACCTTCGAGGCCGTCAAGGGTGCGCCCCGCGCGGTGATCCACTTCTACAACTCCACCTCTGTGGCACAGCGCGAGCAGGTGTTCCACAAGAGCAAGGAAGAGATCAAGAAGATCGCCACCGACGGCGCAAAGCTGGTCAAGCAGCTGAGCCAGGAGTACGAGGGCAACTTCCTGTTCGAGTACAGCCCCGAGAGCTTTACCGGAACCGAAGTGGACTACGCTGTGGATGTGTGCAACGCCGTTCTGGACATCATGCAGCCCACCCCGGAGCGCCCCATGATCATCAACCTGCCCGTCACCGTGGAGATGAGCATGCCCCATGTGTACGCCAACCAGATCGAGTACTGCGACAAGCACCTGAAGTACCGCGACAGCGTGATCATCTCCACCCATCCTCACAACGACCGCGGCACCGGTGTGGCCTGCGCCGAGCTGGCCGTGCTGGCCGGTGCACAGCGCGTGGAGTGCTGCCTGTTCGGCAACGGCGAGCGCACCGGCAACGTGGACGCCGTGACGCTGGCCATGAACATGTACAGCCACGGCGTAGATCCCAAGCTGGACTTCTCCGACATGCCCGCCATCTGCGCCACCTACGAGCGGGTGACCCGGATGCACATCTACGAGCGCACCCCCTACGCCGGTCAGCTGGTGTTCGCTGCCTTCTCCGGCAGCCATCAGGACGCCATTGCAAAGGGCATGGCCTACCGCAAGGAGCATGGCGAGCACCGCTGGACCTGCCCCTACATCCCGGTGGATCCCCACGACATCGGCCGCACCTACGACGCCGACGTCATCCGCATCAACAGCCAGAGCGGCAAGGGCGGCATCGGCTTTGTGCTGGAGCAGAATTACGGCTACAACCTGCCCCCGAAGATGCGCGAGGCGCTGGGCTACAAGGTCAAGGGCGTGTCCGACCACAGCCACAAGGAGCTGAGCGCCGCCGAGGTGCTGCACATCTTCGAGGATACCTTCCTCAACAAG
>CAKSZM010000007.1 GCA_934525735.1 uncultured Faecalibacterium sp. | reverse complement strand
GAACTGCTCAAAGAGCTGCTCAACGGCGGTACGAAGCTCAGCTTCGGGCAGGAATTTTTCTTTAAGTTTTATCAGGCCTTTCTGCTGAAAGACCGCTGGCTCCAGTACCTCAACGGCGTTGGCACCACCCTGCTGGTCACCGCCATTGCTCTGGCACTCGGCATCGTGCTGGGCAGTGTGGTGGCGCTGGTGCGTGTCTCCCACGACCAGCAGCGCCCCGGCCGCAAGAACCCGGTGCTGGGCTTCTTCAACATCGTGTGCGAGATCTACACCACCATCATCCGCGGCACACCCATGATGGTGCAGCTGCTCATCATGAGCATGGTCATCTTTGCCAACAGCCGCAACTTTACCATGGTGGGCGCGCTGGCGCTGGGCATCAACTCCGGCGCCTATGTGTCCGAGATCATCCGCGGCGGCCTGATGGCTGTGGATCCCGGCCAGATGGAGGCCGGCCGCAGCCTTGGCCTGAACTACATGACCACCATGGTGGTCATCATCATCCCGCAGGCCATCCGTGCCGTGCTGCCGGCACTGGGCAACGAGTTCATCATCTTGCTGAAGGACACCTCCCTGATCACGGTCATCGGCGGCAAGGAGCTGCTGTATGCCGCGCAGGGCATCATGAACCGCACCTACGAAGCCATGTTCCCGCTGCTGGGCGTTGCACTGATCTACCTTGTGCTGGTCATGCTGTTCACCCGGCTGCTGGCAAAGTTTGAGAGGAGGCTGGCACAAAGTGACCGATAAGATTCTGGAAGTCCGCGGCCTGACCAAGACCTACGGCGGCGAAAAGAAAAAGGGCGCAAAGCAGCCCACCCCCACCCTGGACGTGCTGAAGGGTATTGATATCGACATCTACCGCGGCGACGTGGTCTGCCTGATCGGCCCTTCCGGCTGCGGCAAGTCCACCTTCCTGCGCTGCCTGAACCGGCTGGAGATCCCCACCAGCGGCTCCGTGAAGTTCGAGGGCACTGAGGTGGACGAGGCGCACATCGACGCTGTGCGCCAGAAGATGGGCATGGTGTTCCAGCACTTCAACCTCTTCCCCCACCTGACGGTGAAGAAGAACCTGGAATTGGCCCCCAGCCTGCTCAAGCTGAAGGACAAGGAAGCCATTTCCCAGCGCGCCGACGAGCTGCTGGCCCGCGTAGGTCTGGCCGACAAGGCCAACGTCTACCCCAAGAGCCTGTCCGGCGGTCAACAGCAGCGCATTGCCATTGCCCGCGCTCTGGCCATGGACCCGGACGTGATCCTCTTCGACGAGCCGACCAGCGCCCTTGACCCCGAGATGGTGGGCGAAGTGCTGGAGCTGATGAAAGAGCTGGCCCACACCGGCATCACCATGCTGGTGGTCACCCACGAGATGGGCTTTGCCCGCGAGGTGTCCAACCGCGTCATTTTCATCGACGACGGCAAGATCCAGGAGGACGAGCCGCCGCAGGAACTGTTCACGAATCCGAAGCATCCCAGACTGAAAGCGTTCCTTTCCAAGATGCTGTAAGGCTTTTTTTAACAATAAAAACGCTCCGCTGTGCAAAATGCAGCGGAGCGTTTTGTATTTATTCAGGCTTTTTCAACCCATATGCTTTGCAGGCATCTTCCTCTTCATCCGGCGTCGGGTCGTCATCCAGGTCTATCTCTTCGTCCTCTGTTTCATAATCCAGCGCTTCAAGGATATCCTGCACCGGTACCATTCGCGTTAAGCCGTCGTACCTGATCTCCTGCTCATCATCTTCCTCGACTGTATCCAGGTCGAGTTTCTTCCCTACGCACTCATCCCGACCCTGTACATATTTCTCGATCTCATCTTTTTTGCGACTCGCCTTAACAACTTCGCCGGTGTCGCAATTGTATGCATAGTATACAAGTTTCATAATTTTATCCTTTCTGTTCCTGCGTATTTTGCCGTTCGGCATTGCCGTGTCCTGCCTGTTGCTTATTCGTCCGTTTCTCTCAGCATCTCGCGAATCGTTCCTGCCGGCCATGTATCTCTGCTGATCCGGACCGGGTCGTCATCGTCTTTTCCAGTCAGATGCACCGTTTCTACGTGCCAGTAATCTCCCTGCATTCCTGCATAAAAAGATGCTTCCATTTCATCTTCGGGTTCCGGGTCCTCACAACCCATTTCGTCAAGAGCATCTCCGGAAGCGCCGTTTCTTCTTTCGTCACAATAGGTCTCTGCTTCCTCTTCTGAAGAAAATACAATTTCTTCAAAGGTTTCTCCCCGGATGATGGCATAGGCGACTTCGTAATCTTCCATTGATGCTCCTCCCTGACAGTCGATTCTCGATAGGCTATTACAAGGTTTCGTTGTTTCCGCCCTCGCTCTGCTCGCTGGTATAGAGCACCATCAGATGGTTCGCGCTTTCTTCCAGCTGGCTCTTGGCCTGACGGAGAGCCGCTTCCTCGGTCTCGTTCATCTTTTCGGGCTTGTCCTTCCGCAGGCAGCGGCGCAGGTTGGCAAGGTCGCCCTTGATGCGGTTTTTCTCGTCCTTGTCCAGCTCCTTTTTGCACTTGGAGAGGGCTTCGTCCACCTTGTAGGCCAGCATTTCGGCCTGATTGTGCAGGTCGAGCCGCTCCTTGCGGCGGCTGTCCTCGGCCTCGTAGGCGGCGGCGTCCGCCATGGCGCGCTGGATCTCGTTTTCCGAAAGGTTCGTGCTGCCGGTGATGGTGATGTTCTGCTCCCGGCCGGTTCCGAGGTCTTTTGCCGAGACCTTCACCACGCCGTTCACGTCGATGTCAAAGGTCACTTCGATCTGGGGTTTGGAGGAAAAGCTTGCCCGGATGCCGGTGAGTTTGAACTTGCCAAGGCTCTTGTTGTCCCGCGCAAAGTGACGCTCGCCCTGCAGCACGTTGATCTCCACACTGGTCTGCATGGGGCGAGCCGTGGTAAAGATCTGGCTCTTGCGGGTGGGGATCATGCTGTTGCGGGTGATGAGCGGGGTGGCCACGCCGCCCAGCGTTTCAATGGAGAGGGTCAGCGGGGTAACGTCCATCAGCACAAGGCCCTGCGCAGCGGCACCGGTGGCACCGGCCAGCTTGCCGCCGCCCTGCAGCAGACCGCCCTGCACTGCAGCGCCCATGGCCACGCATTCGTCCGGGTTCAGGGTATGGCTGGGTTCGCATCCCAGCAGCTCTTTCACCTGACGCTCCACGGCAGGCATCCGGGTGCTGCCGCCCACCAGCAGCACCTTACCCAGCTGGCCGGCCGAGATGCCAGCATCCCGCAGGGCGTTCTGCACCGGGGCGACGGTGCGGGCCAGCAGGTCGCCGGTCATCATTTCAAACTGCGGGCGGGAAAGGGAAATGTCCAGATGGTGCGGGCCGTCCTTGCCTACCGCGATAAAGGGCAGATTCAGCTGGGCAGACGGCGCGCTGGAAAGCTCCTTCTTGGCCTTTTCGGCTTCTTCCTTCAGCCGTCCCATGGCGGCGGGGTCCTTTGTCAGATCGATGCGGTCGGACTTCTTGAACTCGGCCACGGCATACTCCACGATGCGCTGGTCAAAATCGTCGCCGCCCAGATGGGTGTCGCCGCCGGTGGCCAGCACGGTAAAGGTGCCGTCCTCGATCTCGATGATGGACACATCAAAGGTGCCGCCGCCCAGATCGTAGACCAGGATCTTCTGCGGTGCTTCGTTGTCCAGACCGTAGGCCACCGCGGCGGCAGTGGGTTCGTTGATGATGCGCAGCACGTTCAGACCTGCAATGCGGCCGGCGTCCTGCGTGGCCTTGCGTTGGCTGTCGTCAAAGTAGGCGGGCACCGTGATGACGGCCTCGGTCACCGGCTCGCCCAGATAGCTCTCGGCGTCCCGGCGGATCTTGGCCAGGATCATGGCGCTGATCTCCTGCGGAGTCAGATCCTTGCCATCGATATGCACCCGGTAGTCGCTGCCCATGTGGCGCTTGATACTGGAGACGGTACGGCCGGAGTTCGTGGCGATCTGGCGTTTGGCCGCGCCGCCCACCAGTCGTTCGCCGTCCTTTGTAAATGCCACCACGCTGGGGGTGGTGCGCTCGCCCTCCGCATTGGTAATGACCACAGGCTTGCCGCCTTCCACCACTGCCACACAGGAATTGGTAGTGCCCAGATCGATGCCGATCACTTTACTCATACTGTTTCCTCTCCAACTGCCCTGCCCGCAACTGCGTCAGGCTGAAATTCTTTTCCCCGTTATTGTACCGTATCCGTGTGACGCTTTTTTAGTCCAATTGTAAAGATTCCATGTCATAGGCCGCCGGCTGGGCGGGCTGCGGAGCCGTCAGTTCCCGGATGAGCTGGTCTGCTTCAGCCAGCCACTGCTGTGCATCCGGCTCGTGCTCCCGCGCCAGCACGGCAAAGCCCTGCCGCGCTTCCGCTGCCAGTGCCAGCGCCTTTTTGCGGGATGTGTAGCGGGTCTCATACTGCGCCATCCGCAGGCACACCAGCGGAGTATGATCGATATCCGGCGTTCCGGCGGCTGTCTTCCGTGCGCTGCGGTACCAGATCAGCGCCTGTCCGTTGTCGTCATGCAAGGCTCTGTCGTCTCCCAGCGCAAGCATAGCCAGAACGTCGCCATTTTTCGCGGCGAGCTTCCACATTCTGACAGCTTCGGTGCGGTTCTGCCGGGTGCCACGCCCCTTATAAATGCATTCCGCCAGCAGCGTCAGCCCGCGGAGGTTGCCCTTTCCGGCTGCGTTATCGTAGTGCTCCGCTGCGTTTGCCCAGTCCTCTGCCCGGGCGGCTTCCCGGCCGGCTTCCAGCTCATCATCTCCCGGCTCGTCCGAGTTGTGCTCGGCGTGCAGCAGACCGTTGAGCAACGCGCCGTCCAGCGTGGCCGAGTGGCTCCACGGGTCCAGCACCACGCCGTCGATGCCCTCGGTGGCCAGCGCCAGCTCCATGGCATCCTGCAGGGTATAATCCGCCATGGGCCGGGCCGAGGTGCTGCGGTCGGCGCAGGCGGCGGCGCTGGAAGTGAACAGCGGCAGCCATGTGCGGCCTTTGTCGTTGCGCAGGGTCCACAGCTTCAGCCCCTGCGCCTTTCCGGCAGGCACCGGATGCTCCGTCCACGGTGCCGGAATGTTGTGAACAGTCAGCGCCGTCTGCAGCGGTACCAGAACATGGGTCTCCATTTCCAGCGCATAGTTCAGTGCGCTCATCAGGGTCCAGAAACTTTCCTCGTTCTGCCCCTTGTAAAGGTTTTCCACCGCCTGCTCATAGGCCGGGCAGCCGGTGCCCGCCGGGCTGTAGGCCGGTGCCTGCAGGCTGCGCTTTGCACCGCCCACCGGGCGGAAGCGGATGCCGCCGTCTGTTCTTCTTGCCATTGTGCTCACCATTCTTCCGTTTGTTATCGCTCTCTAGTATAGCAGGATTTTCCATCTTTCACAATGCAAAAAGCTGAGCTTCAGCTATCAAATCATGCCTTTGAAAGTATGGCTTTTTTCCGGCATGTGCGCTATAATAAGTGCGATTCCTGAAAATCGGATCAAAAAGGAGGAAAACGCCTTGAACAAAATGCTAGGCTACCTGAAGGGCTACAAGCGCGAAAGCGTCCTTGCCCCCCTCTTCAAGATGCTGGAAGCAACGTTCGACCTGTTCGTTCCGCTGGTCATGGCAGACATCGTCAACGTCGGCATCGCCGCCCATGATTTCCACTATATCCTTCTGCGGTGCGGGCTGCTGCTCGTGCTGGCCGCCATCGGCCTGACCTGCAGTCTGACCGCGCAGTATTTTTCGGCAAAGGCTGCTGTGGGCTACTCCACGGCTCTGCGCCATGCGCTGTTTGAGCACATCCAGAGCCTGAGCTTTTCCGAGATGGATACGCTGGGCACCAGCACCCTCATCACCCGCATGACCAGCGATGTGAACCAGGTGCAGAGCGGTCTGAACCTGTTTCTGCGCTTGTTCCTGCGCAGCCCGTTCGTGGTCATCGGCGCCATGGTCATGGCCTTTACGGTCAACTTCCGTGCGGCGCTGATCTTCGTGGTCACCATCCCGCTGCTGAGCATCGTGGTGTTCGGCATCATGGCCTTCACCCGCCCGCTGTACAAGACCGTACAGAACCGGCTGGACCGTGTTCTGGGCCTGACCCGCGAGAACCTGACCGGTGTGCGCGTGGTGCGTGCCTTTGACAAAGAGAAGGACGAGATTGGCCGCTTTGAAAACGCCAACGACCTGCTGACCCGGATGCAGCTCCATGTGGGCCACATCTCTGCCCTGATGAACCCGCTGACCTATGTGCTCATCAACATTGCCATCGTGGCGCTGCTGTATGCCGGCAGCATTGAGATCAACGTGGGCGGCATGGCATCCGGCGATGTGATCGCACTGGTCAACTACATGAACCAGATCCTTGTGGAGCTGGTCAAGCTGGCCAACCTGATCGTACAGGTCAGCAAGGGTCTGGCCTGTGCCGGCCGTGTGCAGGCTGTGCTGGACACCAAACCCGGCATGGCCTTCCCCGCCGAAGTGCTGGGTGAAGTGCCCGTCGACAAGTCCGGCGATGCAGTGCGCTTTGACCATGTGAGCCTGACCTACGCCGGAGCCGGTGCCCCCAGCCTTTCCGACATCTGCTTTACCGCAAAGAAGGGCCAGACCATCGGCGTCATCGGCGGCACCGGCAGCGGAAAATCCAGCCTTGTCAGCCTGATCCCCCGTTTCTACGATGCCACCGAGGGCACCGTGGAAGTGCTGGGCCGCCCCGCCCCGGATTACCCGCGCGAAGCGCTGCGCGGCAAGGTCGCCGTGGTCATGCAGAAGGCGCAGCTGTTCGGCGGCACCATCCGCTCGAACCTTCTGTGGGGCAACAAGAACGCCTCTGACGCCGACCTGTGGGCTGCGCTGGAGACCGCGCAGGCCGCGGAATTCGTCAAGGCCAAGCCCCTCGGGCTGGACGAGCCTGTGGAGCAGGGCGGACGCAACCTGTCCGGCGGCCAGAAGCAGCGCCTGACCATCGCCCGCGCACTGGTGGGCAAGCCTGAGATCCTCATTCTGGACGACAGCGCCAGCGCTCTGGACTATGCCACCGATGCCGCCCTGCGCAAGGCGCTGGCCGCCTTGCCCGGGTCCTTGACCGTGTTCATCGTCAGCCAACGCGCCGCCAGCCTGCAGCACGCCGACCAGATCCTTGTGCTGGACGACGGCAAGCTGGTGGGCATCGGCACCCACGACCAGCTGCGCGCAGGCTGCCCGGTCTACGAAGAGATCTACGAGAGCCAGTTCAAGAAAGGGGATGCGCAGAAATGAGTGCAAAAGCAAAAACAAAGCTGACCCCTGAACAGCGCAAGGCCACCCTGACCCGCGTTCTGGGCAAGATCCGGCCCTACTCCCTGTTTGTGGTGTGCAGCCTGGTCGTTGCCGCCGTGAGTGTGGCCGCGCAGCTGTATATTCCCATCCTCTGCGGCAACGCCATTGATCTGATGCTGGGCAAAGGCAACGTGGACTTTGCCGGCGTAGCCCGCATCATCGTGGAAGTACTGGTGGTGGCAGCAGCCGCAGCGCTGGCGCAGTGGCTGCTGAGCGTGTGCAACAACCGCATCACCTTTCTTGTCAGCCGCGATCTGCGCAACGAAGCCCTGCGCAAGATCCAGACTCTGCCGCTGTCCTATCTGGACAGCCACCCTTCCGGCGATATCGTCAGCCGCATGGTGGCCGATGTGGATACCTTCGCCGACGGCCTGCTGATGGGCTTTACCCAGCTGTTCAGCGGCATCCTGACCATTCTGGGCACGCTGCTGTTCATGCTCAGCCAGAACGTGCCCATCACGCTGGTGGTGGTGTGCATCACCCCGCTGAGCCTTGTGGTGGCAAGTTTTCTTGCAAAGCGCAGCTACAAATATTTCCAGAGCCAGAGCACCGTGCGCGGCGAGCAGACTGCGCTGGTCAATGAGATGATCGAGGGTCAGAAGGTGGTGCAGGCCTTCGGCCATGAAGCCGAGAGCCTTGCCGCCTTTGACGAGGTGAACGGCCGGCTGCAGGACGTGAGCCTGAAGGCCATCTTCTTCTCCAGCCTGACCAACCCCGCCACCCGCTTTGTGAACAACATCGTCTACGCCGGCGTCGGCCTTGTGGGTGCCGTTTACGCGGTGTCCGGGGGCATCACCATCGGCCAGCTGAGCGTGTTCCTGAGCTACGCCAACCAGTACACCAAGCCCTTCAACGAGATTTCCGGCGTTGTCACCGAGCTGCAGAACGCCCTTGCCTGCGCCGCCCGCGTGTTCGAACTGCTGGACGCCGACGATCAGGTGCCGGAAGCCGACAACGCCATCCAGCTGCAGCCGGACGGCCATGTGCAGCTGGAAAATGTCTCCTTCCGCTACCTGCCGGACCGTCCCCTCATCGAGGGTCTGTCGCTGGACGTGAAGCCCGGCCAGCGCATCGCCATCGTCGGCCCCACCGGCTGCGGCAAGACCACCCTCATCAACCTGCTGATGCGGTTCTATGACGTCAACGGCGGCGACATCAAGGTGTCCGGCACCGACATCCGCAACGTGACCCGTGCCTCCCTGCGCGGCAGCTACGGCATGGTGCTGCAGGACACCTGGCTGCGCGCCGGCACCGTGCGCGAGAACATCGCCTACGGCAAGCCGGACGCCGCCCTTGAGGAAGTGGTTGCCGCCGCCAAGGCTGCCCACGCAGACAGCTTCATCCGCCGCCTGCCTGAGGGCTACGACACCGTCATCGCCGAGGACGGCGGCAACATCAGTCAGGGTCAGAAGCAGCTGCTGTGCATCGCCCGCGTGATGCTCTGCCTGCCGCCGATGCTGATCCTGGACGAAGCCACCTCCTCCATCGATACCCGCACCGAGGTGCGCATCCAGAAGGCTTTTGCCCGCATGATGCAGGGCCGCACCAGCTTTATCGTGGCGCACCGCCTGTCCACTATCCGCGAGGCCGATGTCATCCTTGTGATGAAGGACGGCCACATCGTGGAGCAGGGCAATCACGACGAGCTGCTGGCCAAGGGCGGCTTCTACGCCAAGCTCTACAACAGTCAGTTCGAAGGCGTGCAGACCTGATCTTTTCATAACGTACAAACCCCCGGTTCAGTCTGAACCGGGGGTATTTTTATCGAAAAATATTACTGTTTCTCCGGTTTATACTGCAGCAGGCGTTCGGAGATAAGGCCGTTGAAGAACTGAATAAAGGGTCCAAGGCAGAACGCGCAGATGAGCGTTCCGATGCCCACAAGGCCGCCCAGCAGCCAGCAGATGAGCGCACACAGCGCATCGGTAAAAACGCGGCACCCGAAGTACGGGAAGGGCGTGTAGTCCCGCAGGCCCAGCGACAGATAGTCGTAGGGCGCAATGCCGAGGTCTGCCGTCTGGTAGAGGGACGCGCCCAGCGCCGTGACCGGAACCGCCAGCGCCACCCACAGCAGCTGCACCGGCAGGCCAGCTGCCTCCGCCGGGCCGAACTGTGCCGCGATCGGCTCGTAGAATGCGGTGACGATAAAACCGACGCCGATGCCGTTGACAAAAGTTCCGAGGCCGATGTACTTGCGTCCGAACCAGAATTGCACCGCAAAAAACAGGATATTGGTGCACAGGTTCTGCACGCCCAGTGAGATGCCCAGCATCTCTGCCAGACGCATATTCAGCGCGCTGATGGAGTCGTTGCCCAGATGGGACTGCTTGAACAGCGCAATGCCGAGGCCGATGATGACGATGCCCACCACCATGCCGACGATGCGCCGTGCCGAGGGGGTCTGTCGCGATTTTTCCATGATCCTTCTCCTTTTAAATCGTTCAGGATTTCAGCCGCGCTTCAATGGCGGCCTTATCCAGCCCTTCGCCAATGACGATGAGCACATCCTGCCCCTGCGGGATGGGGGCCAGCGTCTTTCCGGCGGCGGTGGCGTTCAGCTCCAGCCAGCCGTTCTGCCCGTCCGGAGCAAAGCCCTTCACCCGCAGAACATGTCCGCAGGCCGGGTCTGCAAACAGCCGGTCGGCAGCGGCCTGCAGCTGCTGCAGCGTCAGGTGCTGCTCCAGAAAGCACTGCGACGAAAATGCTTCGTGCTCGTCGAAATGCAGCTTTTCGCAGCTGGCCTGCCTGCGGCCGCAGGCGGCAATGGCCGCAAGATCGGCATCGGTCAGCTCTGCCCAGTCCTTTTGCAGGATCTCCTCCGGGGCAAACCGGCGGGAGCACTTGCAGCCTTCCAGCGCACGGGCCAGATGAGCGCTGGCGGCTTCGCACTGCGCCGGGCCTGCCTGCCGGACACGGCTCAGCAAAACCCGGCCCGCGTTGGCTGTCTCCGATGCCAGCAGATAATCCGCCTGAGGGGAAAGGGTCTCCGGCAGCATGGCATCCACGATGGCAATGACATTGCCGATCTGATACCAGCGGTCCAGCGGGTCGTCCCGCAGAACGTCGAAGAACTCGTCCACATCAAAGATGCCGCTGGGTTCCACCACTACCCGGTCGAAGCCCCGCATGGCCATGGCGATGAGCTTGGTGCGCATCCTGCGCTGGTGGGTGTCGCAGTCGCATCCGCCGCTGATGGTCTCCAGGTCGCACCGCGGCCCGAGAAGATCCTGCACCAGCATGGCGTCCACATTCACCGCGCCGAAATCGTTTTCCAGAATACAGACGTTGTGGCCCTGCTCCACCAGATACCGGACATACCGGCGCAGAAAGGTGGTCTTGCCCGCCCCCAGAAAGCCGGTGATGAGGTCTACCTGTACCATTCCAAAAGCACCTCCCGTGCTGAAGATTTTTCCGCTCCCAGTATACCGCATCCCGCAGCGGGATGCCAGTGGCAAAAAACAAACTGCCCGTATTTTCAGCATACAAAAATACGGACGGTTCTGATTTATCCTTCTTCTGCGATACGGCAGTTGGCAATGACCTGCCGGGCCGCAGGGGTGATCTTGGCCGGGATGGCGGCGGGCACATCCTCGGCCAGACCGATCTGGCTCAGGCGGTCGGCGGTGACGCGGAGCATGATATACCGGGTGGCGCCGTCCTTGCGGACGGTCAGCAGCTTGTCGCCCTCGGCCGTCGCGGTGCAGGGGCGGGCCAGCTGGATCCGATCCAGCGCTTCCTCAAACTTACGCACGCTCAGGCGGCTGCCGTCTATTTCCGGCGCGCCCAGCAGTGCAAAGAAATTGTCCGTGACATAGACCGTCCCGGTGTCGAACCGCAGCTCGTAGCCGCCCAGCTCCACGCTGGCCATGTCCATGATGCGCAGAAACTTGGTGGAGTTGTTCAGCAGCTGGGTGTTCAGGCTGGTAAGGGCTTCGGCAAAGCGGTCCAGCTCCCGGATGCCGGTGCGGGACAGCTCCGGCATTTTTTTGGCTTCCTGCGCCGCAATAACTTCGCGGTAAAGGATCTCGACCGGGAGTAGGCCATGGCCGTGCGGTCATCCTCCACCATTTTGTAAACACTGGTCGTCCAGCGGCCGTAGTCGTCGTCATCCAGCCGGGCGTTGTCCTCGCAGGCTTCCTGAAGCGGCGTTTTGAAAAAAGCCGTTGACGTTCAGGCCGTCCAGCGTTACCGTGCCATCCTCCTGCATCCGCTGCATGGTATCGTCGATGTGGTCCGACAGGTCGTTCAGGTCCTGTGCTTTCTGCATCAGATCCTGCAGATAGCTGACGCGGTTGTCCACCTGCATGGTCAGGATATCCTTGGCGTTCTGGTTCAGTCTGCCGGACACATTGGTCATAGCAATGCTCAGCGAAAGCAGGATGATCTCGACGGTCACCACGATCATCACGTAGGCAAAGATGGTCAGGAAGATGGATCTGCCCTGTTCCTTCCGTTTTTCTGCAGTGCCTGCGCCTGCATTTCTGCGTTTGTGCGCAGCCATCTCCCCTTCCACGTCATCTTTGCGTTCCGGACTCACTCAGCCCTCGTACCGCTTCAGCCTGCTGCAGATATCCTGATACCAGTTCTCAAAATAGTCATCCGTCAGGAACTCTGCCTCTGCATCGGCTGCGCTCTGGCCGGCGGCAATGCGCTCCGCCACAGTCTCGCGGTCCGCTGCGGCAAGGTCGCTCAGGCCGTATTCCAGCACTTTGCGGGCAGAAGCGCCGCCTTCAAAGGCACTAGGCGTATAAAGGCGGTCGGTTTTAACTGTCTGGACAGCGCCGCTCAGGATCTGGTCCATGGCGTAAGCGGTGTCCGCATAGGCCGAGAAGATCTTGGGCAGTTCCGATGCGCCCACCTTGCCCTCGGCGGCATTCATCACGCTGGCTTCCAGATCGTTGACACTGCCCAGACTCTCAGTAGACACCGAAATGCCTTTTTCTGCGCCGACGGTGCTGTTGAACTCATCCACAAGTTTGGTAAAGCTTTCCAGCTGGTCGCCATTGTAATAGGTCCAGACGGTGATGTCGGTCACAGCCGTCTGCTTCGGGCTGGTGCCGCCGCTGTACACAGCAGGCTGATGCCTTTTTTGAAAATCCTTTTCATAAAATCCCCCTCAACCGGCGGCAGCAGACCCATTCCGCTGACATACTGCTCCAGTTTATTGTGTTAATGATACCACGTTTTTCCAGCACCGTAAATCAAAACCGAAAAAATCATCAAAATCACAAGAAATGCCGAAAAGTTTCGCCAATTCTCACGAAAAGAAAATTTTTCCGCTGGGCTGTTCGTCGGGACAGGTCTTTCTTTTTATAACGCAAAAGGCCGCTCCCTGCTGCGGGAACGGCCCTTTGTGTTATAAAAACCCTGCCTTTTGGGGGAAACGCATCAGCCCTTCAGCTCCAGCAGAGCATCGCCCTGCTTCACATCGCCGGATGCCTTCGGCGTGACCGCTGCGTACTCGTCGGTATTGCAGACGATCAGCGGGGTGGTGGTGGGATAGCCCTCGGCTCGGATGGCCTCGAGGTCGAACCGGATCAGCGGCTGGCCCTTCTTCACCTTGTCGCCCTCATTGACGAGATAGGTGAAGTACTTGCCGCCCAGTTTGACCGTATCGATGCCGATATGCATCAGCAGCTCGGCACCGTCCGCGGTGGTCATACCCACGGCGTGGTGAGTGTCAAAGGTAGAAGAGATCTCGCCGTCGGCGGGGGCCACCAGCTCGCCGTCCGCAGGCTCGATGGCAATGCCGTCGCCCAGCGCACCGCTGGCAAATGCTTCGTCCTTCACCTCGGCCAGCGGCACCACGGTGCCGTTCATGCAGGCAGACAGGACGGTATCCTTTGCCGCTGCCGCCGGAGCTGCAGGCGCCGCCGCAGGTGCGGCAGCAGGAGCAGCCGGTGCCGCTGCGTTGGCCGGCATCTTTTCCAGATAGTCTTCCAGTTTTGCCTTGATGACTGCCACCTTGGGGCCGTAGACCACCTGCACGCCGTTGCCCTTGCAGATGACGCCGGATGCACCGGATGCCTTGAGCGCATCCTGCCGGACCTGCTCTGCGTCCTTCACAGTGCAGCGCAGACGGGTGGCGCAGCAGTCCACATCGCTGATATTCGCCTTGCCGCCCAGACCTTCCACGATAAGGGCGCTGACCGGGTCATCTCCGGCGGGGGCTGCGCTGCCGGAAGCAGCATCGCGGGCGTTCACGTCCGCACGGGTGTACAGCTTGACTTCCTCGGTATCCTCGCGGCCGGGAGTCTTATAGTCGAACTTGGTGATCATGAAGCGGAACACCAGATAGTACAGCACAAAGTACACGATGCCCACGACCACGATCCAGATCCAGTGGGTCTTGGCGTTGCCCTGCATCACGCCGAACAGCACCATATCGATCAGGCCGCCGGAGAAGGTCATGCCCACGCCCACGTTCAGGATGTGCATGAACATGTAAGACAGGCCCGCCAGCACACAGTGCACCGCGTACATGGGCAGCGCCACGAAGATAAAGGTGAACTCCAGCGGCTCGGTGATACCGGTGAGCATGGAGGTCAGCGCAGCGGACAGCAGCAGGCCGCCGGCGACCTTTCGCTTTTCCGGCTTTGCACACTGATACATGGCCAGTGCTGCGCCGGGCAGGCCAAAGATCATAAAGGGGAACTTACCGGCCATGAAGCGGGTGGCGCTGACCGAGAACACGGTAGTGGACTTGGAAGCCAGCTCTGCAAAGAAGATGTTCTGTGCGCCGGTGACGGTGACGCCATCGATGATGGCGGTGCCGCCCACAGCGGTCTGCCAGAAGGGCATATAGAACACATGGTGCAGACCGAAGGGGATCAGGGCGCGCTCCAGCAGGCCATAGATAAAGGTGCCTGCATAACCGGAAGCCAGCACCAGAGAGCCCAGCGCCGAGATGCCATTCTGCACCACCGGCCAGACATAGAACATGGCAATGCCGACGATCAGATACACAATGGAGCTGATGATGGGCACAAAACGGGTGCCGCCGAAGAATGCCAGCACCTGCGGCAGCTCGATCTTATAGAACTTATTGTGCAGCGCTGCCACACCCAGACCGACCACGATACCGCCGAACACGCCCATCTGCAGGGTAGTGATGCCCAGCATGGAGGTGGTGGAGTTGGCAGGCATGGCGTCCACGCCGCCGGCCGCATTGATCATGGCCTGAATGGCCGTGTTCATGATGATATAAGCCACCGCACCGGACAGGGCCGCGACCTCTTTTTCCTTGCGAGCCATGCCGATGGCAACGCCCATGGCGAACAGCAGCGGCAGGTTGTTGAACACTGCGTTGCCGGTCCGGCTCATCACATCCAGGATGGTATAGATCAGGGTTCCCTGATGGATCACGCTGTCCAGCCCATAGGCCGCCAGCATGGTCTCGTTGGTGAACGAGCTGCCGATGCCCAGCAGCAGGCCCGCAACAGGCAGCAGAGCAATGGGCAGCATAAAGCTGCGTCCCACGCGCTGCAGCACGCCGAAGATCTTGTCTTTCATTCTTCCATTCTCCTTTTCTCAAATCATATCCAGCAAATTTATCCACACACAAAGCCGCGCTTTGTGGAGAACCAGAATTTATGACAAGACCTGACGGGTCTGCGGGGCGGGAGTTTCTCTGAGGACCGTCCGGGGGTGGGGCCCCGGCGCGAAGCGTTGGGGCGGGGGCTGGAAGCCCCGGTTCGTGTCCGAAGAGAAAGCTACCGGCACGCAGACAGAAAAGCATTATCTTCCCATCCGGATGCGCTTCAGGTGGATGGTCAGGAATACCAGCTCTTCGTCCGAGAGGGTCTTGTCCCAGGTATTTTTGACATACTCCGCAATGCAGCAGGCACATTTATAGTGCTCGCTGCAGTTGCGGGCGATCAGTGCACGGAACACCTCGTCATGGGCGTCGTTCTCCTGCTCCTGTCTGCCCTGAAACACCCGCTGTGCAAAGAAACGCAGGTGCACCGTGAAGCGGCTGAAATCCAGCGAGCTGCGGTCAAAGCGGCAGTTGTAGAAGCACTCCACCACCTGCACGCAGCCGTCCACAAAGCGGGTCACATCATTCACCACGCTCATGGTGGTGTTCAGCTCCGCGTTGACGATGTGCAGCGCGATGAAACCGCCCTCGTCGTCTGAGAGGTCTGCGCCGCAGCGCTGCCGGATCTTGGCAAGGCATTCCATACCAAGACGGTACTCCTCCGGGTAGAACTCCCGGATGGGTTCCATGAGCGGGTTGGAAAACCGGATGCCCTGCTCGCTGCGCTTGATGGCAAAGCTGATATGATCCGCCAGCGTGATGAGCAGGCTCTCATTCAGCGGGTAGTGCACCCGGCTGCGGATGTCCTCCACCAGCTCATCGGTGAGCAGCAGGTGCTCGTAGGGAATCTGTTCCAGCAGTTCCACCAGTTTTTTCTGCACGGCGGGGCTGGTCATGCGGTAACTGCGCTCCACTTTTTCGGCATCCACCTTGTAGCCCGGCTTTGCGCCGAACCCAATGCCGCGCCCGGTGACGATCAGCTCGCAGCCCGTGGGATCCACCACCCGCAGGATGTTGTTGTTGATCGGTTTTTTGACGGTATATTGCATCATTCTTTCTCCTTGGGCTGAAAAATAGCAATAAAAAAGACCACATCTGGTACAGCAAACAACACCGAAGGATGAAACACGCTTTCGGCTCATGCTGTGCACAGAGTTGGTCTAGCCCGCCAAACGGTAACAATCCAACGACGCTGCTCACGTTCGTATTTTCTTTTTCAGGGCAGGCAGCGCATCCCGTTCCCGGGTGTCTGCCGTGCTCAAATAAGATAGCATATTTTTTTCAGCGCGTCAAGGCCGGATCCGCTTGGATTTTTCAGTTCTTTCAAGCTGCACAATTTTTTCTGCTATTTTATAGCACATTGACAAGTTTATCGTTTTCCCGTCGTTTTTTGATTTTTCCCGGAACTGCGCAAGGATTTCCGGGAGCCGCAGCGGACAAAAAGCGGACAAATCGCCCGGCGGAATACCAGACAAAGAGAAAAGCACGTTGATTCTCAATGAATCAACGTGCTTTTGGTGGTTGCGGGGGCCGGATTTGAACCAACGACCTTCGGGTTATGAGCCCGACGAGCTACCAGACTGCTCCACCCCGCGATATTTACTTTTCGCTCTCAGCGGTTCTCGCTGACTGCTCAAGTATAATACCACAGGACGGGGTGGATGTCAACACCTTTTTCGAAAAAATTTCAGTTTTTCTTTTTGCGCTTTCGCCACACCGCGATCCCGGCCGCAGCAGCTGCTGCCAGAACCACCACCGGCCATGCTCCGGCAAGGCTTACCGCCAGCTGCTGCACGCCGTTTACAAAGTTCTGCCAGCCCTCGGCAAAGGCGCTGCCCACCCGGGAGCCGAAGCTGTCGCCCGTGGGCGAATAGGTCTGCACCTCGCTCAGTCCCACATATACCGTGCACTCCTCCACCTGATCGCTGTACCAGTCCAGCTGGCTCTGCCAGCTCTCGATCTGGCTCTGCACATCCGTCAGGCTGGATTCGATCTCCAGCAGATCGGAGAGGTTGTCCGCCTGCTGCTGCAGCTGCTGCAGACGGGTGCGCTGGGCCTTGAGATTGTCGAGTCTGGTCTCCACGTCCAGATACTGGGTGGTCACATCCTCGGCCTGCTGGTTTTTGTAGGTCACGTTGCCAGCCTCGGCCACAGCCGCAAGGAAGCTTTCGTAGTTTTCCTGCGGGATACGGAACGACAGGCTTGCGCTGCGGCTTTCCCCTGCACCCGCATACTCGCTGCTGGACTCCAGATATCCGCCTGCCTCGGCTGCAGCGGCATCCAGCGCCGCGCGGGCTGCGTCATAGTCCTTGCTTTCAAGGCTCAGGTTCGCCGTGTAGATGATCTTTGCGCTGCCGGCGCTGCGGGTGCCCTCGGCGGCAGCGGCATCGTCGGCAGAGAAGGTGCTGATGCCGTTGTCCGCGCTGCTCTCCAATGCGCCTGCTCCGGTATCCAGACTGTAGTTTGCAGCCATCGGAGCTGTTGCATCCACACTGGCGGCCGAATATTCCATCGGAGCGCTGCTCTTTGCGCCAATGTCCAGTCTGCCGGTGCTCAGGGCACCATACCCCAGCACGCACACTGCTGCGCAGGCAGCCAGTGCCCCCACCTGTTTTGCAGGGAAGCGGATCAGCTTTTTGCCGGCGGCTTTCTGCACCGGAGCAGCCGGGGCAGGTTCCGGCATCTTCATCATCGGCTGATTCTTTTCTTCCTCGGTCAGTTGGTCGGTCATGGCCAGCAGCCGGGCTTTGAGGTCGTCCGGGGCGCGGAGGTCATCGGCCTCCATCTTGTATTCATACCACCTCATCTTCGATCTCCTCCTTCAGCATCGTATGTAACTGCGCTCTCCCCCGCCGCAGCCAGCTGAGCACCGTGTTGGACGGCGCTCCCATCATCCGCCCGATCTCTGCCGCCGTATAGCCTTCGTAATAGTGCAGATAGATCGCATTGCGGTAATTTTCCGGCAGGGCGCGCACCGCATCCAGCACACTGCCGTCTTCAAGCTCCTCCGGCGCGGGCAGGTTTTCATCCAGCTCCGTGTCCTTCTGGTGAGCTGCCCGGGTCAGGTCCCGGCAGCGGTTGATCGCCACCCGCAGCAGCCACGCCTTGAGGTGTTCCTCGCTTTCAAAGGTGCCGTTGTAATGCAGGAGCTTTTCAAACACATCCTGCACCACGTCCTCGGCGTCGGCCGTGCATCGGCTGTTGTGCGCGGCGGCGCGGTAAACAGCATCGCTGTATTTCTGCACCGCCAGCGTAAATACTTCATTTCTGGTCAGCTGTCCCATAACGTTCAAGTTCTCCTTTAACCCCTGTACAGGCTCAGTGGAATCTGCGGTTCCACGGGGACATTCACCCTTTACACGGATGACCGCCCCCAAAGATTGCAGTTCTGGAAAAATTTATGAAAAAGCAGGGCATTCTGCCGTCTGTTACCTCCGGTACACCCGCTGCAGCAGCGCCACCCGTTCGGCCAGAAACTGTTCGGCCTTCGGGTGGTGCAGCCAGCGCTTGTTTGCCGCCGACTGCACCAGCTTCCGCCCCAGCGCCGCCGGGTCGGTGTCGATGCGCTCCACATCCTGCATCGTCAGCTGCAAAGCCAGTGCCGCCGGTGTATCCGGCACCGGCGGCAGCGGATCCTCCCACACAAAGGGCGGCAGAAGCTGCACCGCCGCCGTGGTGCGGGTGCACTCCTCGGTCAGCAGCAATGCGGCGGGCGCGCCGTCCGGCATCACATGCAAAGAGCTGTAAAGCAGCTGCATGTTGGCCGGGCCGAGCAGCCGCGTGGCTCCCTCCCGCTCAGTCGGCGAAAGGGTCAGATACTCCCGGGCTTCCTCCGGCCAGATGCGCCGGGCCGGAGCCTGCAGCCCTGCATAGAGTGCCGGGAGTGCAAAGCTGCCGGCCTTGTCCAGCGCATGCTGCAGCAGCAGATAAAATTCCGTCAGCGGATATTGCGGGTCCGGCTGCGGCATCCCGAAATCCGGACGCGATACATGTCCTCCGCCCATCAGAGTCCCTCCTTTGTTTTGATTCTCTTATCCCACACAGTATATCGTTTTTCCGGTTCAAAAAGCAAGCCCTCTATCATTGTAAACCCATTTTCAATTTCGTCGTTGACCATTTGCAGTTTTCTGCGTTATACTCGGGCACAGATGCCTTGTAAAAAATAAACAGAGGGGATATCATCGTATGAAAAACAAAAAACTGACTACTTATCAGATGGCCGTCACCGCCGTGATGGCCGCCGTCATGTGCGTGCTCAGCCCGCTGAGCATTCCCATCGGCGCGGTGCCCATCGCCATGGCAAACCTCGTCATCTGCTTTGCCGCATGGCTGCTGGGGCCGAAGTTCGGCACCCTGAGCGTTGCCATCTATCTGCTCATCGGCCTGATCGGTGTGCCGGTCTTTGCCGGTTACTCGGCAGGCGTGTCCATTCTGGCCGGCCCCACCGGCGGCTACCTCGTGGGCTATCTGCCGCTGGCCTTCATCGGCGGCCTGTTCATTGAAAAGAGCAAGGGCAACCCGGTGATCTCCGGCCTCGGCCTGATCCTGGGCGACGCGGTCTGTTATGTGCTGGGCACGGCGTGGTTCGTATTCCAGATGAAGACCACCCTGGGCTATGCACTTTCTGTGTGCGTGTACCCCTTTATCGCATTTGATCTGGCCAAGATCGTCATCTCCTGCGTCATCGGCTCCCTGCTGCGCAAGCGTCTGGAACAGGCCGGTGTGTTGAAGCTGAAGGAAGCCTGATTTTTCCCAAAAAACACAAAAATGACCCGGAAGATCGTCGGTGATCTTCCGGGTCATTCTTTTTGCCTGTTTTGCCTTCGGGCCGTTTTACTTCAACACTGCACCCAGATTTGCACTGGTGACCATGCGTGCATAGCGGCTCAGCCAGCCGGTCTTGATGTTGGGTTCGGGAGCAACATATTTTGCCTTGCGCTCGGCCAGAACTTCATCGGACACTTCCAGCGTGATCTTTGCATTGGGGATATCGATGTTGATGATATCACCCTCTTCAATCAGGCCGATGGGGCCGCCGGAAGCAGCTTCCGGGCTGACGTGGCCGATGGCCGCGCCGCGGGAAGCGCCGGAGAAGCGGCCGTCGGTGATGAGGGCCACAGTCTTGTCCAGCTTCATGCCAGCCAGAGCGGAGGTGGGGTTCAGCATTTCACGCATGCCGGGGCCGCCCTTGGGGCCTTCGTAGCGGATGACCACCACATCGCCCGGGACGATCTGGCCTGCGTAGATGGCTGCAATGGCGGTTTCTTCGCTGTTGAACACGCGGGCCGGGCCGGAGTGCTGCTGCATCTCGGGTGCCACGGCGCTGCGCTTGACCACACAGCCGTCCGGCGCAATGTTGCCCCACAGGATCTGCAGGCCGCCGGTCTGGGAGTAGGGGTTGTCGATGGGACGGATGGCCTTTTCGTTCAGGATGTGAGCGCCCTTGATGTTCTCGCCCAGGGTCTTGCCGGTGACAGTGGGCACATCCAGATCCAGCAGACCCTTCTTGGCCAGCTCGGCCTGCACAGCGGGAATGCCGCCGGCGGCGTACAGATCCGGCATATGGGTGGGGCCGGCCGGTGCCAGATGGCACAGGTTGGGGGTCTTGGCGCTGATCTCGTTGAATAGCTTCAGGTCGATGGGCACACCGGCCTCGTAAGCGATGGCCAGCAGGTGCAGCACGGTGTTGGTGGAGCAGCCCAGAGCCATATCGCAGGTCAGAGCGTTGCGGATGGAGCGCTCATTGATGATCTGGCGGGCGGTGATGCCCTTCTTCACCATGTCCATGATGGCCATACCGGCGTGCTTTGCCAGCTGCAGACGCTTGGAGTACACAGCCGGGATGGTGCCGTTGCCGGGCAGTGCAATGCCGATGGCCTCGCACAGGCAGTTCATGCTGTTTGCGGTGTACATACCGGAGCAGCTGCCGCAGCTGGGGCAGCAGTTGCAGGTGCAGTCTTCCAGCTGATCTTCGGTGATCATACCGGCTTTGTAGGCACCCACGGCCTCGAACATCTTGGAAAGGCTCACCTCTTCGCCGCCGTAGGTGCCGGCCAGCATCGGGCCGCCGGAGCAGACCACGGCGGGCACGTCCATACGGACAGCGGCCATGACCATGCCGGGCACGATCTTGTCGCAGTTGGGCACCAGCACCAGACCGTCCAGCTGGTGGGCCATCAGCATGGTCTCCACGCTGTCGCAGATCAGCTCACGGGAGGCCAGCGAGTACTTCATACCCACATGGCCCATGGCGATGCCGTCGCATACGCCGATGGCAGGGATCAGGATGGGGGTGCCGCCCGCCATCTCAACACCGGCCTTGACGGCGTCGGCGATCTTGTCCAGATTCATATGGCCGGGCACGATCTCGCTGTAAGCGCTCACCACACCGATCAGCGGGCGCTCCAGCTCTTCGGGGGTGTAACCCAGTGCGTAAAACAGGCTTCGGTTCGGCGCACGCTCCGAACCCTTGGTCACGTTGTCACTTCTCATTTCAAATCCTCTTTTCTGACAAAAACCCTCTCCGTCACGGCTGCGCCGTGCCACCTCTCCCGAAGGGGAGAGGTTTTTGCGGAGGATCTATAAGGTTCCCACTTTCAACAAAAGCTCCCCCTTTCGGGGGAGCTGGCCGCCGAAAGGCGGCCTGAGAGGGTTTTCCCCTTACTTCTTCAGCCAGCTCATCATGCCGCGCAGCTCTGCGCCGACCTTCTCGATGGGCAGCTCTGCTTCCATGCGGCGCTTTGCCAGGAAGTGGACCTTGCGGCCGCCGTTGGGGCTCATCTCGGTCAGGAACTCGGAAGCGAAGGTGCCGTCCTGGATCTCGGTCAGGACCTTCTTCATCTCCTTGCGGGTCTCGGCGGTGATCAGGCGCTTGCCGGTGCGGTAGTCGCCGTACTCAGCGGTGTTGGAGATGGAGTAACGCATCTTGGAGAAGCCGCCCTCGTTGATCAGGTCAACGATCAGCTTCATCTCGTGGCAGGTCTCGAAGTATGCCATTTCAGGCTCGTAGCCAGCCTCGACCAGGGTGTCGAAACCGGCGTGGATCAGCTCGGAAACACCGCCGCACAGCACTGCCTGCTCGCCGAACAGGTCGGTCTCGGTCTCCTCCTTGAAGGTGGTCTGCAGGATGCCTGCACGGCCTGCGCCGATGCCGGAAGCGTATGCCAGAGCGATGTCCTTAGCCTTACCGGTGTAGTCCTGCTCCACGCAGATCAGAGAGGGGCAGCCCTCGCCCTCGGTGTACAGGCGGCGGACGATGTGGCCGGGGCCCTTGGGAGCAATCATGATAACGTCAACGTTCTTAGGAGCGGTGATGGTCTTGAAGTGGATGTTGAAGCCGTGTGCAAAAGCCAGAGCCTTGCCCTCGGTCATGTAAGGAGCCACCTGCTTGTTGTAGATGTCGGCGCACAGCTCGTCGGGAACCAGCATCATGACAACGTCGCCGACCTTGGCAGCCTCTTCGACTTCCATGACCTTGAAGTTCTCATGAGTTGCTGCGAACTCAGAAGCCTTTGCCCAGTGAGCAGAACCCTTGCGCAGGCCGACGACGACATTGACGCCGCTCTCGGCCAGGTTCTCGGAATGTGCGTGGCCCTGGCTGCCGAAGCCGATGACAGCGACGGTCTTGCCGTCCAGCACGCCGAGGTTGCAGTCGGAATCATAGTATTTCTTGATAGCCATGGTAGTTGTCTCCTTTTTCTGCTTGATGATATGTTGTAGCTGATAATAAACGATTTATTTTTTCGCTCACCGGGAGCGGAAAAGCTGTGGTTTGCCTTCCCCCAAGGGGAAGCCTTACGCCCGTTCCGGGCAGTGGGTGCCGGGCAGGGGCAGCTGCGCCGAGCGCACTTCCTGCGGGGGCTTCTGCATATGCTGATGCATCCCGCCGCGCTCCAGTGCGGTGACGCCGGTGCGGCACTGCTCAAGGATGTTGTAGTCGGCAAACATTTTCAAGAAGGCGTCGATCTTGTCCGGCTTGCCGATCAGCTCAAACACCATGCTGTCCGGCGAAAGATCGATGATCTTTGCCTTGTAGATGCCGGCGATCTCCCGCAGCTCGGTGCGGTTGTGCACATCGGACGCCACCTTGAGCAGCAGCAGCTCCCGCTCCAGCGATTTGTCGCTGTCCAGCACAAAGACCTGGCGGGTCACTTCCAGACGCTCGGTCTGCAGGATGAGCTGCTTGAGGGCGCGGTCGTCGCTGGTGATGGTCACGGTGATGCGGCTGACCGCCGGGTCATTGGTGGCCGACACGGTCAGGCTGTCGATGTTGAAGCCGCGGCGGCAGAACAGGTTGGACACACGGGCCAGAACGCCGCTCTGGTTGTCCACCAGCAGGCTGATGACCCTGCGCTGATTGGTTTCCATGTTGCTGTGTCCTCCTTATTCCATGATGATATCGTTGATGTCGCCGCCGCCGGGGATCATGGGCAGGACCTTTTCGTCCTTGTCGATAATGCACTCGATCCAGGTGGGGCCTTTCTGCTTGAGGGCGTCTGCAAATGCCGTCTGGAACTCGGCCAGATTGCTGCAGCGGTAGCCCTTCAGGCCGAAGCCCTCGGCCAGCTTGACGAAATCGGTCTTGCGGTGGGGGTCGGTCTGGCTGTAGCGCTTGCCGTAGAAGGTGGTCTGCCACTGACGGACCATGCCCAGCACAGAGTTATTGAAGATGACCGTGATGATGGGCAGCTCGTAGCTGACGGCGGTGCAGGCTTCGTTGAGGTTCATGTGGAAGGAGCCGTCGCCGGTGAACATCACAACCCGCTGGTCGCGGCCCAGCGCCATCTGTGCGCCGATGGCTGCACCGTAGCCGAAGCCCATGGTTCCCAGACCGCCGCTGGTGATGAATCCGCGGCTCTTGGTGTGGCGGATGTACTGCGCCGCCCACATCTGGTGCTGACCCACATCGGTAACATATACGGCCTCGGGGCCGCACTGGTTGCACACCTCGCCGATGACCTGATGGGGCATCAGGCGGGAAGGATCGGACACGGGGTGATAATCCTGCGCCTGCCACTCGTGGATCATGGCCATCCACTCGGGGTGCTTCTTTTCCTCGATCTGCGGCAGCATGGCGTTGAGCACATAAGCCGCGTCGCCCACGATGGAGAGATCCACTTCCACGTTCTTGCCCAGCTCACTGGGGTCGATGTCGATCTGGATGATGGTGGCGTTCTTTGCAAAAGTCTTGGGGTTCAGCGCCACACGGTCCGAGAAGCGGGTGCCCACAGCGATCAGCACGTCGCAGTCGGCCACAGCCCGGTTGGAAGTGTAGCAGCCGTGCATACCCACCATGCCGATGTTCATCGGGTCGCCGTAGGGCACAACACCGGCTGCCATCAGGGTATAGGTTGCGGGGATCTCGGCCTTGTGCAGCAGATCCCGCAGCGGCTGGCAGGAAGCGGCGCTGCGCACGCCGCCGCCAAAGTACACCAGCGGACGCTGGGCGGCGTTGATGAGGTCGGCTGCCCACTTGACCTGCTCTTCATTAAAGGTAGTGACCGTGCGGATCTTTTCCGGCTGCTTGGAGGTGAACTCGCAGACAGCTGCGGTCACGTCCTTGGGGATATCCACCAGCACCGGGCCTTTGCGGCCGCTCTGTGCAATGCGGAACGCCGCCCGCATGGTGTCGGCCAGCTCTTCCACCCGGCGCACCGTGAAGTTGTGCTTGGTGATAGGCATCGTGATGCCCTCGATGTAAGCTTCCTGGAAGCCGTCCTTGCCCAGACCCGCGGTGGTCACGTTGCCGGTAAAGGCCACCATGGGCACCGAGTCCATATAAGCGGTAGCAATGCCGGTGACCAGATTGGTAGCACCCGGGCCGCTGGTGGCCAGCACCACGCCGGTGCGGCCGGTGGCGCGGGCGTAGCCGTCCGCTGCGTGGGACGCGCCCTGCTCATGCGCCGTCAGCACATGGGTGATGCGGTCGGAATTCTTATACAGCTCATCGTAGAGGTTCAGCACCGCACCGCCGGGATAACCAAAAATGGTATCCACGCCCTGCTCGCAAAGAACCTCCACAAAAATCTGAGAACCGTTCAACTGCATGGTGAGTTACTCCTGTTTCCTGTCCTAAAATCCACTTTTTCCACTTTTCCACGTTCCAGCAGAGATTTCAAGGGAAAATAAAAGGCCCTTGTCCCCTGCCAAATCAAGAGACAAAGACCTTGTGATCATCAAGTTCTCTGCGGTACCACTCTCGTTGACGCATCCTGCGCCCACTCACGGACTTCCAACAAAGTCCCGCACGGTAACGGCTGCAACCGGCGCTGCTTACAAGGGTTTGCACCCGTTGGGCAGGCTGCTCCGGGACGATTTTCCGCACGAAACGCTGACTGCCTTGCACCAGACGGCAGCTCTCTGAACAGTGGGGATCGTGTGGTACTTTTTCCCATCTGCGCATTTGTTGATGTAAATTATACTATAAATCGGGCTTTTGTCAATCGACAAAATTTATTCTGAATCACCCGAAACATGAAGTTAATTGAACACCGGCCCTGCAACCCTTGCACCCGGGCACAAAGCGCTGTATACTTCCTGTATGCGCGCCTGCGCGTTGTTTTTTAATCTAAGAGATAGAGGACAGGAATATGAAACTGAGAGAATGGAACGCCCGGCTCCACGGGCTTGTGGTCTTCCGCAGTCTGCTGGATGACCCCGTGATCGCAAAACTGATGGATCTGACCGATCGGATGGAGACCGGTGCCCCCGGCTGCGGCCCGGTGTGCGACGCTGCAGCCCAATTTGAAGCCGCCCTGTTCGACCACACCACCAACTGGGGCGACTACCTCAGCGCCGCCGTGCTGGAAGCCGAGACCGTCTGCGTGCGCTCTGCTGCTGCCGGCACCCTCAGCCCGGTGCTGAAAACCGCACTGGACAGTGAGCTGACTTTTCTGCAGCAGCTGTGCGGCCTGACGCTGGACGGGCTGCTGGCCGACGGCGGCCTGATGCCCGGCAGCCCGGACTTCAGCTTCCTGCCCCGGTGGGAAACTTCTGACATCGACCTGCCCGCCGCCTACGCCCAGCGCATGAGCGAGGTAGGTAAAAAGGGCTACGGCATGTTTGCCAAGCACCATGTGTTCACGGTGGAAAACGGCCATCTGGTGCCGGTCAGGTACCCGGACCCGCAGCGCCTTTCCGAGCTGCCGGGCTACGAGAAGGAGCGGGAGAAGGTCATCGCCAACACCAAAGCCCTGCTGGCCGGGATGCCCGCCAACAACGTGCTGCTCTACGGCGATGCCGGCACCGGCAAGTCAAGCTCGGTCAAGGCCATCGCCAACGAGTTCGCACCCGAAGGCCTGCGCCTTGTGGAGGTGAAAAAGAACCAGCTCTATCAGATCCCCGACCTGATGGACAAGCTGGCCGCAAACCCGCTCAAGTTCATCCTCTTCATCGACGATTTGAGCTTTACCGCCAACGACGACAACTTTGCCGCCCTGAAGGCCATCCTCGAGGGCAGCGTGGGCGGACGTGCCAAGAACATCGCAGTGTACGCCACCTCCAACCGCCGCCACCTCATTAAAGAGACCCTGACCGACCGCACCGGCGACGACATCCACGAAGCCGACACCCGGCAGGAGCTGATGAGCCTTTCGGCACGGTTCGGCCTGACCGTCACCTTCCAGCGGCCGGAAAAGGCCCGGTTCGAGACCATCCTCGCCGAGCTGGCAAAGCAGCATCACATCGATATGCCGATGGATCAGCTGCTGGTCAAAGCCGAAGCTTTCGCCATCCGCGCCGGCGGCCGCAGCCCCCGCGTGGCCAAGCAGTTCATCGAACAGTGCGAGGCCGGAGTGCAGAAGTAAAACCGAATCATACAAAAAAATGCGCTGTGTCGTCCGACACAGCGCATTTTTGATTGTTTATCACTCGCGCACGGCGATGCACTCGATCTCCAGCTTTGCGCCCTTGGGGATCGCGGCCACCTGCACACAGCTGCGGGCCGGGAACGGCTCGGCAAACGCCTTGGCGTACACGGCGTTCACGGCAGCAAAGTCGTTGATGTCTGCCAGGAAGATGACCGTCTTGACCACATTGGCCATGGTCAGACCTGCCTCGGCCAGAATGGCCTTGAGGTTTGCAAGGCTCTGGGCAGCCTGCTCTTCCACAGTGTCGGCCATGGTGCCGGTGGCAGGGTCTACCGGGATCTGACCGGACACAAAGACCATATTGCCCAGATCGATGGCCTGGCTGTAGGGGCCGATGGCTGCGGGTGCGTTGGTGGTAGATACAACTTTCATGGTATAAGCTCTCCTTTATATTACGCAAAGTTTATAACGTGTTTCTATTTCAGTATCGTAGTTATGCAAGGTCAGCATCCTCGCCCTCTCAGCTTCGCTTTGCTCAGCAGCTCCCCCAAAGTGGGAGCCCTTGGCAGTCCACGTAAACTTCATCTTTTTGCCAAGGCCTCTCCCTTTGGGAGAGGTGGCACGGCGTAAGCTGTGACGGAGAGGGCGAGCACGCTAAAAATGTACCCGTTTACACCCGCTCGCTCACCAGCTGGAAACCCTCTTTTGTCAATTCGCTGCGGATCTGCTCGATCTGCGCAGCATCGCGGGTCTCAAGGGTCAGCTTCAGGAAGCAGCTGGAAATGGGCATATTGGGGTCGGAACCGTCGTGCTGCACCGACACCACATTGCTGCCGCAGCGGGACACGATCTCGGCCACCCGCTTCAGCTGGCCGGGCTTGTCCTCCAGTGCGATGGTCATGTTGGCCTTGCGTCCGCTCATGACCAGACCGCGGGTAATGACGCGGTTGAGGATGTTCACATCGATGTTACCGCCGGAGACGACGCACACCACCTTTTTGCCCTCGATGGGCAGCTTGTGGAATAGGGCAGCCGCCACCGGCACTGCACCGGCGCCCTCGGCCACCAGCTTCTGGTTCTCCATCAGGGAGAGGATGGCGGCGGCGGTCTCGTCCTCGCTGACGGTCACGATGTCGTCCACATACTGCTCGCAGATCTGATAGGTCAGCTCGCCGGGGGTCTTGACTTGAATGCCGTCCGCAAAGGTGGAAACGGCTTTCAGGGTCTGATACTTGTGCTCATGCAGGCTGCGGTACATGCTGGGTGCGCCCTCGGCCTGTACGCCGTAGACCTTGATCTCCGGGCGCAGGCTCTTGATGGCAAAGGCCACGCCGGAAATCAGGCCGCCGCCGCCCACCGGCACGATGACCGCATCCAGATCCGGCAGCTGGTCCAGAATTTCCAGACCGATGGTTCCCTGCCCCGCGATGACCTGCTCATCATCATAGGGGTGGATAAAGGTCATTCCGGTCTCTTCCTGCAGCTCCACAGCCTTATCGTGGGCATCGTCGTAGGTGCCGGGCACAAGGCAGACCTCTGCGCCCAGATTCTTGGTATTCTCCACCTTCATGATGGGGGCACCGTCCGGCATACAGACGATGCTCTTGATGCCGCGCCGGGTCGCTGCCAGCGCCACGCCCTGTGCATGGTTGCCGGCGGAACAGGCGATAACACCCTTTGCGCTCTCTTCCTCAGAAAGCTGGCTGATCTTATAATAAGCACCGCGCACCTTGAAGCTGCCGGTAGCCTGCAGGTTCTCCGTTTTCAGGTAGAGCTGGCAGTCCTTGGAAAGCTTGGGTGCCTCGATGAGGTCGGTCTTGCGGGCAACGTCCTTCAGCACGAAGGCGGCGTGGTAGATCTTATCCAGAGTCAGCATGGCGGTCATTCTCCCTCTATCCGTTTTCTATTTCCTGCGCCCTGCATCAGGGCTTTTTTATGTTCGTAGCATGTTTTTCAGTATAGGTTAACAGCATTGTTTTGTCAAATGAATTTCCTTCACGATAAAAGCAGATAAAAAGAACTGCTGCAGGCACATCGCCCACAGCAGCTCTCCGTGTTCTATCTGATTTTAACGGCCGCGTCCGCCGCCGCCGCCATGGAAGCTGCCGCCGCCCATGCCGCCGAAGGAACCGCCGCCGGAGTGGCCTCCGCCAAAGCTGCCGCCGCCGAAGGAGCCGCCGCTCATGCCGCCGAATCCGCCGCCCGTGGGGGGACGGGGCGGCCGCCGGTTGTTGCGCGGCGGGCGGGGCGGATCATTGCGGGGACCCGGGCCGTAGCCAGGACCATAGCCAGGGCCGAATCCGGGGCCCGGAGGAGGCGGCGGGCCGCGGCGGTACCGGCGGCGGGCAGAGCCTGCCATATAACCAGCCGCGAACGCTCCGCTGTTGTGGCCGAACAGACGGCCGATGGGTGCAATGAAGAACCGGAACACCAGCATTGCCAGCCACAGCAGGATCACCAGCGTCAGAAACAGCATCACAAGGGTAGAGATCACCTCGCCGAAGCTCATGTGGTCGTCAGCCGGTTCTGCAGAACCGCCGTTCAGGCTCACGCCATACACCTGTGCAATGGTGTCGGCCACATTGTTGGCGCAGGTCACTACGGCCGCGTCGTAATCCCGGTTCACGAAGTCATCCTCCATGGTCTGGGCAATGGCGCTGGCCTGACTTTCCAGCATCGTATTGCGGAAACCGTCGCCATAGGTGACATAATAATCCCCATCCTCATAGAGAGGCGACTCCATCACCAGCAGGATCAGCACACCGTTATTTTCCGACGATGAGCCGATGCCCCATGCATTGGCAGCCTGCACAGCGTAATCCTCGGTAGAAAGACTGCCGGTATACTGCACGGTCAGCACACCAATCTGTGCGCCATTACAGCTGGCCTGCAGCTGTGCGTTCAGGTCGGTAACGGTCTGCACGGTAGAGCTGCTCAGCACACCTGCATCATCCACCACGCATTGACCGGCAGGCAGATCCGGCAGGCTGGCCGAAGCGGCAAACACCGCCGGGCACAGTGCCGCAAGGCTCACTACAAATACCAGCGCAAGGGCGCTGATGCGTTTTGCAACGTTTTTCATGCGAAGGGTTCAACCTCCTTTATTCCGGCAAGGCCGCCCAGCACATTGGCCGGGAAGCCGCCGGTCTCTTTCTGGTAGCCGTAAACGGCTTCGTTGTATTTCAGAGTGCCGATGATGGTATTGGCACTGTTGAACTGGCCGTACTGACCCTGCACGGCACCCATCTTCATGGGGTCGGCGGCCTGCTCCTGCAGTTTGGCATAGAGCTGGTCGATGGCCTTGCCCAGCGTCTCGTTGGCCTGATACAGCGCGTGCATGGAACTGCCGTTGTAGTAGCTCAGGGAGGTCAACGCCTGACTCTTTCCGCCAGACTGCACGGCGTCCAGACAGGCCGAAAAGTCATCCAGCGCCGCCTGCGCGGTCTGTACTTCAGCATTGTCGGCCCCCAGCGTATTGCCGGCGGTGGTGATGACGTTTGCCGCCGTGTTGGCGCGGGTGTTCAGCTCTTCATTGAGGTTGTAGCCGTTGTCGGCAGCCACGCCCACCGTGAACCACTGCCGCGCCGTGTTGTACTTTGTGCGGAGCTTTGCCCCGCCGAAGCCGAAGAAGGCCGCCAGCATCACCACCACGCTCAACGCCAGCGCCGCCGCCTGCGTGCACAGGGCACCGGGCAGTTTTGCTTCCAGCGCGGCCAGCTTCTGCTGTGCCGGGGTCAGGCGCACCGTCTCTTCCGGCTTTTTCTGTTCGCGGTAACTCCCGGCGTCAAAGCCGCCGGGGTTCTGCTGCTTCTGGGAAAAATCTGCGTTTGCCATTTCAGCTCCGGATCTCCATCATTTTTGCTTTCAGTTCGTCTTCGATGCGGTTCAGCTCCTGCTCGGCAGCGGCGCGCTTTGCGCGGCCTTCGCTCTGGATCTTGTTCAGCTCGTCCAGCGTGTCGATCAGGCTCTTGTTGGTCTGCTGCAGGGTCTCGATATCCACCACGCCGCGCTGGCTTTCCTTGGCGGTCTCGATGGTGCCCATTTTGAGAGCCTCGGCGTTCTTCTTGAGCAGATCGTTGGTCATGTCGGTCACGGCGCGCTCGGCCTGCATGGCCTGCTGGCTGTGGGCCAGACCCAGCGCCAGAACCATCTGGTTCTTCCACAGCGGGATGGTGTTGACGATGGTGGACTGGATCTTTTCCGCCATCATGGTGTTGTTGTTCTGCAGCAGACGGATCTGCGGGCCCATCTGCAGGCTGATGTTACGGGTCAGTTCCAGATCATAGAGCTTCTTTTCAAAGCGCTCACACTGGTCGGCCAGGTCGCGGGCGGCCTGTGCGTCCTCCGGCAGGCCGGAAGCCTTGGCCTTGTCCGTGGCCTGCTGCAGCTCGTTTGCGCGCACATCGGCCAGCTTTTTCTTGCCGGCCAGGATATACATACTCAGCTCCTTGAAGTAAGCCATGTTCAGGTCATACATCTTGTCCAGCATGGCGATATCCTTGAGCAGCTGCACCTGATGGCCCTCCAGCATGGACTGGATCTTTTCCACGTTGGTCTCAGCCTTGTTGTACTTCATCTTCATAGCGTCCAGCTGGTCGCTCTTCTTCTTGAAGAAGCCAAGAATGCCCTTCTTCTCCTCTTCTCCGGCGTCAAAGCTCTTCAGCTCGCCGATGAGGCTGGTGATCATGTCGCCCACTTCGCCCAGATCCTTGGTGGACACCTTGGAGAGAGCCGCTTCGGAGAAATCGCCGATCTTCTTCTGGCAGGCCGAGCCGTACTGCAGCACCTGCTGGCTGTTGGTGATATCGATTTTTTCGGCAAACTGATCCACCATGGCCTGCTCTTCCGGGCTGAGCTTCACCTGCTGCTCCGGGGCGGGCGCTTCCTGCGGGGCAGGAGCCGCCTTTTCTTCTGCAGCGGGTTCCGGGTCGAGGGTCAGGGTGGGCACTGCGGGGGCATCGAGGTCAAAATTGAACGTGTTGTCAGACATAAGAGATTCCTTCCTTTCCAAATACCGTTTACTTACTCAGTCCCTGCCCCTTGAGCATATTCTGCAGCACCGTCAGGTCGGCAGAAAGATCCATGCTCTCGGCGGCATACAAAGCATCCAGCTGGTTTTCGAACGCCGCGGCAATGGAGGCGGCGTTGTGCTCCACCTCGGCGCGGATGGAGGCGGCGTTCTCGCCCCGCACCCCCTGCTTTGCCAGCTTTGCGTACTGCTGCAGGACGTTCACCGCATCCGGCAGATAGTAGTTGGCGAACCGGCGCACCTGCTTTGCCTTGTCCGGGTTTGCTTCCACTGCTTCCACAATGGAGCGGCCGGCCTTTTCCATGCGGGTCATGGCGGCAGACAGCTGCGGGTCTGGCAGCTCCTCATTGAGGGTGTGCAGGGTATCCAGCTTCTGCTGGATATCGGTCAGCATTTCGTCCACGTCCTCCACGCCGGTGTGGAAGGGTACTTCGTGTTCCACCACACGGGGCGGGCAGGTCTTTTTTGCCGCAGCGAATGCTGCAGCGGCACCGGCCAGCGCCGCCAGCAGCGCCCACAGTTTATACACCGGCAGCACTGCGCACAGCACCGCAAACACCAGTGCCGCCGCGTAATACGGCAGAACGCTGGGCTTCTGGGTGCGGATGATCTTGCTCATGATTTCTTCTCCTTCTCCGGAGCAAACGCCCCTTATGATATCCATAATACCGCCCCCTGCGGAAAACGCAAGGGTTTCACGGATAATTTACAACCTGGCCATCATTTGTTGATCCACGGAGCCAGTGCTTCGCCCCAGACCGCCTGCAGCTTTTCCGGGCGGCAGGCCGCGTTGGCGGGGCTGGTGCTGGGCAGTTTGACTGCCGCAATGCCGGACGCCGGCTGCAGATACTTTGTATAGATCTTATATGCCGCGGCTCCGTTGCAGAACACCGCCTCAATGGGCGCTTTCGCCAGCAGAGATGCGATGTCGTTGGGCACCGCGTCCCTGATGGATGCGTCCGACGCGCCGGTGATGGTGCAGCTTTCCAGCGTATCCCACAGCGCCAGCCCGTGGCGCAGGATGATCTGCTTTTTCGCTTCGATATTCTCCCGGGCGGGCACCGGTTCCCCGGTGAGTGCCGCCAGCATCGGCCAGAAGCGGTTCTGCGGGTGGCCGTAGTAAAAGGCCATTTCCCGGCTTTTGGGGCTGGGCCATGTGCCCAGGATCAGCGCCCGGCTGTGTTCATTGTAGACCGGTGCAAAGCTCATTTTCCGCCGCCTGCGCTTTCGATCTTGCCCCATGCGGAGCCGAGGTCCCGGCCGGAATGCACCGCCTTCGGGCCATTGAACCACAGCTCCTCGATCAGATCCGCAAGGCCGTCCTCGCGCACATCCCCGATGACACGGTCGGCGGCAGCTTTTGCGTCTTCAGTGCCATTGGCCATGCAGACGCCGAGGCCCGCCGCCTTCAGCATGCCCACATCGTTGGCCGAGTCGCCTGCTGCCACGGCATTTGCCAGCGTCAGGCCCATCTTCTCGCACAGATCCGCAAGGCCGACGCCCTTGTCGATGCCGCCTCGCACGATATCGTAATAGCAATAGCCGTCGGCGTTCTGCGCACCCACCATCATCCAGTGCAGGCCCAGATGACCGTACTTCTTTTCAAAATCCGGCACCCGTTCCGGCGGGATGGCGGCAAACGCCGCGTGGGGCATATCGATGAGGTGACGGTCCTGATCTTCGCCGTCCACGCAGTCCAGCCCTTTGCTGTTCATCTGCACAAAACCCCGGTGCAAGTACTCATACTCGCAGTACGCATAGCACGCATCCCGGAAATTGAACTGCAGCGGGTAGTTGTAATCTTCGCAGAAATCCACCAGCGCATACATTTCCTCAGCTGTCAGCGGGTGCTCGGCCACGATGCGGCCTTCCCGGTCCACCACGCAGGCACCGTTGCTGGTGATGGCGTAGTCGAACCGGATGCCGCCCAGCTGCCCCTTGAGGTTGACGCTGGGGTAGGCCCGGCCGGTGGCGAGCACGAACTTTCCGCCCGCCGCCTGCATTTTCTGAACCGCCTTTACCACAACCGTGCGGGGCTTCCCCTCGCCGAACGGCACCAGCGTATTGTCGTAATCACTTGCCAGAATCTTATACTGCATCTTCTTCTCCCTCTGCAGAACCCATATTTGTTCCAGTATATCACATTTTAAAGGGTTGTGGGGATTTTTTATGCAAATAAAAATCGGCAGAACACAAAAGCTCTACCGATGGATTTTATAGTTTGCTTATCTCTTACGCAAACACTGCCACAACGATCTGCATTGCCACGCCGAGGAAGGCGCCGGAAGCCCAGGTCAGGCCGGTGATGAACAGGTTCTGCTTCCAGGAGGGGTTGGTGCGCCACAGCACAGCCAGACCCACGCCCGCGCCGGTGCACAGGCCCGCCACAAGGCTGGAAAAGCGCAGAGCGCCCTCCACATACAGCTGGGTCAGCAGCACGCTGGCGGCGCAGTTGGGGATCAGACCCACCAGCGCAGCCACCACCGGCTGGAAAAAGCCCATGCGGCCCAGCAGGTCGGCAAAGACGTCCTCGCCCACGCCCTCCACGATCAGGCCGAACACCAGACTGAACAGGAAGATGAACACAAAGATCTCCAGCGTGTGGCGCAGCGCCGCTTTCCAGATGGGCTGTTCATGTCCCTCTTCATCGCTGTGCTCCTCGTGGCAGTCCACCTCGTCGGCGCGGCCGGTGTAGCCGCCGCGCAGACTTTTGGGCAGGACGCCCCGCAGCACAAAATCCAGCACAAAGCCCACTGCGATGGCGTACACCACCTTGATGACCATCAGGGTGACGAGCTTGTCCCAGTAGGCCGGCATGGACACCAGCAATGGGATAGCCTCGTCGCTGGTGGCAAGGTACACCGCCATCAGGGTGCCCAGCGTGATGACCCGGGAGGAGTAGAAGTTGGCTGCAATGGCCGAGAAACCGCACTGCGGCACACAGCCCAGCACTGCACCCGGCACGGCGCCCCAGCGCCCGCCGCCCGCCAGCAGCGCCTCGATGCGCTCGCCGTGGCGGTGCTCGATATACTCGATCAGCAGATAGGCCAGAAACAGAAAGGGCAGCATCTTGCCGGTATCCACCAGCGATTCGCCCAGAACATCCACAAACAGTTCCATAGACACTCCAAAAACAACTGTGTTTTGCTTTATTTCAGTAAATTGCAAGTTATTTGCATTTTCGAACAGGGATGATTATACACGATATCTTCCCCGATTGCAATACCAAATTGCAAATTAGTTGCAAATTTATTTTAAGGCAGCAAAAAGGGCCTGCGGATGCAGGCCCTTCACGGGATATTTTAACCTTTCAGCGGCACAAAACCGACCAGATCCTTCACGACCTCGCCGCCGATGATCAGGCCGGCCACCGAGGGCACAAAGGCGTTGGAGCCCGGCACCGAGCGGCGGATGGTGCACTTGCGCTGGGTGCCCGGCGGGCAGATGCAGTGGTACTTGCAGCTGATGGAGTCATCCTCGATGGGGGTCATGGCAGGCTCCTTGGAGTAGACCACCTTCAGGTGCTTGATCTTGCGCTTGCGGCACTCGGTGCGCATGACCTTTGCCAGCGGGCAGACCGAGGTCTTGTAGATGTCGGTCACCTCAAAGCGGGTGGGATCCATCTTGTTGCCGGCGCCCATGGAGCAGATGATGGGCACACCGGCTTCCTTGCACTTCATCACAAGAGCCAGCTTGCCGGTCACGGTGTCGATGGCATCCACCACGTAGTCAAACTGGGTGAAGTCGAACTGATCCTGCGTTTCCGGGGTAAAGAAACACTTATAGGTGGTCACTTTGATGTTGGGGTCGATGTCGTGCACACGCTCTTCGGCCACATCCACCTTGTACTTGCCCACTGTCTTGCGGGTGGCGATGATCTGCCGATTGAGGTTGGTCAGGCAAACCTTATCGTCATCGATAAGGTCCAGCGCGCCCACGCCGCTGCGTGCCAGCGCCTCGACGGTGTAGCCGCCCACGCCGCCGATGCCGAACACCGCCACGCGGGAATTGTGAAGTTTTGCCATTGCGTCCGCGCCCAGCAGCAGCTGCGTGCGGGAATACTGATCCTGCATTTTATTTCTCCTTGTTACTTTTCCACTCTCGTAATGGTGCCGCCGCCCAGCACCACATCGCCCTGATACAATACCACAGCCTGTCCCGGCGTGGGAGCGCGCTGGGGCTGGTCAAATTCCAGCCGGAAGCCGTTTTCCGCCGGGTAAACGGTGGCGGCCTGCTCGGTCTGGTGGTACCGGGTGCGGGCCGTGACCCGCAGCGGTTCGGTCAGCTCCGGGATGGCGATCCAGTTGGCCTCGTCGGCATAGACGATGCGGTCGAAGAGATCCGCTTCCGGGCCGACCGTGACCGTGTTTGCCTGCATATCCTTGCCGCAGACATACACCGGTGCGCCCAGCGCCAGCCCAAGACCCTTGCGCTGGCCGATGGTATACCGCACCGCGCCGTTGTGGGTGCCCACCACCTTTCCGTTCTCGTCGAGGAAGTCTCCCGCCGGGTAATGCTTCCCGGTAAAATCCTCCATGAAGCGGGCATAATCGCCGTCCGGCACAAAGCAGATGTCCTGACTGTCATGCTTGCGGGCGTTGACGAACTTGTGCTGTTCGGCAATTTCCCGCACCTCGGTCTTGTGCAGGCCGCCCAGCGGCAGCCGGATGTGGGCCAGCTGCTCCTGCGTCAGGTTGTAGAGCACATAGCTCTGATCCTTACCTTCGTCCAGACCCTTTTTGAGCAGGAACCGGCCGGTGGCCTCGTCCTGCTCCACCCGGGCATAGTGACCCGTGACCACATACTCCATGCCGTGGGCTTCGGCCCAGTCCAGCAGGTGGCGGAACTTCATATATTTATTGCAGTCGATGCAGGGATTCGGGGTGCCGCCGGCTTCGTAGACGCGGATGAATTTTTCAATGATCTGCTCCCGGAAGTCGGCGGTGAAATCCAGTACTTCATAGGGGATATCCAGCGCAAATGCTACCTCGGCGGCGTCCTCGATATCCTTTTCCGAGCAGCAGGTATGAAAGCCGGACTGGCCCAGCGTCTCGTTGCGGGTGAGCCGCATGGTGATGCCGGTGCAGTCGTAACCCGCCTGTTGCATCAGCCATGCCGCCACCGAACTGTCCACGCCGCCGCTCATGGCAATGAGCGCCCGGGGCTTGTTCTCAGGGGTCTGTGTGGTCATAGGTTCTCCTTTGGTGTGTTCAACACACTAAAATAGTAGTATAATAGTAACGCGAAGCAAACTGCTTGTCAAGACGCAGAAATTCTGCGTGCCTGCTCCAGCAGCGCCTGTTTTTCGTTGGGGTATTCGCCCCGGATGACGCCGTCCAGCAGCGTTTCCAGCACCCGGCGCAGACCCGGCCCCGCCGGGATGCCCGCCGCCATCAGGTCGCGGCCGTTCACGGCAAGCTGACTGATGCGGCAGCACACGCCGTCCGCTTCCATCTGTTCGGCTGATCCGGCCTGCGCTGCAAAATCAGCCGCCCGTTCCGGGTGCAGGGCGGTGCCCAGCGCCGCAAGGCGCTGCACCGTGGTCAGGCCGTATCGGCCAAGCAGCTTCCGAATAGCTGCTGTATCCGGAGCAGTGGAAGTTTCTCCGAGGACCGTCCGCTGGGGTGGGACCCTGCCGCCGCAGGCGGTAGGGCGGGCGATGGAATGGCCTGCAACAGCAACGACTGCCGCCTGCGGCGGAAACAAGGAGTTGCTGTTGGGGCAGCGGCCAGCAGGATGCAAGTGCTGCTCAAGGCACGAAGCATCCGCTGGGTGCCGCAACTCGAACTCGTGTCCGAGGAGAAAGCTGCCGCTGCTCCCTCCCGACTCCTTCACCAGCACTGCAGTTTCCTCAATAAGGGCGTTGGAGCAGCGCAGGCGTCTGAGCACCTTGCGGGTGCCGTCCTCGCCAAGGCTCAGCAGCAGCGCCGCCAGACGGACGGGCAGGTTCTCACTGCCTGCCGGGCAGGCATCGACGACCGGTTTTGCGGCGTCCAGTGCTTCCGGAGCAAGCTCCGGCAAAATAACAGACAGTATTTTTTCGTCAAGATATGCCGCCGGGGCGGGCGCAGCCAGCAGTTTGGACAGCTCTTCCTCAATGCGCTCCGCCGAGACACAGTCCAGATGGGCGCACAGTGCTTCAGCCGCCTGCGCTGTAGCCGGGTCAATGGCAAACCCGAACCGCGCCGCAAACCGGTACAGCCGCAGGATGCGCAGCGCGTCCTCGGTGAACCGCTGATGCGGCACGCCCACCGCCCGGACGATGCCCTCTTGCAGGTCTGCCTGCCCGCCGAAGGGATCGATGAGGCCTTCTTTTTCGTTGTAGGCCATGGCGTTGATGGTAAAGTCCCGCCGGGCAAGATCCTCCCGCACATCCGGCACAAAATGCACTTCGTCCGGGTGGCGGCCGTCGGTATAAGCCCCTTCCGTGCGGAAGGTGGTGATCTCGTACAGGCCGCCGCCCTGCTTGACCGTGACCGTGCCGTGCTGCAGGCCGGTGGGGATGCAGCGCGCTTCGCCGAACAGTTCAAACACCTGCTGCGGCAGGGCACTGGTGCATAGATCCCAGTCGTGGGGCACAAGACCCAGCAGACTGTCCCGCACGCAGCCGCCCACGGCATAGGCCGCATATCCTGCCGTATGCAGTGCATCCAGCAGCGCCGCCGCGCCGGAGTCCAGTGTCAGTTTCATGGTGCGTCCTCCTCATACTGCAGGAGGATGCGTTTGCCGTCAAAACCGCATTCCGCCGCCGGGAAGATTTTCTGTGCTTCCGCGGCATATTCCTCCGGGTCGGTGATCATGGGCGAGTAGTGGGTCAGCCAAAGGCGCTTTGCCCCGGCCTGCGCGGCCAGCGCCGCGCTTTGGCCGAAGGTGCTGTGCCCCCACTGCTTTGCCTGCTCTTCCTGCTCCGGCAGGGCATAGGTAGCATCGCAGACCAGCAGGTCTGCCCCCTGCGCCGCCTGCAAAAGCCCCGGGCAGGGCGAGGTATCTCCCGAGAAGACTGCACGCAGCCCTTTGCGGGCCGGGCCGAGCACCTCGGCAGGCAGGATCGTTCTGCCGTTCAGCTCCACTGCTTCGCCCCGCTGCAAAAGTTTCCACTGCTGCACCGGAACACCCAGTGCTCCGGCGCGTTCCGGCAGGAATTTTCCTGCCCGGGGCAGCTCCAGCCGGTAGCCGAGGCTGCGCACCCGGTGCTTCGTGGCAAAGGGCTGCAGCACTGCCCCGGCCGGCCAGCCATCCGAAAGCCAGGCCAGCGGAAGCGGCAGCATATTCGCAGCCAGCTCCCGGGGCTGCACCGGGTACGGCAGCGGCCCGGTGAGGGCGCGTACCGCCGCCCATACTTTCATCAATCCAGCCGGGCCAAACAGCGCCAGCGGGCGGGTGCGCCCCTGCGCCCCCAGCGTCTGCAGCAGGCCCGGCAGACCGAAAATGTGGTCGCCGTGGTAGTGGGTCAGGCAGATGGCATCCGCCCGCATCAAATTGACCCCAGCACGGCGGGCCGCTGCCTGCGTGCCTTCGCCGCAGTCCAGCAGAAGGCCGTGTCCCCCGCACTCTGCATAAGCAGCAGAAAGAGCACGGTCCGGCAGCGGCATGGTGGCCGCCGTTCCCAGCAGTGTGATGGTCAGCATAAGCGTTCTCTCCCGGTACAGTGTTTTTTCAGAGAATATTGTACCACAGCCCGCCGCGTTTCACAATCGCTTCCCGCAGCGCATAGGATGGCGCAGTATCATCAAAAGGAGGGCGGCAGGATGCGGCGCAGAAAGGGCAGTTCTTTTTCCGGCGGGCACAGCAGTCTTCTGGCATGGGTCTGCCTGCTGGCTGTGCTGGCGCTGTTTCTGCTGGCAGGGGCACCCGGCTGCATGGCGCAGCGGATGGTCTGGTCTGCCCGCGGCACCATGATCTTTCTGCCTTCGGGCAGCAGCTTCTGACAGCAAAACAGGAGGCATCCCGGGCGGGGTGCCTCCTGTGTGTTTTACTTTCCGTCTGAATAAGGCAGCTGCCCGGCCAGAGTCAGCGTCTCGGCAAGCTCTTCCTCCGAGCGGAACCGCCACGCCGCAGCGCCCACCGCCGCATAGCAGGCGTCCGCCCTTCCCTCCGGCGTAATGGCAAGGATCATGGTTTCCCCGTCGCCCACCGCCGTCACAAGACCGTCGGCGCTCACCTTTGCTACATCGGGGTTGCTGCTGAGCCACGTCAGGCCCGCGTTTTTCTTTTTCGCCGCCTGCCCGGTCACCTGTGCAGTCAGTTTCTGGCTGGCGCCCACCGACTGCAGCAGCATGGCATTTTTGCTCAGCGTCACCCGGCCCACCTCGGATGTGACCGTCACTGTGCAGCGCAGCACCTGCCCCGCCGTCGTCACAGCACTGATGACCGCTTTGCCGGAGCCTTCTGCCGTGACGGTGCCATCGCTGCTGACCGACGCCGCAGCCGGGTTGCTGCTGAGCCACTTGCGCACATAGACAAAGCCGCCGTTGTCCTGTTCCAGCTTCAGTTTCCGGGACGGGCGGGGCGTTTTTTCGGTGATGGTCAGGGTGAACGCGCTTTCGCTCAGCACCGGCCGGGCTGCTGCGCCTTTTTTCACCGTGACGGTACAGCCAGCTTTTTCGCCCCGCTCGCTGCAGGCCATGATGACCGCCGTACCCTCGGCGCGGCCCGTTACCTTTCCGGTCCCGTCCACCGATGCCACCGAAGGGTCGCTGGAGGACCAGATGAGAAAGAAATAATCGTTCGGTGCCTGCACATCCAGATACGCCACCGGCAAAGATTCGCCCTCGGTCAGCTCCAGCGTCAGCTCGGCGGTGTCCAGCGTCATACCGCTGTCCTGCTCCGTCTGAAGCTGCGCCGCCCGCGCCGCCGGGGCAGTGCGCCCGCCCGCCAGCAGTGCGCCCGCTGCCAGCACTGCCGCGCAGCACCGGAGCCAGAACTTGTGTTTCATAGGCGTCTACCCTTTCTTCGCATCTTTTTGACTCTGCCGGAATCTTCCTGTCTTCGTATTATTTTACACGGATGAAAAAGAGGGGTCAAGTTTTTTGCCCGTTCCCGGCCCGTTCAGAAACGGATTTTGTGCGGGAATACAAAATCCGGCTTTTCTTTTTGTACAAAACGCCGCTGCTCCCGGCAGAAACCGGAGGCAACGGCGTTGTATACTGCAGATCAGTAGTTGATCTTCTTCAGTTCAAAGTAGCTCTGGGGATGTGCGCACACGGGGCACTTGAGCGGCGCAGACTTGCCGATATAGGTATAGCCGCAGTTCCGGCACTGCCAGACCTGCTGTTCCTCACGGGCAAAGACCTTCTGATTCTTCAGGTTCTCAGCCAGTGCACGGTAGCGTTCCTCGTGTTCCTTCTCGATCTGCGCCACCATGGTAAACAGGGCTGCGATCTGGTTGAAGCCCTCTTCCTTGGCTTCCTTAGCCATGCGGGGGTACATCTCGGTCCACTCGTCGTGCTCACCGCCGGCTGCCATGTCCAGGCAGGTCAGAGTATCGGGGATGGCGCCGCCGCACAGCAGTTTGAACCAGATCTTGGCATGCTCCTTCTCGTTTCCTGCAGTCTCTTCAAAGATCGCAGCCAGCTGCTCGTAGCCTTCCTTCTTGGCCATGCTGGCAAAGTAGGTGTACTTGTTGCGCGCCTGGCTCTCGCCTGCAAATGCTTCCCACAGGTTTTTCTCTGTCTTGGTGCCCTTCAGTTCCATGTTCCTGTTCTCCTTTCAAGATAAAAACGTACTCCGGGAGCGACCGGTTCCCGGCTGTATCATCCAGCCCGGCGTCTTCCGCCGGGGCTTTGGCTCTGAAAAGAGTATACCACATTCGTTCTGCAAAATCAAGAATTATTCCTATTTATTTTAAGAACTATTCTTATTTCATCCATGCTGTTTCAATGCGCACACGGCAATGCTCAATGCGCTCCACGCGGCCTGATACATCAGCACCGTTGCTACCGAAAGCTGCCAGATGCTGCCTGCGCTGGTCAGCAGTACCGCGATCGCCACCGAGAAGCCCACCGACACCAGCTGCACTGTCGTGGCAAAGGTCTCGGCGTTCTGGGCCTGATCGGCCGCCTGCAGACCGCCGGTCACGCTGGTAAAGTTCCCGGTGTGGATCATGCAGCAGATGTCCTCCGGGCTTTCCTGCTCCTGCGGAGCTGCCGCAAGGGCATTGCACTGTTCCTGATCCAGCATCGTGATCATGCCCTCCGGCAGGTGGTATGCCGCATTGATATGGCGCACCGTCAGGCTGGGATCCCGGCTGACCACCAGCAGGCGGATGTTTTCCTTCTGCAGAACGGCAAGGCTGCGGGCCGCATTGCGTCCGCCCACCGTTTTCATTACAAACATGGCGTGCAGTGCGCCGGACACCGCCAGATACAGCACCTGCAGCTCCCCGTTGCGGGAGTGCTGCGCCTCGTAATCTTCATCCGGCAGAGGCACGCCCTCCTGCTCCATATACTGCCGCGTGCCGATGAGCACGCGGTTATTGTCGCACCAGCCGGAAAAGCCAAGACCGATGTGCTTTTCCAGATCCTTGACCGGGAACAGGAAGTCGGTGCGTTCCTCGATGATCTGGCCGAACATGCCCCGCAGGGTGCCGCAGCTGTCGCTCAGGATGCTGGCCGCATACAGGATGGCGCGGTCGATCCGCCCGCCCTTGAAAATGCGGATATCCTCCAGCGTCGTGCTGCCCGGCGCGAACAGTTCATCGGTGTCCACCTGCAGCGTGTCGATCCCGCCCAGCTGCTCAATGGCCGTCCAGCCGGGCACAACAGCGCCCACGGCAGCCGCCGCTTTCTGCAGCCGCAGCGCCGCAACGCCCGCCACCAGCGTGGAGGAAAGCGGTGCGCCCATGCACAGCACGGCTGCCATGGCTGCCGTTGCCTTGTTCCAGCCGGCACCCGCCAGCAGGAACAGCACGCCGCTGAGCAATGCGATGCCCAGCAGGATATACGAAGTTTTGCGGATGCGGCGCTCACTGGCGCGCTCGCCCAGGCTCTGCTCCACAAAGCCGCCGTTTTCCTTCAGCGGGCGGCTCAGAAGGACCCACGGATCTTTCTGTTCCAGATCCCGTGCCAGCGCCCGCAGCAGATCTTTGTCCCTTGCGCGGTATGCGCCTTTGGGTTCCGGCTGCTGCAGGGCAAGCTCGTAGCCGCCCTTTACAGCGGCCAGCATCACGCGGCTGCCCAGCAATGCAAGGAACAGCCCCAGCGCCGCAACGCCGCTGAGCAGCGAGATTCCGATGGTGCCGCGGTAGACATTGGCGTTGAGCATGGCAGTCACCGCCTGCAGCAGGGCCGCAGCCGCTGCCAGCGCAGGCATCGTGTCTGCCGTGGGGCGTCCCTGCCGTTTCAGTCCCAGAAATCCATCCCGCAGCACCGGGAAGCTCACGGCCAGCGCTGCCGCAAACAGCAGCAGGTTGGCCCCATAGAATGCCGCCGGCGCTGCATCCGGGTCCAGCGAAGCCATCGCCGGCAGCAGCCCGTCGGACACAAGACCAAAGTGCAGCAGCACCACAGCCAGAATGCCGGCCAGCGCACACCGCAGGGTCAGCTCTGCACCCATCCGGCGCAGCCGATCCATGGGAGTCTCCGGGGTCTGTTCTTCTGCCGGTGCGCTTTCCGGCGCCGTTTCACTCTCTGCAGGCGCTGTGTTTTCCGCCGGTGCGGCCGCGGCCGGTACCTCCGGCGGTGCAGGCGCCTCTGCCTCCGGTGCCTCGGCTGCCTCATCGTCCACAGGCAGCAGCGGCAGGCTCATGGTGTCCTCTTTGCTGTCCGCTTCCCCGGCCGGTGCAGCCGGCGCTTCCGGCTTTTTTTCGTCCTCCGGCGTCCCGAAAAATGCCGGTGCTTTTGTTTTTACAGGCGGCTCCGGGTCCGGCTTGGCAGCCTGCGGTGCTGCAGCCGGTGCCGCCGCCTTTTCAGCTGCTTCTGCCGGAGTCTCCCGGGCTGCCGCAAACACAGCGCCCAGCTTTGCCGCCTCCTGTTTGGGCGTTTCCTTTTTCGCCGTCGGCTTTTTTTCCGGCTTCACGCCGCTCATATCGTTGATCATCGCCTTGAGCCGGGCCATTTCCTGCTGCTCCTGCTGTTCCTGCGGCAGAAGAATCTCCGGTGCATTCTTCGGATTTTTCAAAGGAGGTTCCGGCTGATGCAGCGGCAGCTCCGGCAGGCTTTTTTTCATTGCTCCTGCCTCCGGCACAGCTTTGGGGGGCAGTTCCTGCGCCGGCTGCGGCGCCGTCGGCTCCTGCCGGGCCTGCTGGTGCAGCATCGGTGCAGCCTCCGGTTCCGCCGTCGGTTTCAGCACCAGCTCCAGATCCGTCTCTTCTTCCGGCTCAGCATCTGCTCCCAGCAGCACTTCGCCCGTAGGCATCTCCAGCGGTTTCGTTTCCTCTTTTTCCGGGGTCTTTTCCCGTCCGCGGCCGAAAAGGCCGAATTTCCGTTTCTGCTTTTCTTCCGGCAAGTCGCTGTCGCGCCGGGTCATCTCCTCCGGCAGGTTCACCGCAGTCGTGGAAAAAAACGAGCGGAACCGCTCCTCTTTTGCTGCAAGTTCTTCCGGGGTCAGGTCCCGGCGGTCCTTGGTATCATTCGGCATTCTTGTCCCTCCTGTAATAATGATTGGAGTTCCGGGCCGCACCCGTTATGCCTGCTGCGCCCCGCGCTGAGACTGGATCTCGTACAGAATGATGCCGGCTGCCACCGACACATTGTAGCTGTCCACGCCGGTGCCGGGTGCTGCCATATCCAGCCGCACCACGCCGTCGCACAGCTTTTTCACCAGCTGCGAAACACCGCTGCCCTCGCTGCC
>CAKSZM010000006.1 GCA_934525735.1 uncultured Faecalibacterium sp. | reverse complement strand
GAGCTGCCCGCCCGTAAGGAAGAGGTGGAGCACGCCGAGGAAGAGGGCATCATCTTCAAGACCCTGTGCAACCCCGTGGAGATTCACCCGGACGAGGACGGCTTCGTCAAGTCCATCACCTGCATTGAGATGGAGCTGGGTGAACCGGACGCTTCCGGCCGCCGCCGTCCCATCGAGAAGAAGGGCAGCGAGTTCGAGCTGGACGTGGACACCGTGATCATGAGCCTGGGCACCAGCCCCAACCCGCTGATCCGCTCCACCACCCCGGGTCTGGAGACCAACAAGCACGGCTGCATCGTCACCGACGGCGACGACGGCAAGACCAGCCGTGACGGCGTGTACGCCGGCGGCGATGCCGTGACCGGTGCTGCCACCGTCATCAAGGCCATGGGTGCCGGCAAGGCTGCCGCCAAGGCCATCGACGAGTTCATCAAGAATAAGTAAGCAAATTTTATCGCTGCAGCCCCGGAAGATCCAAGGATTTTCCGGGGTTATTTTTTCATGGGGAAGGCTTTGGCCGAGGGTTATTTTCTCCCATTCTTTTACAATTCTTTGCCAATGTTGGCATTTTGTTTACTTTTGCGACTCAAGTATGATATAATAACATTATCTATTCAAGATGCAGCGATTCAGCGTTGTATCCCGGTGGATGAACGCTGCATTTGTTCTGATTCGGAGGTGAAGTCCATGCACCCGCTGCTCATTCTGGTGCTGATCTTTGACGTGCTCATTGCTGTTTCTTCGGTCCTCAACCTCATCAACATGATGCGGGTCAACCTGCTGGTGGAGGAGCGCCGCGCCGAAGCCATCACGGTGCAGCAGGTGCGGGTGTGCAAGGCTGCCGCGGGAAAAGGCGGCATCCTCACCTCGTACTTCGGGGTATACGTCTGCCCGGGCGAAGCTGGAACCGGCGAGTTCACCTCCACCAATCCCTACGGCAGCGAAGCCGCCGTGCCCGCCTGCACCACCGTGGTGCCCATGAAGGCTTCCGGCGTGCTGGAACAGTGCGACATCGGCGCACACCTGCGCCGTCGCCTTGTCCCACTGTGGCTGACGGCACTGGGCTTTTCAGTGCTGCTGGCGGCGTTCGTCCGCGCCTGAGCGGGCTGCTCTGAATTTTCGGTCGGTGCGCCGCTGGCTCGGCGGGGCGCTGCCCGGGAAAATATAATCTGTAAAGGAAGGCAATTATGGAACTACTGAAACTACTCGGCATTGTCATCGTCATCGCTGGCTTTGCACTGAAGCTGGACTCCATTCTCGTCATTCTGGTCGCTGCCGTCGTGACGGCGATCGTTGGCGGTCTGGGCCCCGTCACCCTGCTGGAGACCCTTGGCAGCACCTTTGTGGCCAACCGCAGCATGGCGATCTTCATCATCGTCATGCTGGTCACCGGCACGCTGGAGCGCAACGGCCTGCGTGAGGCAGCCGCAGCGCTGATCGGCAAGTTCAAGGGCGCTACCTCCGGTCTGGTCATCGGCCTGTACGGCATCATGCGCTCCATCTTCGCAGCCTTCAACGTGGGCTTTGGCGGCGTGGCCGGTTTTGTCCGCCCCGTCATCATGCCCATGGCTGAAGGCGCTATCGTGGCGCAGGGCTACGAGCCCAACGAGGAGCACCTCGAAGAGCTGAAGGGCATGGCCGCCGGCATGGAGAACATCACCTGGTTCTTCGGTCAGGTGCTGTTCGTGGGCGGTTCCGGCGGTCTGCTGGTGCAGAGCACACTGGCAGGTCTGGGCATTGAAGTGGAGCTGGCCCAGCTGGCTGCCATCGAGATCCCCGTGTGCGTCATCGCCACCATCGTTGCGATCGTGTTCTATCTCATCAAGGACCGCAAGATGGTCAAGAAGTATTATCAGTAAGGGAGGACGGAAGAATGAGCTTTTTTACAAGTCCTGATGTCACCCTGGCCAACAAGGTGATGGAGATTATCTACATCATCATCGGCCTGCTGTGCATCTACTGCGGCGTCAAGAATCTGAAGGACAAGGAGAACTCCGAGCCTGTGGGCACCTTTATTTTCTGGGGTGTTCTGGGCGTTGTCATCGCTCTGGGCCGCTGGCTGCCCTCTCTGGTAAGCGGCATCCTCGTTGTTGTGATGTGCATCCCCGCCATCCTCAAGAAGGTCAAGAAAGGTGCCGTCTCCGCCGCCACCAAGGCCGAGACCGAGGCTACCTATGAGAAGATCGGCATGAAGATCTTTGTCCCCACCCTGAGCATCGGTGTTCTGGCCGTCGTCTGCGCCATCACCGGCCTGGGCATCGGCCTGTCCGCCCTGAACGGCGTGGCTCTGGGCGTTATCGTGGCCATCATCCTGCTGATGATCATGAACCGCGACAACAAGCCCTCCACCTTCCTGAACGACTCCGAGCGGATGCTGTCCACCGTCGGTCCCCTGTCCATGCTGCCCATGCTGCTGGCATGCCTTGGCTCCGTCTTCACCGCTGCCGGTGTCGGCGATGTCATCTCTGACCTGGTCAGCCACATCATCCCCGAGGGCAACATCAACGCCGGCATCGTGGTGTATGCTGTCGGTATGATGCTGTTCACCATGATCATGGGCAACGCCTACGCCGCCATCACCGTGATGACCGTGGGCATCGGCTACCCGTTCGTGCTGGCCCACGGCGCAAACCCGGTGGTCATCGGCATGCTGGCTTTGACCTGCGGCTTCTGCGGCACCCTGTGCACCCCGATGGCTGCAAACTTCAACACCGTGCCTGTGGCTCTGCTGGACATGAAGAAGCCCATGGGCGTCATCAAGAACCAGGTGCCCGTTGCCATTATCATGCTGGTCGTCCAGATCGTGATGATGATCATGCTCAAGTGATCAAAGTAACTTTTATCCCGCGTTTTATCGTGTTAGATCGAGTGATTGAATGAAACAGGCAATTCAGCACGGAGCGGATATCATCATCCGCGACTGGGTTCGGCTCCGTGCAAGAGAACGTCTTCTGATCGTATCCAGTCAGAAATATTCCGTGGAAATCGAGGCATTGCAGGCTGCTGCCCGCGCTGTGGGCGGCAGGCCGGATGTGCTCATTCTGGACGACCTGCACGAGCAGGTGGGCCAGTATTTTGACCGTCGCGAGGACGCCTTTGACCCCTACGATGCGGTGATCGGCGCCACAGAATATTCCCTGATCACCACCCGGGCTGTCAAACGTGTGGTGCAGCGGCGGCACCGGTTCCTTTCGCTGCCGCTGAGCACCAATAACGGCGAGTCGCTGCTGAGCTACGACTTTTTGAACATGAGCCTGCCCAAGAGCCGCATCATGGCCAGCATCATCATGCAGAGCTATGCCAATGCCAGCAGGATCCATGTGACCACCGAGCTTGGCACCGATCTGGATTTCAGCATCGAAGGACGCACCCCCGGCTTTTTCAACGGCTGCTGCAAGGACGGCAATGGTCTGGCTTCCTCCAGTGTGGAGGTCTACGTTGCCCCGGTGGAGACCGAGACCAACGGCACCCTCATTCTGGATGGTTCCATGGGCTACATTGGCGTGGTCTCCAGCCCGGTAAGGGTGGAGCTGCGGCGCGGGCGTATCGCGGATATCGAGGACAACGAGAGCGGCCGCCGGCTCAAGGCTTTTCTGCGGCGGTTCAAGGATCCCGAAGATATGGTGGTGGCCGCCGAGTTCGGCATCGGGCTGAACACCCACTCCCGCTGCGACGGCAACTGCTATATCGAGGATGAATCCACCTACGGCACCTTCCACATCGGCTTCGGACGCAACATTGCGCTGGGCGGTGTGCAGGATGCCACCGGCCACTTCGACCTTGTCACCCATAACCCCAGCATCTATGTGGACAACCGCATGATCATGGATCATGGGCAGCTGACGATCCTGGAGCCATCGATTTATATCTGAGAAAAGAGGCAAACTATCATGAAAATTCTCATTACCGGCTTTGACCCCTTTGGCGGCGAGACCGTCAACCCCGCATTTGAGGCAGTCAAACTGCTGCCCGACACCATCGCCGGTGCCGAGATCATCAAGCAGGAAGTTCCCACCGAGTTCGGCCGCGCCGGCGAAGTGCTGGAAGCTGCCATGAACGCTAACCACCCCGATGTGGTCATCTGCATCGGTCAGGCCGGCGGCCGTTCTGCCATCACCCCTGAGAAGGTGGGCATCAACATCATGGACGGCCGCATCCCCGATAACGCTGGTTATCAGCCCGTGGACGTGACCATCCGCGAGGACGGCGAGACCGCCTACTTCACTTCCCTGCCGGTGAAGGCCATGGTGCAGAAGATGAAGGATGCAGGCATCCCGGCTGCCCTGTCCTACACCGCCGGTTCCTATGTGTGCAACTACCTGATGTACACCCTGCTGTACCTCATTGACAAGAAGTTCCCCGGCGTGCGCGGCGGCTTTATCCATGTGCCCTACGCCATGGAGCAGGTGGTCAACAAGCCTCTGGGCACCCCCAGCATGGATCTGCACCAGATCGCCCGCGGCCTGGAAAAGGCTGTGGAAGCCATCGTTGAGAACGACAGCGACATCGCTGTGAACATGGGCACCACCCACTGAGCCTGATTGAACGTAAAAGCGCCATTGCACAGCCCGTGCAATGGCGCTTTTTTACCCTCTCAGGCGCTAACGCGCCAGCTCCCCCGAAAGAGGGAGCTTTTGCTGTTTTCTGTTTTCTAAAAAAGACCTTTATAAGCTCCCCCTTCGGGGGAGCTGGCATCGCGCGGCGATGACTGAGAGGGTTTTACTCCGCACTGGTCTCCATCACCGGATAGCCCGTCCGCACGCAGCGCACGGCGCAGCGTGCGCTGCCACCAGTGGTGCAGGTAAAGAGGGTCAGATCCCAGTTTTCGGAATCCTCGGTCTTTTCGGTCATCTTTTCGATCTGGGTGGGCTGGATGGTCTCCACCGCGGACACCTCGTAGCTCCAGCGCATCCCGTCCATGTCGGTAAAATACACCTCGGCGCCCTCGGCCAGCCACTTGATGGGGCTGAAGTGCTTGGCGTAGTTGTGGGCGCAGACCACCATGTTGTCGGCGTAGGTGGAGCCGGAGTACCGCCCCGGGGCGATCTTGAGGCCCGCATAGCTCCACTCGCTCATCACCGGCAGGTTCAGCCCGATGGACGGGATGGACAGGTAGCCGATGTAGTTCCAGCCGTCCAGCTCCACCTCGGTCATGGGCTGGTCGGGGTCCAGCTCCGGCTGCAGCACCACATCGTCCGCTTTGTTCTTTTCCTCAATGGTCTTGGTCAGGGTGTTTTCCAGCTCACCCAACGCGGTCTGTGCGGCCTTGTCGGCGCGGGCAGCGTCCCATTTGTTATAGGCCAGAAGGCCAAGTGATGCAAGGATCAGCAGTGCACCCAGCACCATGCAGATCTTTCCGATTTTCTGTTTCATCCCGGTATCTCCTTTTCGGTTTTGGTTCTGGCTCTATTATAATATAAAAAGCGTCCGGCGGGAACCCCCCAGCCGGACGCTTTTTCATTGGTCAGTGTGTTTTGCGTTTTTTGAGTACGAGAACTGCGCCGCCGATCAGCGACAAAGCCATCAGCGCACCGCCTGCAGCCGCAAAGGGTGCGGTGCCGCTGCCGCCGGTGGAGGGCAGCTCGTAGCCGGTGTAGACGTAGTTGAACAGGGTGATCACGCCCGTCTGCACGCCATTGTTGTTTCTGTCCTTTACATTCCAGAGGCCGGTCGTTACCTCTTTTACAAAGTAGTAGTACTTGTTCCCGTTTTCGTCCTGAGAGGGGATCTCATTTTCGCCGGCCCATGTATAGGTCCAGTCGTCACTCGCTGTCAGCGTCCGGATATCCGCCACTTTGGCATCCTCAGCGGTTTGACCCTCTGTATAGCGGCACAGCTGTACCTCGATCGGCAGCAGAGGGATCTCTTCCGCAGCCAGCGGCCTGTTGGTGCTGCTGTCCATCCAGAGCTTGCGGACGGTAAGCTCATTGTAAACGTTCCGGATGTTCAGCACCAGCACGTCTGTATCCACGCCGTTGGCCACCGTGCTCTTTTGCACCGTCTCCGTTTGGCCGTCCACTGCAACACTCAGGTCTCCAGTCCCGCCGGTCGCCTTCTGGTATGCATCGTCAAAGCTCTCGTTGCTTTCTTCGTCGTAGAACAGCACATAATGGGGCGTTTTGTCCAGCGTATACCGATCCGGAGCCTTCGTTTCTACAATGCGGTACAGGACATCTGCATCCAGCGTGTCGGCGTCGTTGTCCGTCACATCAAAGCTCAGCTGGCCGTTTGCATCGGTCGTGCCGCTCTTCACCTCTACAAAGTTCTTGCTGTCTTTGTCGTACTTCTGGATCTTGAACTCTGCCCCAGGCAGCTGCTGCAGGCTGACGCTGTCCTGCTTGTTCAGGATCAGCTGGCCTTTTGTCAGCTTCACATGGCTCTGGTTCGTTTGCAGTATTGCCGGTACAGTACGCTGCACGCCGTTCAGCGTGACCGTGTTGCTCAGCGAAGGTGCCGAAGAACTGCCGGCATCCAGCGTACAGGTATACTCCAGCACAAGGCCCACATGGTCAGGCAGCTCCAGACGCAGCCAGTGGCTTGCATCCGGTTCCAGCTTGGTGTACAGCGCAGGGTCTACCGGCTGCAGCCCGTCTGTCGGGCTGCCGGCAACGTAGCCGTCCTGATAATAGAAGAGCTTTACGCTGGCGCTGTCTGCATAGACACTCTTGCCGCCGGTAACGGTGATCGCATCTTCCAGCAGCAGTTTGCCGCTGCCGTCCTTGTTCAGCGTTTCGTTGCCCGGGTTGATGACAATGGTATAGCGCACCTGATCCTGCCAGTTGCCCTTGTCATCCTTCAGCTGCGTTGCCGCCTTCGTCAGCGGGTCTGCATGTTTGTATACCGTGGTCGTTGCCTGCCGCGTCTGATCGCCATAGGCAACCGTATTCGTGTAGGTAACCTCTTTCGGGATCATCTGGCTCCAATTCGGGTCACTGCTGACCGATGCCAGGTACTCAAACCGGATGTGGTACTGGCTGCCCGGCGACAGATTATTTACTGTGACGGTCAGGGCTCTGGACATTTGGCTTCCGCTTGCATTCAGGCTCCAGGATCCGCCCGACCACGGCAGCGCATTACCGTCCAGATACATCCAGTTCTTATCCGAGCCGGTCGTCCACGTTACGTTTTGGGGCAGTGTATCTTTCAGCGTGATCTGCCCGTTCGCATTGGCAGTTGCCATCAGCGTGATGCGGTAGCGCAGGGTCTGGTTGGGGATGTCCTCGTAATCGACCCTTGCATCGGTGGAATAGGTATTTCCGCCGTCGATGGAGACTTCCTTCTGGAACAGCTCATAATTGTGGAAGGAATCCTCCGCATTGGATGTCCAGCTCTTCCCATCGGGCAGAGTAAGCGTTGCGCTGTTCTGGAACTTCCACCTTGCATTCTCCGGAGTCTTGTCTCTTTCCTCAACCGTGGGCAGTTCGTCCATCACGATGCGGCGCACACGGGCCACGCCCTTTGTATCCACAGCGATCCTGATCGTCATCACCTTTTTGGTGGCATCATCGGGCCGCACTTCATTTCCGGCAGCATCCTGATAGGTGACAGTCAGCCACTGGCTCACATCTGCATAGCCTCTGGGTGCTGTCTCACCCACAAGGTACACCTGCAGCCCTGTTTCCAAAGCCTGCTGCACTTCCGATGCAGTTGCGTAGTGGACGCCCTTGACCGTCGTGGTACCGTTTTCCGTCGTATCGCCGATGGTATCGGTCAGGGTAAATGCCGACGAGCCTGCTGCGTTCGTTGCGTCCAGCGCCCAGAGTGACTTCGTTCCCTCTGTACTCACATGCTTTTTGGACAGAGACCAACCGTTCGCATCCACATTCACCCAGTCTGTGGCTTTTCTTTCTCCGGACTCGTCCGTGCGGACCATTGTTGCCGTGTTGGTCACACGGCCGCCGTTTTCCGGAACTGTCGTGGTGTAGGTCAGGGTAAACAGGTTCGTTTTGTCGTCAAGGCTGCTCAGCTGGTAGCCGTCCTTCAGCTGCTCCTCCGTAAGCGTCGTGGTTTTTCCGTTCTTGCTTGTCAGCTTGATATCTCCGACCAGATTCACGCCCGCAGGGATTGGATCCTTCAGCACAAAGTTTTTCAAAAAGCCGGTATATACATCCTGCGGCGCTCTGACTGTGACTGTCCACTGGATCAGTCCGTCTGCCGTTGTTGCGTGCGTTTTGGTGATCTGGTTCACAAAGCCAATCGTCGATTCGCCATTCTGCTTCACGGTCGTACTGCCCGCCGATGCACTTGATGTATTGTGCATGGTTGCAGCGCCCTGCCCCGGGAACTGATTCGAATCTGCCATCGCCTGATATTCCAGATAATAAGCTTCGCCTGCTGCAAGCGGCGGCAGACCGCTGACCGTGATGTTCTGCTCCGTCCCGGACGGTGTACCCACATTATCGCTCATGGTCAGGGTATAGTCGGACGAATCCACCGGCGTGACTATTTTACCGTCTGCGGACACCTTTTTTACAACAATGCTGTTCTGAACGAATGTCGAAGGCGCAGATGCATTGTTTCCGTTCAGCACATCGCGGATGGTAACCTTCTCGCCGTAAGTGCCATCCGGAGACTTGACCGTCACACGCCAGCCGATGTAGCAGTTGCCGTTTTCATCTGCATACTTGATGCTGGAGTTATTATAGTAGACTTCGCCTTTCTGGATTGAGAGGGTCGGCTCCGGCTTTTTGATAGCCATGCTGAACTTGTTCTCGAAGCTGATCTTGCCGTCCTCTGCAGCGCTGTAGTCTACTTTTCCTTTAATGTAGACCTCGCCGTTGAATGCGCTTGCAAACTTGATGTCTGTAAACTGGAGCGTCATTTTGCCGTCTTTGTCGATCGTATACGAGCCTACCGTGGTTCCTGCGCCGTCCTTGATGACGCCATTTCCGATTGCTTCGTCCAGTTGAATGCCTTTCGGAAGCTGGTAGGTCATCGTGCAGTCCTTTTCGCTCAGCGTACCGCTGGGAAGCGAAAACTTAACAATGATCTGGATCTCCTGCTTGTTCGTCAGTTCATCTCCCTCGCCCATCTGGACCCAGTCGCCCTTCTCATCCTTGCGCTCAAAGGTCACGTTCGAGATATGTCCGGACAGAGTCTTGTCCCCGGACGCATCGGTATCGGCCAGCAAAGCGATCTGATCCACTGCTTCGCCGTCCCGGACAGCCCAGATGATGACGCCCGAGGCTTCCTCGGGGCCGGGCTGATAAGTGGGAGCATCCTCTGTTTTCCCGCTCATATCCGGCTGTTCCCCGGCCTGTGCCGCATAGGCAGCGGTCAGGTCGATCACGCCGGTCACATCGGCGCTGGTCAGAGAAACTTCGGCCACTTTGCCGTCCACGTTGCCGGAGATGACCGTCAGGTTGCCTGCCTCGTCCGCATCGGACACGATGCCCAGCGTCTCGGCTGTCACGGTCTGTTCCTCGGTCTGAGGGGCTTCCGTTTCGGCTGCGGCATCTTCCATGCTCAGCAGAGCGATGTCCGCATCCGGCGAGTCGTCCGAGACGGCCGGCTGCTGCGGAGCCGTCACCGTCTCGGTGGTGGAAGCGTCGTAAAACACGATATCGCCGGGCAGGATCTGCTCCACATCGGCGGCGTCCTTCAGCCAGTCGGAGCCGCGCAGCTCACTGCGCAAAGCCTGCGTTCCGGCACGCTGGGGCACGACGGTCTGGGGCACACCCGCGTAGTTCAGGCAGTAAGACAGGAACATCACGTCCCATGCGCCGTAAGGGTTGCCGTACCACTGACCGTAGCGGCTGTAGTGGCGCACGGTCACACCGTCATCGGTGTCAAGCTTGAAATTTTTCTCGCTCTGCTCATAGCCCAGTTGACCCTGTGCCACGGTGAGCAGGTCTTCGTTCCACATGCCGGTCAGGGCCGTACCGGTCTTGTCCAGCCAGTCGGCTTCGTCCTCCACGCCGTCCAGCGGGTCAGACAGGCAGTTCACCGTGTGATGATGCTCTTCCTTGCCGCAGATGGGGTCGGCGGTGTAGTCCGGTGCATAGCAGGCGTCGGTGTGGTGGTGCACCGGGCCTTCGGCCACAGGCGCGACCACCACCGGCTTTGCCGCTGCCGCCGGGGCCTCGAACATGGCCACGGGGTTGTAATCCGGGTTCAGCTCTTCTACAAGCTCGCCTTCCTCATAGCCGCAGACCAGTTTTTCCTCGGTCTCCGGCTCCATGGTGTAGCAGCTGTCGTCGTGGGTATGTTCAAATTTATCACAGATCAGGCTGCCGTCCTCGGGGTCGAAGCAATCGTCCGTGTGGACATGCTCCTCCTCCGTACAGGTGAGCACCGGCACTTCGGTGGTCACTTCTTCGTAGCAGTCGGCAGTGTGCACGTGGGGCACCCAGATATACTCCGGTTCTGCGGAGTGCTCTGCCGCGCCGGTGTCCTCCTCTGCATCCACGCCGTAACCTGCATCTACAACCGTGTCTCCGTCCGGCTGACTGACCGCCCAGTCCTCCGGCTCGCCTTCCTCATAACCGCACACCAGCACTTTGGGGTAGCAATCCGCCGTGTGGGTGTGTTCCTCCTTCCCGCACTGGTAATCGACCGTTTTTGCAATGCCGCTTCCGTGCAGCTGCCAGTTGACAAATAGGGTCACTACCATGGACAAAGCCAACACCAGCGCAACATATCTGCGCGCTGCGCGGTGCTCCCCGCGGAATTTTTCCGTCAGAGCCGTTACAATATCCTTCATCGTTTTTGAACCTCGCTGTGGTTTTTTCTGCGCCGCAACCGCAGAAGCCTTCTTATCCATGCCGGACGTTCCAACGTCCGTTTTTATCATTTCTTCGTATCTGCGTCGTTTTTAGTTTTCGGATATTTTTCGTGGATACGACGGTTTCAGTATACCACCGGTGCAGTGGGAAATCAAGATAAAAACTGTTCCTATTTTCCGGATTTTACCGCTTCCTGCCTTGTTTTCCTCAAGTTTGCCGGAACAAACTTCCGTTTCATGATGCACAAATTTCCTGGAACGTTTTCAGGCAGAGTGCACAACTCATTTATGCGTTTCGGTGTTTCGCTCCGTTTTCGGAGATGCACCCGGCACAAGCCATGTCACAAACCTTACCATGACCGGCGTCAGCGGCAGCCACACCAGCGTGCAGATCAGGTTGAACAGGGTGTGGGCGTTGGCGATCTGCCGGGCGATGACCCCGGTCTCCGGCCCTTTGGGTGAAACAGCTTCGGTCAGGCGCACGAACTGCGGCAGCAGCCCGCAGAACACCGCCGCGCCGGACAGGTTGAACACCGCGTGGGCAGCGGCGGTGCGCTTTGCGTCCCGGCTGCGGCCAAGGCTGGCCAGGATCGCCGTGATCGTCGTGCCCACGTTGTCGCCCAGCAGGATGGGCAAGGCCCCCGCCAGCCCCAGCAGACTGCCGCCGCCCGGCCCGGGCTGCGCCGCAAGATTCTGCAGCATGGCGATGGTGGCCGAGCTGCTCTGCACGGTCAGGGTCATGCACAGACCGGTCAGCACGCCCCACAGCGGGTCAGTGCGCACCCGGAGCATCCAGCTGCGGAAAAGCAGCCCCTCGGCCAGCGGAGCCAGTGCCGTTCCCATGACAGCGATGCCTTCGAACAGCAGTCCGAAGCCGGTCAGCGCCTGGGCAGCGGCTTTGCCCTTTTTGCTGCGGCAGAAAAAGCCCAGCATCACCCCCGCAAACAGCACTGCCCAGCGGGCATCCTCCAGCCGGAAGGCCAGCAGCTGCGCCGTCACCGTGGTGCCGATGTTGGCCCCGAACAGCACCGGCACCGCCCGCCGCAGAGGTATCAGCCCCGCGCTGACCAGCCCGATGAGCATTACCGTCACCGCCGAGCTGCTCTGCAGCACCGCCGTCACGGCAAGTCCGGTCAGCACGCCCCGCACCGGCCCGCCGGTGAGCGCTGCCAGAAGGGTGCGCATCCGCTCCCCGGCCGCCGCTTCCAGCCCACGGCTCAGCTCGTCCATCCCGTACAGAAACAGCGCCAGCCCGCCGAACAAGGTCAGGATGCTGTTCAGGTTTTCCCCCATGCGCCCGCCCCCTTTGTATTATAATTCTATATAGGTATGCGGAAGTGAAGCGGGATATAGACTTTCGCTGAGCAGGTTTGTGAACTTTTTTAAAATAATCCCTCTACCCTCTTGCAATCCGCCTGCAGCAGGACTATTATTATCAGGCGTTAACAGTTAACATCTGTTAAGTATTTTGTGAGGAGGGGGTTTTATGTCCGAACAGCCCGCCCTGAGTTTTCAGGGCATGTGCCACTACATCGGGCGATTGAGCAAAGCATCCAAGGCAGGCATGAAGGCCGCGCTGGCCGACTGCCCCAAATGCCACTTTACCATTCTGGAAGCGCTGGTGCACACCATCGCCTGCAACGGGCAGGACGGTGCCATCTGCGTATCCGACCTTGCCAAAGAGGTGCGCAAGCCGCTGCCTGCCGTCTCGCGCTGGCTGCGGGTGCTGGAGCAGGACGGCCTGGCCGAACGTCAGCCCGACCCCGCCGACCGCCGCAAAACGCTGGTGCGGGTGACCCCCGCAGGCTACGCCGCCTGCCAGCAGTGCGAAGCGGCTCTCGGCGACTACTTTACCTGCGTCATCGCCCGGCTGACCCCGGAGCAGGCCGCCCAGATGGATGTTCTGCGCAATGTTCTGATGGACGCCATTCTTGCGGAAAATGCTTCCCGCGAAGCAAATCAACCGAAGGGAGAACCAAACCATGATGAAGATCTTTAAGCAGCTGGCCCGTCACTGGGCCGTCTGCCTTGTGGTGTTCGCTCTGCTGTTCGTGCAGGCGTACTGCGATCTTTCGCTGCCGGACTACACCAGCAAGATCGTGGACACCGGCATCCAGCAGGGCGGCATCGAAAGCCCCCTGCCCGACACAGTGCGGCAGAGCACGCTGGATGCCCTCTCGCTTCTGATGAGCGAGGATGACGCCCAGAAGCTGCAGGACGCCTACACCGCCGACGGCGATGTGCTGTCTCTGCGCACCGACCTGACCGCCGACGAGCGCACTGCCCTTGAGGACAGCATCACCACACCGGACATTGTACTGTATATGGCTGCGGCGCAGGCCGCCAACGCCCCCGCCGGGCAGACCGGCATGGCAATGACCGGCCTTGCCGAGATGCAGTCTGCCGGCAGCACCGCATCGGATACGGATACCGAGACAGAGACCGTAGCCCCCACGGCAGATGACCTCGACACCGTGTGCGGCCAGTTTGCCGCTATGAGCCAGATGCCTGGCTTCAGCCGCGACGCCGTGCAGCAGCAGCTGACCGGCGCCATCGGCCAGCTGGACGAGACGGTCGTGGAAAACATGAAGAGCCAGTCTCTGCTGCTGGTGCAGCTGGAATATGAAGCACAGGGCATCGCTCATGATGTGCAGATGCACTACCTTTATAAGGTGGGCGGCCAGATGCTGGGTCTGACCCTGCTGATGGTGGCCGTGTCCATCGCGGTGGGCTTCCTGGCCTCCCGCGTGTCTGCCGCCATCGGCCGGGACCTGCGCCGCGAGACCTTCTCCAGCGTCATCCACTTCTCCAACGCGGAGATCGAGAACTTCTCCACTGCGTCCCTCATCACCCGCACCACCAACGATATCCAGCAGGTGCAGTTCGTCTGCGTCATGCTGCTGCGCATGGTGGCCTACGCGCCCATTCTGGGCATCGGCGGTGTGCTGCACGTCATCGGCAGCTCCAGCGGCCTTTCCTGGATCATCGTGCTGGATGTGGCCATCCTGCTGCTGCTCATCCTCTTCCTGATGAACATGGCCATGCCCAAGTTCAAGATCATGCAGACGCTGGTGGACCGGCTGAACCTTGTCAGCCGCGAGATCCTCACCGGCATCATGCCGGTGCGCGCCTTCAGCCGCGAAAAGTTTGAGGAACAGCGCTTTGATAAGGCCAACAGAGATCTGATGGGCACCCAGCTGTTCACCAACCGCGCCATGGTGGCCATGATGCCCTTTATGACCCTGATCATGAACGGCACCAGCCTGCTCATCGTGTGGTTCGGCGGCAAGGCCATGGACAACGGCACCATGCAGGTGGGCGAGATGATCGCCTTCATCACCTACACCATGCAGATCGTCATGTCCTTCCTGATGCTGGCCATGGTGGCCGTCATGCTGCCCCGCGCCGGTGTGGCTGCCGACCGTATCGACGAGGTCATCCGCACCAAAGCAGCCATCAACGACCCGGACGAAGCAGCGGCAAAACCCGCGCTGGAGCACAAGAAATGGCAGGGTGAGGTGGAGTTCCACGACGTGAGCTTCCGCTTCCCCGGTGCCGACAGCGACGCGCTGGAGCACATCAGCTTTACCGCAAAGCCCGGCGAGACCACTGCCATCATCGGCTCCACCGGCTGCGGCAAGTCCACCCTGCTCAACCTGATCCCCCGCTTCTACGACGTGACCGGCGGCAGCGTGACCGTGGACGGCATCGACGTGCGCCAGATGCCCCAGGCACAGCTGCACGACCTGCTGGGCTATGTGCCCCAGAAGGGTGTGCTGTTCAGCGGCACCATCGACTCCAACCTGAAGTTCGGCGGTGAGCAGATCACCGACGCCGACGTGAAAAAGGCTGCCTCCATCGCGCAGGCCACCGAGTTCATCGACGCAAAGCCGGAGGGCTACCAAAGCCCCATCGCGCAGGGCGGCTCCAACGTATCCGGCGGCCAGAAGCAGCGCCTTTCCATCGCCCGCGCCATCGCCAAGAACCCGAAGATCTATCTGTTCGACGACAGTTTTTCCGCACTCGACTTCAAGACCGACGTGGCTCTGCGCCGTGCGCTGAAAGCTGAGACCGGTAATTCCACCGTCATCATTGTGGCGCAACGCATCTCCACCGTGCTGCACGCAAACCAGATCCTTGTGCTGGACGAGGGCCGTCTGGTCGGCAAGGGCACCCATGCCCAGCTGATGGCCAGCTGCCCCGAGTATCAGGAGATCGCCCGCAGCCAGCTGAGCCAGAAGGAACTGGACCTCGAAACTCTGAATACCGAAAAGGAGGGTGAGTGATATGCCGAGACCTGGACGCATGACGACCGAGCGCGCCAAGGACTTCAAAGGCACGCTGTATCAGCTCCTCCAGACCATGAGCCACTATAAGCTGCCGCTCATCACAGCCATTGTCTTTGCCATTCTGTCCACCATCTTCAACATTGCAGGCCCCAAGGTGCTGGCCAAGGCTACCACGGCCCTTGCCACCGGCTGGATCGCCAAGCTGCGCGGCGCCGGCAGCATCGACTTTGTGTATATCGGCCGCATCCTGCTGTTTTTGCTGGGCATGTACCTGCTGAGCAGCGCCTTCAGTTTCATTCAGGGCTGGCTGATGACCGGCCTTTCCCAGAAGGTCTGCTACGACTTCCGCAAGCAGATCAGCGAAAAGATCAACCGCCTGCCCCTCGCCTACTTTGAAAAGCGCACCGTAGGCGAAGTGCTGTCCCGCATCACCAACGATGTGGACACGCTGGGCCAGAGCCTGAACCAGAGCATCACCCAGCTGATCACCAGCGTGACCACCATGATCGGCGTGCTGATCATGATGCTGTCCATCAGCCCCCGCATGACCCTCATCGCTCTGCTGATCTTACCGGTGTCGCTGGCACTGGTGCTGCTGGTGGTCAAGTTCAGCCAGAAGTATTTTAAGGCGCAGCAGGCCACGCTGGGTGTGGTGAACGGTCAGGTCGAGGAGGTCTACTCCGGCCACAACGTGGTCAAGGCCTTCAACCGCGAGGCCGTGGTGCTGAACGACTTCAACGCCGCCAACGACAAGCTCTATGAATCCGCCTGGAAGAGCCAGTTCCTCTCCGGCCTGATGCAGCCCATCATGAACTTTGTGGGCAACCTGGGCTATGTGGCGGTGGCCATCGTGGGCAGCATCTTTGCCGCCAACGGCACCATTACCATCGGCGACATCCAGGCCTTCATCCAGTACGTCAAGAACTTCACTCAGCCCATCCAGCAGCTGTCGCAGGTGTCCAACATGCTGCAGAGCATGGCCGCTGCCGCCGAGCGGGTGTTCGAGTTCCTGAACGAGCCGGAAGAGGACCAGACCGCCGACCCGGCCCGCCGGGCAGACCCCGCCTGCATCGACGGTCAGGTGACCTTCGACCACGTCAAATTCGGCTATACCCCCGAAAAGACCATCATCCACGACTTCAGCTGTGAGGTCAAGCCCGGCCAGAAGGTGGCCATCGTCGGCCCCACCGGCGCCGGCAAGACCACCATGGTCAAGCTGCTCATGCGCTTCTACGACGTGGATTCCGGTTCCATCACCCTGAACGGCCACGATGTGCGCGACTTTGACCGCAGCGCCCTGCGCGAAGGCTTCGGCATGGTGCTGCAGGACACATGGCTGTTCAAGGGCACCATCATGGAGAACATCCGCTACGGCCGTCTGGACGCCACCGATGAAGAGGTCATCGCCGCCGCCAAGGCTGCCAACGCCGACCACTTCATCCGCACCCTGCCCGGCGGCTACCAGATGGAGCTGAACGAGGACGCTTCCAACGTCAGTCAGGGCCAGAAGCAGCTGCTCACCATCGCCCGCACCATTCTGGCGGACAACCGCATTCTCATTCTGGATGAGGCTACCAGCAGTGTGGACACCCGCACCGAGCAGCGCATCCAGACCGCCATGGACCGCCTGATGGAAGGCCGTACCAGCTTTGTCATCGCACACCGCCTGTCCACCATCAAGGACGCCGACCTCATCCTCGTGATGCGGGACGGCGACATCGTGGAGCAGGGCACCCACGACCAGCTGCTGGAAGCCGGCGGCTTCTACGCCGACCTGTACAACAGCCAGTTTGAGGACGTGGTGGAGTAAACACAGATATTTTAAAAACCGGAGATCTCTACGGAGGTCTCCGGTTTTTTCACGCTTCTATTTTTTCCAGCTCCACCCCGAACAGCTGCTTTGTCAGCGGCGGCAGAACCTGCTGCAGCTCCCGGATATAGCCCGTCACCGCCGGGTCATTGGCCTTCTGCCCCACCACGATGCCGAACCGGTGGCCCTTGTTCCAGTCCAGCAGCTGGGTAAAGCTCAGATCCGGGCGGCCGTAGTACAGCAGCGGCACCATTTTCAGCGATGGGCCGCCGTATTTTGAGCTGCGGATGGTGCCCGGCGGGGTGATGTCCGCCCCGCGGCGGGTGCCTTCCTGCAGCAGTTCCGTCTCGTAAACGGTCTGGTACATCTCCCGCACCGGCAGCCAGCGGTACTGCAGCGCCTGTTCCAGCGTCATCCGCCCCTGCGGCATCCCGGCCGGCGCATGGATGGGGATGCACACCTCCGGCATGTAGAACAGCGGGATGAACTGCAGTCCCTGCGCGTAAATTTCGGCGCTGTCCAGCTGAAAAGCAAGGTCGCTCTCCCCTTTTTTCAGGCTGCGCCACAGCTCGCTGCGGGTGGCGCAGATCTTGAGGATAGGTGCATAGGCAAGGCACAGATCGCCGGTAAGGGCAAACAGATCATACCCGAACATCCGCACCGCCGCATGGCAGACGCCCAGTTCCAGATGCCGCGCCGGCGGGTTGGCCTGCTGTTTGACTGCCCGTCCGTGGCGGACGGCTTCCCGGTACAGCTCCATCATCTGCTTTGCCCGGGGGTAAAAGTCCTGCCCCGCCGGGGTCAGAAGCACCTTGCGGGGCACGTGCTGGAACAGCTCGAACCCCAGCTGCCCTTCCAGTGTGCGGATCTGCTGCGAAAGTGCCGACTGCGACAGATACAGTGCTTCGGCCGCCGCCGAATAGCTGTTCAGCTCCACGATCTTCACAAAACCTTCCAACGCACTTTGATTCATTCCGGGTGTCCTCCCCCAATAGATTAGTTCTTCCTAAATTATAATATAAGAAAAATGAATTGTAAACAGCGTTGTTTCGCGTTATAATCTTTCTCGGATCGATAAAAAATTGTCGATGTCTGAGAAGAAGGATCCCTACACACGAAGAAGAAAAGAAAGAGAGAAAAATCATGAACAAGATCTCCCGCCAAGGCTTTCTGAAGATCGCCGCTGCTGCCGCCATGAGCGGTGTGACCGCCGGCGCCCTGGCTGCCTGCAATGCCGCCTCCGGTTCTGCCTCCACCTCCGCTTCCGGCGCTGCCGGCACCTACATCCCCGGCACCTACGAGGGCACCGCCGAGGGCATCAGCTCCACTGTCAAGGTCACCATGACCTTCTCCGAGAGTGCTGTCACCGATGTCGTGGTCGATACCTCCGGCGAGACCGCTTCCTTCGGCGCTGCCGCTGCCGACGAGCTGCGCGAGCAGCTGCTGGCTGCCGGTTCTGCCGAGATCGACGGCGTGTCCGGCTCCACCATCACCTCCGATGCTGTCATGAAGGCTGCCAAGAGCTGCTACGCACAGGCAAAGGGCGAGGCCGTTGTCTCCTCCGTCCAGCTGCCCACCGGCGACGAGAACGACTGGCTGGGCACCGAGCCGGACATTGACGAGGCTGCCATCACCGAGACCGTGGACACCGACATCGTCATCGTCGGTGCCGGCAACGGCGGTATGTTCGCCGCTGCTTTCGCCGCCAAGAACGGCCTGAACTTCCGCATCATCGAGCAGAACGCCAACGTGCAGGACACCCGCCACTGGGTGGGCGCCGTGGACGGCTTCGGCTCTGTGGAGAACGGCATCCAGATGGACCGCGCCAAGCTGCTGAGCGAGATCTCCCGCTACGCTTCCGGCAAGTGCGACCAGCGCGTCGTCAAGACCTGGATCAACGAGTCCGGCGAGATGATCAACTTTGTGCGCGAGATCATGACCGACAAGTACGGTGTGAACATGATCTACACCTGCGGCGACGAGGCCAAGTGGCCTGCCGAGAACGCAGAGCACAACACCGATTACATGTACCCCGAGATCGAGTACACCTACGACCGCAGCGGCGGCGTGGCCCGTAACGAGCTGCTGAAGCAGTACATTGAAGAGCTGGGCTACGGCATCGACTTCAAGACCAGCCTGGCCAAGCTGGAAAAGGACGAGACCGGCCGCATCACCGGCATCATCGCCCAGAGCACCGAGGACGACCACTTCATCCGCTACAACGCAAATCAGGGCGTTCTGCTGGCCTGCGGCGGTTTCCCCGGCAACCCCTACATGATGGAGCAGCTGGACCCGCTGGGCACCAGCGTCACCACCGCCTGCTCCTACTCTCCCGCCGACAAGGGCTACGGCATCCGCGCTGCTGTGTGGGCCGGCGCCAACCTGGACAAGGAAGCTGCTCCCATGCTGTTTGACCGCGGCATCGTGGCTCCCGGCGTGGATGCAGGCTACGTGGACAGTGACTCCGCCTTCGGCGGCAAGGCCTTCCCCGGCAACATCCGCCAGTACAACCCCGGCACCCAGCCCTTCCTGAAGGTCAACCGTAACGGCGAGCGCTTTGCCAACGAGAGCAGCCCCTACAACGATATCGTCTACGCTGCCGCTCACCAGCCGGGCCGCGTCTACGCTCAGATCTGCGACGCCAATGTGCTGGAGGACGCAAAGCGCTTCCACACCATCGGCTGCTCCGCTCAGACCCGTGCCGGCGGCGAGGCCTACTTCCAGGGCAAGGTCGATGAGGCTGTGGCCGACGGTTCCCTGTTCGTCTGCGACACCATCGAAGAGCTGGCCGACAAGCTGGGCTTCACTGGCGAAGCAAAGGACACCTTCCTGGCCACCGTTGAGCGTTACAACGAGCTGTACGACAAGCAGAATGACGAGGATTTCGGCAAGCCCGCTTACCGCCTGAGCGCCATCCGCAAGGCTCCCTTCTACGGCTGCTGGCTGGGCGCTTCCCTGCTGACCACCGAGCAGGGCATTGCCATCAACGAAAAGGGTCAGGCTCTGGACAACGACAACAAGCCCATGGAGGGCCTGTACGTCACCGGCGATATGTCCGGCAGCTTCTTTGCCAACAACTACCCCTGCCTGATGGCAGGCGTGGCCATGGGCCGTACCCTGACCTTCGCCATGAAGGCCATCAAGCAGATGGCCGGCATCGACAACGTCTGATAAGCGTTCTTCTTTTTCTTCTTTTTCAAAAGCGGCTCTGCTATCCGGCAGAGCCGCTTTTGCTGTTTCTTAGCCCCTGCCGCCCCTACACAAATGCCCGCGATTGTGCTATGATAGGGGCAGAGAGCCGGTCAGTGCTGTAAAACTGTACCGGCAAGATCGAGGTGTTTGTACAAATGTCTGATATCCTTGAAGTGCTGCGGCAGGAGGGTGTGGACCCAGCCCTGCTTTCAGCGGTGAACGAATACCGCGCAGCCCGGCCGCTGGCGGACGAGCTGCGGCCCCGCATTCCTTCCCCGGCCTTTACCTACTATGGCAAAGAGGTGTGGGAGCAGGCGCTGGCAGCTCTGCTCTGCGGCGAAAACCTGCTGCTGGCAGGCGGCAAGGCCACCGGCAAGAACGTGCTGGCCGAGAACCTTTCCGCTGCCTTCGGCCGCCCGGCATGGGACATCTCCTTCCATGTGAACATGGACGCGGCTTCCCTCATCGGCATGGACACCTTTGCCGACGGGCGGGTAGAGTTCCGCCCCGGGCCGGTGTACCGCTGCGCCCAGTGCGGCGGCTTCGGCGTGCTGGACGAGATCAACATGGCCAAAAACGAGGCGCTGGCCGTGCTGCACGCCGTGCTGGACTTCCGCCGCGCCATCGATGTGCCCGGCTACGACCGCATCCCGCTGGCCGATGAGACCCGCTTTATCGCCACCATGAACTACGGCTACGCCGGCACCCGGGAGCTGAATGAAGCCCTCACTTCCCGCTTTGTGGTCATCCAGATGCCCACCATCACGCAGGACAATCTGGAAAAGCTGCTGCGGGCACAGTTCCCGGATCTGGCCGCAAAGTATGTGCATCAGTTCGCGCTGCTGTTCCTTGACCTGCAGAAAAAGTGCGACAGCGCGGAAATTTCCACCAAGGCGCTGGACCTGCGCGGCATGTTGGACGCGCTGCGGCTGATCCGGCGGGGTATCCCGGCGGGGGCTGCGCTGGACATGGGCATCACCAACAAGGCCTTTGACAGCTACGAGCAGGGGCTGATCCGGGACGTCATCGCGTCGCGCATCCCGGCCAAGCTGGATGCCGGAAAGCTGTTTGCCTGATGGACGCCCAGAGCTACACCGCGCAGGAGCGGCGCGCGGCCAATCAGGTCTGGGCGGCTGCAGGCGCCTATGGCTTTGAGCCGCTGTTCTTAGCCCGCTACACCGACGGCACCACCGATTTTTACATGAATACCATCGTGGGGCTTGTGCATAAATACTACGGTGATACGCTCATCCGAAGTATTTTCGACAGCTGGGAGGGCGACATGCGCCAATCGCTGCTGGACGATCTGACCTGGCTTTACCTCGAGAGCGCGGCCTACCGGCTGGAGCTGCCCAACCGCCCCGTGCTGGAAAGCCTGCGCCGCGCCCACGCCGACTATTTTTTCGCCATCCAATACAAGCTTTCGCGGCAGGAGTGGATGGCAAAAAATCAGCTGGTGTACACCATGCAGGCAGCCCGCTGGCGGCGGGTGTTGGGGCGCGCCGACCCGGTGATGACCCCTTATGAGTCCGGCCTTGCGGCGGCGCTGGCCCCTGCCGAGGCGCCGGAACCGGAAAAACTGAAAGCAGAAATTTTATCGATTTACGCGAAATTCGAGCTGTTTGACGGCAAAATCCGGCAAAAAGCCGCCCTGCATCTGCATCTGGACGGCTTTCTGGCCAAGCTGGCCACCAGGGCCATGCCCACCCAGATGATCAAGACCGACCGGGTCACAGTGGAACACTCCGGTTCGGTGGATGCCGCCGGCGGCGGGCTGGCGGTGGACAAGCGCCGGGCACACATTACATTAAAGCAGAACGCCGCACAGGACCGCGCGTACATCGAAAGCTGCTTCGGGCGCTCCCTCTACCCGCCGGAGCGGCTGCGCAAGGCGGAACAGGAGCTGTGCGTGGGCGACCATCTGGGCTGTCATCTGTGGTTCAGCGCCGGTGTGCCCAGCCCGGAGCAGGCGCCCAACCCGGAAGCGAAACATCTGGCCGAACAGGCCGAGCTGCAGGCCGACCGCAACCGCGCCTACTACGCCAAAAACCGGGAGCTGCACCGCAGCGTGGTGCTGCGGCTGACCGAGCAGATCCGCAACTGCATCCTCGTGCATCAGCAGCCCAACGCCCGCATCGCCCGCAGCGGCAATGTGGATGCCGGGCGGGTGTGGCGCGCCCCCCTGCTGAACGACGACCGGGTGTTCCTGTGCGCAGAGGAGGAGAACCGCCCTTCCTTCACGGTGGATCTGCTGCTGGATGCATCTGCCTCCCGCCTGCACTGTCAGGAGGTGATCGCGGCACAGGGCAGCATCCTTGCCCAGAGCCTTGCCGCCTGCGGCATCCCGGTGCGGGTGAGCGCTTTCAGCAGCCTGCGGGGCTACACCGTGCTGCGGGTGCTCAAAGACTTTGCCGACAAAAACCTGCAGAGCATCAACCATTATTTTGCTTCCGGCTGGAATCGCGACGGCCTGGCGCTGCGGGCGGCCGGGGATCTTTTGCAGTTTGCTCCCGGCCCGGCTGCGCGGCATCTGCTCATCGTACTGACCGATGCCTCCCCCAACGACAGCCGCCGCATCCCGCCCAGCCCGGAAAACCCGCTTGGCTGCGGCTATGAGGATGCCGCCGGCGTGGCCGACACCGCCGCACAGGTGCGGGCGCTGCAGCGTATGGGCATCCGGGTGTCGGCCGTGTTCATGGGCGAGGACAGCGCCGCCGGTGCCGCCGCGCAGATCTACGGCAAAAACATGGCCCGCATCCGCGGCATGGATCAGCTTGCTCGCGCTGCCGGGCGGCTGATCCAGAACGAGATCCGGGAGCTGGGCGACTGATGCAAAAAATATTGATCCGCATCCCATAAAAGAGCATCCACTGCATTCCGTGCCGGTTTTCCGGCGCTCCGAGAATGCAGTGGATGCTCTTTTCGCATATCTGTGCGTTTTACGACAAACAAAAACCCCCGCGTACAACAGCAAACGCCATTGTGCGCGGGGGTCAGGTTCAGTGCTTGTCACCAAACCAGCTCAAAACTGCTTTGGTGTACACCTCAAATCAGTCCTTACTGATTAGAAGCCAATACTAACCTTGGGCTTGACGTCCAGACCGATAGAGCCAGCACCCAGAGTGTAGATGGAAGCCAGAACGCCAACGCCCTGCAGAGCAACGTTCAGAACGCCCTTAGCGCCATTCCAGAAGCCGTCGTGCTCGTCGTTGTAGTTCTTGCCCCAGACAGTCTTGACATCTTCCCAAGCACCGGTAGCGATATCGCCGGGCTTGTAGGTGCCGCAGAACAGCTTGCCCAGAGTGTTGTCAGCCAGCTTCTGAACATAGCTGTTGCCAACGATGTAGATCAGGTTGGAGTTGAAGTTCTGCCAGTTCTTGTCTTCCATGACAGGAGCCAGGCAATCAACCAGGCCGCCGCCGACAACATAGGTCATTTCGTTCTCTGCGATTGCAGAATAGTTTGCAGGCATCATCATAATGAAATTACTCCCTTCAAATTTTGAAGATAATTTTCGCACCCCGCTATGATACGGGATACTATCCTTGCTTGGATGGTAATAATATACCACACTTTCCAGAAATGTTCAAGTCCTTTCGGAAAAAAGGTGTAAAAAGTGTGAAAACATGTGTTTGAGTGTGAATTTTTTCTGTCAAAATGTTTACAATTCTAAACCTTCGCCCGCTCAGGCATTTCACTGCGCCGCCCGGCTGCTCCCTGTTCTTTAACAACCAGTTCTGTGTTCTCACAACCATATCTCATCCTCATGCAACAACTTCAGCCAGAATTTTTGATTTTTCTGCAAACTTATAGTTGTTTTCCGTTGTAAAATGTGTTATACTGTGTTCAGACGATAAAACAATTCTGCGTAAGAGGCCGCTGTGCACGGCGGTGTCTGCTGCAGCATCTGCCTGTCATACAACAAACCGCTGTATCATGTTTCAGGGAGGAACGCATCATGGACGCCAACCGTTATTTTTCCGCCATGCACAACGCCATGTCTGCCCAGCACGCCGGGGCAAACCTTCTGCTCTCGGTCGAGCTGCAGGATGTCTGCGGCAATGACGCCTGTCTGGAGCTGAAGCAGGCCCCCGGCGAAAGCACCGCTGTGCTTTGCTACTCCACCATGGGCCGGCGCTGTCTGAACTTCCAGCTGTTCCGCAAGGGCTGGCAGTTGTGCCACAATGCAGACGGCCAGCTGACCGGGCGTTTCCCCGCCAGCGCCGATGGACTCATCGACGGGACCGATTTCCGCGCCTACTGCCGGGAGGACCGTCTGGATATGGCCCGCACCCAGCGCATCCTTGCCGAGCTGCGCCCGCTTGTCGGGACAGATTACCGCGGTGCGATGCCCCAGAACCCCCGCAGCGGGGCACAGATCACTGTAAAAAGCTATGTAGGCGCCGGGGCCAGCTGGGTCTATTGGAGCCAGAGCGAAGCCCCCAGCCTGCCGCTGAGTGCGATCCTCTACTGGCTGGCGGACTTTCTGGCCGGGAGCGAGCGCCGCGCCCTGCAGGCTGACCCCCGGGCTGCACAGCTTGCTTCCTATTGGCTGACACGGGACACGGCGGTGTTCTTTCACCCTTCTGTGCCGCTGAACGCCGCCCTTGAAACCGCTGCTGCCCCTGTAGCCGCCGGCCGTACCCCTGCCCGGCATTCACGCCCGGCCTCCGTGCCCGCCGCCCGGAACAAGAGCTGGCAGAGCATCATGGCCGTAATGGCGAGCATGTAAACGGGAAGCAAAAACAGAAAAGGCTTTCCCTTGCGGGAGAGCCTTTGTAAAACAATATTTATACCAGATACGGATCCAACAGGGCATCGATCTCTTTTTTGCGCTTGGGGCGCGGCTTTTTTACCGCGCGGCCCCGGCAGACCACCAGTTCCAGCTCCCGCAGCGCCGTCAGGTCCTCCAACGGGTTTTTGCGGGTCACGATGAAGTCTGCGCTCTTGCCCGGCTCAATGGAACCCGTCACGCCCCCTACCCCGGCCAGCTGCGCATTGCGCAGGGTGGCGGTGTACAGCGCAAACCGATTGCTCACGCCGCAATACTTATGGAAGTAGCACAATTCCCGCCAGAAGTCGTACTGGGTGATGTAGGGGCAGCCCACGTCGTTGCCCAGCCCCACTGGGATGCCGTTGGCAAGGGCGGTCTTTGCGCTTTCAATCACGCCGTCAAACACGATCTTACCGTTGTACTGGTCCTTCTCGGTAGCGCCGGAAACGGACATGTCAAACAGCGCATAGGGCAGTGCCGGGGAGATGGTGGTGCAGACGAACGCGCCCCGCTCCTTGTACAAACGAACCGTCTCCTCGTCCATCTTTGCGCCGTGCTCGATGGAGTCCACGCCGTTTTCCAGCGCCACCTTCACGCCCTGCGGCGACTCGGTGTGCGCCGCCACGGTGTAGCCCAGCCGGTGGGCTTCGTCGCAGGCAGCTTTCACCATTTCCGGCGGCATTTTCAGCTCGCCGGGAGTACCCTTTTCGGTCGCGTCCATCACGCCGCCGGTGATCATCAGCTTGATGAGATCCACCTTCTGTTCACTGGCCTTTTTCAGCTGGACCAGCGCTTCGGCGTTGTTGCGGGCCGCCACGGCCACCGAACCGGCCATATGCCCGCCCGGAACAGAGATGCCCTCGTTGGCGGCAAGGATGCGCGGAGCCAGTAGTTTTCCGGCGGCGGCATCGTCCCGGCAGCGGGTATCGAAATCCGCAATGCCGCCCACGGTGCGGATAGTGGTCACGCCGCCCAGAAGCTCCGTCTTTGCATAGCTGCACACCAGCTTATAGGCCACCGCCCGGGTCAGCCCATTGCTCAGAATTTTGCGCACCAGCGCGGCATTATCCCGGGGTTTTGCGCTGGGCGTGCCGTTGCCGGCCAGATGCACGTGCAGATTGATCAGGCCCGGCATCAGGTAGCCGCCCCGCAGGTCGATGACCTCATAGCCGTCCAGATCGGTGCCCTCGTCCGCAATGGCGGTGATGATCCCGTCCTCAGTGAGAACGATCTTGTGCGCCGTGGGCTGCATCTGCTCGGTGCCGTCCAGCAGGATGCCGTTGGTATAGGCTCGCTTCATTTGGGAACATCCTCTCTTTTTAAAGTTTTTCCACCAGAGTCGTTTTGTTCCAGTATAACACGTTCCGCAGGGTGGCGCAACGAGAAAAACAGGGTGGCCCTTTTATGATGTGGACGGTTTAAAATGCCCTCCGCTTTGCTCTGGGCATCATCAGAGGAATTATTATTTTATCTTTGCACCTCCGGAAAATCTGCGGATTTTCCGGAGGTGCGTTTTCACGGAGGGGGTTGTGCAGGCAAACGGTATCTGCTGCTGCCGTCCTCCGGCTGTCGCGCAGCGACTTCAAACCGGCGGAACGCAAAAAGCACCCGCCCTTCCCCGGCGCGTTGATACGCCTCAGGAATTGCAGGTGCTTCGTAAATTTCATGTCAGCTTCAAAGCTGTTCGCGCCTTACTGTGCTGCTGCGCTGGAGGCTGCGGCTTCGCTGGAAGCAGCCTCGGAAGAAGCAGCCTCGCCGGAAGCGCTGTCGGCAGCGGTCACGCCGCCCTCGACGACCAGTTCGTCCTCGTAGTCGGTGCCGTAGGTGTCCACCAGCGTAGCCTCGTAGTCAGCATGGAAGAAGTTCTCCTCGCCCAGAGTCTTGATCTCATCGTTCAGCCAGTCCAGAACGGTGGTGTTGCCCTGGCTCACAGCGGGAGCGATGGTGTCCTGGCTGCCCAGAGAAGCGATGCCCACGGTGTAGCCGGGGTTCTGGTTTGCAAAGGCGATGACCTCGGTGTTATCGTTGGCCCATGCCACGCCGTTGCCGTTCTCCAGTGCGTTCTTGGCGGTGGCGTAGGAGTCGTACTTCTGCAGGGGGATGTCGGGATACTCCTTGGTCAGGTAGGTCTCGGCGGTGGTGCCGGAGATGACGATCATCTGATCATCGGGGTTCCAGTTGTCCAGGGTGGTCACAACGGCGCTGTCCGGAGAGATGACGCCCAGAGCCACGTTCATGTAGGGCAGAGCAAAGTCCACTTCCTCTGCACGCTCGGGGGTGACGGTGAAGTTTGCCAGGATCACATCCACCTTGCCGGTCTGCAGGTACTCGATGCGGTTGGCAGCCTCGGTAGAAACATAGTTGATCTCCACGCCCAGGTCTTCGCCCAGACGGTTGCCGAAGTAGACGTCGTAGCCCTGATACTCGCCGTTCTCATCCACATAGCCGAACGGGTTCTTGTCGGAGAACACGCCGATGTTAATGGTGCCGGATGCCTTGATCTCGTCCAACGTGCGGTACACGACGCCGGAAGCAGAGGCGGCGGTGCTGCCGGAAGCAGCTGCAGAGCCAGAAGCGGAGGAGCCGCCGCATGCGGTCAGGACAGCTGCCGCAGACACGGCACCCAGACCCAGCAGGAAGGAACGGCGAGTGATCTTGGACTGTTTCATAATGGTTACTCCTTTACAAAATCTTTCCCAATCCGGCTCCGGCACACCCGGGGCCGTTTATCTTGATCTGTGACTCATTTCACAGCATCAAACGTGAAGGTGCGCAGGAAGCGCTGCGCGCGCTCGGTCTGCGGGTGGTCGAAGAAGTCCTTCGGCGAAGCTTCTTCCACGATCTTGCCGCCGTCCAGGAAGATGACCCGGTCAGCGATGGCGCGGGCAAACTGCATCTCGTGGGTGACAATGATCATGGTGCGGCCGTTCTTGGCCAGATCCATCATCACGTCCAGCACCTCGCGCACCATTTCGGGGTCGAGGGCTGCGGTGACCTCATCGAACAGCAGGATCTCGGGGTGCATACACAGGGCGCGGACGATGGCCACGCGCTGTTTCTGTCCGCCGGAAAGCTCCCGCGGATAGCTGTTTTTCTTAGCCAGCAGGCCCACGCGCTCCAGCAGGGCTTCAGCTTCCTTCTGCACGTCGGCTTTGGGCCGCTTCTGCACCTTGGTGGGCGCCAGCAGGATGTTGTCCAGCACGGTCAGGTGCGGAAACAGCTCGTAGCTCTGGAACACCATGCCGATGCGCTGACGCAGCTGGGTCAGGTTCTTGCCGCCGTAGGCGACCGTCTCATTGCCCAGCCGCACCCGGCCGCCCTGGGTCGGTTCCAGTCCGTTCAGACAGCGCAGCAGGGTGCTCTTGCCGCAGCCGGAGGGGCCGACGACCACGATGACCTCGCCGGGCTTGACGGCAAAGCTGATGTCGTCCAGCACCGGGGTCTCGCCGTAGGCCTTGATCAGATGTTCAACAGTCAGGATAGGTTCTGCCATGTGCGGTCACTTCCATTTCTTTTCGAGGTAGCTTGCCAGCAGGCTGATGGGCCAGCAGGCAAAGAAATATAACACGAAAACCGTGAGATAAATGCCGAAGGCTGCGTTGGGGCTGGCGGTGCGGTTGGCTTCGATGATCTGCTGCGACACTTTGAGCACCTCCACCACGCCGATCATCAGCACCAGACTGGTGGTTTTGATCATGCGGGTGATGAGGTTGATGGACAGCGGGATCAGCCGGCGCACCGTCTGGGGGATGATGATGTACCAGTAGGTCTGCGCCCGGCTCATGCCCAGCGCTTCAGCGCTCTCGTACTGATGCTTCGGGATGGCGATCAGCGCACCGCGCACAAGGTCGCTCATTTCGGCGGTGCCCCACAGCACGAACACGATGACCGACGCCGTCTCACCGGAAAGGTTCCACCCGAAGGCGCGTGTGGTGCCGAAGTAGACGAGGAACAGCAGCACCATCTGCGGCATGATGCGGATGATCTCCAGATACACCCGCAGAACGGCCTTGATGATGGGATTGCGGAAGGTCATCAGCACGCCCAGCAGGATGCCCAGCGGCAGGCTGATGAGTACCGACGTCATACTGATCTTCAGCGCAACGCCGAGGCCGCCCAGCAGGCGGGCCAGATTTTTGCCCTTGAACAGGACCTCAAGACCCAAATCCGGCATAGCGCAGCCTCCTTTCGATCAGGCTGCCCACGATGGACACCGGCAGCAGGATGATGAGGTAAAAGACCACCAGCAAAAACAGGTTCTCGATGGTCTTGGAGTACATGCCGATCAGATCTTTTGCCGTGAACATCAGATCCATCAGGCTCACCGCGCTGAACACGCTGGTCTCCTTGAGCAGGAAAATGACATTGGCCATGAACGCCGGCATACTGGTGGACATGGCCTGCGGCAGAATGACGTACCGCATGGTCTGCCAGCGGCTCATGCCGAGGCTGTAGGCGCTCTCGGTCTGGATGCGCTCGATGCTCTCCAGCCCGCTGCGGAACGCTTCGGCCATGTAGCTGCCGCCCAGAAAGGCCAGACCTGCGATGCCGCAGATCTCGGCGTTGGTCTTGATGCCCACCTTGGGCAGGCCGTAGTAGATAAAAAACAGCTGCACCAGCAGCGGCGTATTGCGGGAAAGCTGGATGTACACTCCCACGATCTGCCGCAGCACGGGCACTTTATCGTACTGGATCATCGCGCACACAAGGCCGATGATGATGGCAAAGATGATGCCCGCCACGCCCAGACGCACGGTCAGCACAGCGGCTTTCTGATACAACGGCAAATATTGCTGGATCGCATTCCAGTCCATTGCCGGACCCCCTACCTTTCTCCTGAAACTCTCCGGTCAAAACAAAAAGCCCGGAAGCTGCTGTACATGCTTCCGGGCACAATTGACGACCTTTTTGTCTGTACAAGTTTCGTACAGTTCTGCGGCGGGTATGCTTACAGTGCACACCCGTTTGCAAGGCGGCCGGTGCGGGAAGCGTCTGCACAACAACAACACATAGCGCAACAACACATCATGACCGTTTCCTCCCTGCGTATTTTTTCGGGTTCTGCCCGATGCCCGTAGTTTACACCCTATTCCCCAGTATGTCAATATGAATATGGCGTTTTTGAGATTCTTTGCTCGATTGTCCCAAAGGCGGCTCATACTGCGCGTAAATTTTATTCATTTTTGCGCCTTGACTGTGCGTGCATGGAAAACAAAAAGGCTTCCCCGGAGGGAAGCCAGAACCCGTTCAGTCCTTTTTCACTGCGATCAGCACCCGGATCTTGCCCCCGGCGGCGCTGCCGTTGGCGTCGTACCAGCCGATCAGGCTGTAATCCTCGCTGTTCACCTGCGAAAGGGTGGTGGGATAATAGGTGCCCTTGTACCACAGGTACACCTGCATGTCGTCGGCCGCCTCATACTTTTTACCCCCGCTCATCACCGACGCCGTGCCCACTTTGTCGATGACCGCCGGCAGCAGCTGCCGCATCGACTTCACCGTGCCGGAGGTGCTCTTGCCGATGGCCACGCCGCCCGCCACGTCGCTGGCGATATCCGATGCCGAAGTGCTGCCGGAGGAGCCGGACGAAGCAGAGCTTTTGGTGTCGGTAGCCGTGTTGATAAGGTTCTTCACATCGTCCAGCACGCCGTATGTCCACAGATCGCCGGTGGCATTGTTCAGGATCAGGCGGTCGATCTGCCCCGCCTCATTGGTGGTGTAGTAGCGCACATCCGCACCGTTTTCTTCCACAAGGCTGCGGGCGGCGGTCTGCACCACACCGTAGAACACTTCATCGGCCTGTTCACCGGTCAGCACCGCCACGGCTTCGTTGTTCATGCCCAGCAGCAGGGTGACCACCTGCCCCACGCCGCCGTTCAGGCTGGAAAGCTGCGATGCCACCGAGGAGTTGGCAATTGTGTAGCTGGTGCCTGCCACTGTCACCGAGGTAGGCGCGCTGGCGCTGGGCGACACCGCCGTGATGCGGCCCGCCGCCTTGCGGGAATAGATCCAAACGGTCTTTGCACTGGCATTATAATAGCAGACATCGGCCTGCGCCGGTTTTGCGCTCTTTCGGGTCAGCAGCACTGCCGCAGCCACTGCTGCTACGCAGACCACTGCCGTGATCTTCTTCCAGTTCTTTTTGAAGAACTGCTTCGGGTCTTTTCTGCCCGGCTGGTCGGCCGGGGTCTCGAATTCCAGCAGTGCCTGCTGGCCGTCCGGCTGTGCCGGTTCGCTGTGTTTCTTTCGCAGCATCGTAATGCCCCTTCTGTATCGTTCCGGCAGAGAACACCTCCGCCAATATCTGGAAGTATACCGGACGATTCTTAGGAAAAGGCGCAAAAAAATCTTAAGACCGCTTAAGATGCGGGAAATAATTTGTGAAAAAAAGCACATCCGCCCCTGCCCTTTCGGCTCGGAATGGATGTGCTTTCGGCTTTATTCTTTTGCAGTATTGAACAGCAGCGTCATGCGGAACAGCCCTTCCGGCTGCTCGATGCGGCACACGCCGTGCATTTTTTTCATCATGGTTCCGATGCTGGTCAGGCCCACCTTGGTACTCTCCGCTGCCGGGGGAATGGGCAGCACCCGGTTTTCAAAACACAGGCCAGCCGTGCCGTCTTCCTGCGCGAACCGCACCGTGACCACGCTCTGCGGGTCGGCGTACTTGAGTAGGTTGGAAGTGATGTTATCCAGAATGCGGCGCACATACTGGCCGTTGACCGAGAGCAGGACGTCCTCCTCCCCCAGTTCCAGCGCGCAGGCAAAGCCCCGCTGCTGCAGCGTTTCCACCAGCTCGGTGAGCGGTCCCTCGAAAATTTCCGAGAAATGCACGGGCGGGTCCAGCACCGCCACCGTGTCCCGGGTAACAAGGGCATACTCGAACAGATTATCCGACAGCTGCTTGATCTGCCGGGCCTTTGCATCGATCTTATTCAGGTAGTCCGCTTCCTGCTCCGGCGTATCGCATTTGTGGCCGCGCAGAATTTCCGTATACAGCAGCAGGGTGGTCAGCGGGGTGCGCACGCCGTCCCGGATATCCGGATCATCCTCCGCGATCAGGATCGTCTGCTCTGCCATGTTCCCCATTCCCGTTTCCACGAAAGATTTCTTAGGAAATCTTAAGAGTCGGCTCACATCCCGCGGATCTCTTCCACCAGCGGCAGGTAGTCGCTGCAGTATTTCTCATACAGGGGCTGCACCAGCTGGCGGAACCGTTCCAGCTCTTCCTGTGCGAGGGTGATCTCCCGGCAGCCGGCGGCAAGGGCGGCGGTGCGGGCGGCGGCTTCCTCCTGCTCCCACAGGCCGCGCTCGTACTGCGCCGATTCCGCCGCGCACTCCCGCAGGATGCTGCGGTATTCCTGCGGGAGTGCGCTCCATGTGCGGGCGCTGGACAGCTGGACCTCCGGCACGCGGCTGTGCTCATCGGCGGTGTAATAGCGGGCCACCTTGTAGTGCTCCATCGAATAATAGGCCGGCCAGTTGTTCTCGGCGGCATCGATCTGCCCCGTCTCAAAAGCCGAGTACACATCGCTGTAGGCCGAAGTCTCCGGCACAGCGCCCAGCAGGCGGATCATATCGGTGGTGATGCCGGCGTCCTGCACGCGGACAGTCTTACCTTCCAGATCTGCCAGTGTGCGGATGGGCTGACGGGCATAGAACGACCGTGCCCCGGCGTCGTACCAGCTCAGACCCACGCAGTCCCGCCCGGCAAACACCTGCAGAAACTCTTCGCCCAGTTCCCCATCCAGTACCTTGCGCATGTGGGCGTCGTCGCGGTAGAGATACGGAAGCATCAGCACATTCAGCTTGGGCAGGTCATCGGCCAGCGCCGAAAGCGACAGCCGGGCAAAATCGATCCCGCCGAACTGCAGCTGCTCCCACACTTCGTCCTCGGTGCCGTACTCGCCCCCGGCCTTGACCTGAACGATCACTTTGCCGCCGGTGCGCTGGCGCACAAGGTCGGCAAAATACTGTGCGCCCTTTGTGGTAGGGTAATCCTCCGGCTGGTTTTCGGCGTAGGTCAGCACAAAATCCGGTGTGACCTGCGCTTCGCCCCCGCAGCCCGCCAGCTGCAGCGCCAGCAGCCCCGCCCCGGCCAGAAATGTCCGTCTGCGCATGATAGCACCCCCTTTTGGGATAAGTATAACGCAACCCGCCGCCTTTGTGCAACAGGAAAAGGCGGTGCCCCGCAGAGAGCACCGCCTTTTTATAGGAGAAGAAGGGAATGTTACAATCAGACCAAACCCATTGCCTGGGGCAGCGCCATGGACACTGCGGGGATGAAGGTGACCAGCAGCAGGCCGCCGATGATGGCCACATAATACATCAGCATGTAAGGCATGACCTTGGACAGGCTGGTGCGGCCCACCTTGATGCCGACGAACAGAGCGTTGCCGACGGGCGGGGTGATGTTGCCGATGCACAGGTTGTACACGAGGATCAGACCGAACTGGATGGTGCTCATGCCAAAGCTCTGGCAGATGGGCAGGAACAGCGGGGTGAAGATCAGAATGGCCGGGGTCACATCCATGAAGGTGCCGGAGATCAGCAGGATCACGTTCATGATCAGCAGGATGACGTACTTGTTGTTGGTCAGGCTCAGCAGAGCAGCGGCAACGGCGTCGGGGATCTGCAGGAAGGCCATGACCCAGCCCAGAATGTTGGACACACCCACCAGGAACACGACCATGCCGGACATCTTGGCGGAATCCACGATGATCTGCCACAGGCTCTTCAGGTTGATGGAGCGGTAGCAGAAAGCAAGGATCAGCGCGTACACAACGGCGATGGCAGAGCCTTCGGTTGCGGAGAACACGCCGCCGATGATGCCGCCGATGACCACGATGATCAGGGACAGGGAGGGCAGAGCGCGCAGGGTGCACACGCCCAGATTCTTCCAGTCGAACTTGCCGGGAGTGCCCTTATAGCCCAGCTTGATGGCCAGCAGCACGCCCACCACGCAGCAGCACAGTGCCCAGATGATGCCGGGGATGTAACCGGCCATGAACAGGGCTGCAACGGAGGTGCCGCCGGAAGCCAGAGAGTAAGTGATCAGCGCGTTGGACGGCGGGATCAGCAGGCCGGAGCAGGAGGATGCAGCGTTGGTGGCAGCGGTGACGGCGGGGTCATAGCCCTGCTCCTCGGCACCGTCGCGGATCATGGAACCGACGGCGGCGGCAGCAGCGGAAGCGGAACCGGAAATGGCACCGAACAGGGCGTTGGTGCCGATGTTGGTCACCAGCAGTGCGCCGGGCAGCTTGCCCAGAATGGCCATGACGAAATCCACCAGACGCTTGGCGATGCCGCCCTGGTTCATGATGTTGCCGGCCAGAATGAAGAACGGAATTGCGGTCAGGCTGAACTTGCTCATGCCCACGAAGGTGCGCTGGGCAGCGGTCAGCACGGCAACGTTCAGGTCGATGGAAGAGAGGATGGCGGTCAGCGAAGAGACCGCGATGGCGTACGAGATAGGCACGCCCAAAAACAGCAGAACCAGCAGGACTGCCAGGATCACGAGTAATGCTTGAATCGCCACGGTTTAGTCCTCCTTATTTTCTTTCTCAGCGGCGGCAGCCATCTCGGCTTCCACCTTGGCAAAGTCGGCGTCCTCGGGGGTATCCAGACTGATGGAGCCGTTGGCGATGCCGATGATGTTGAGCACAGAGTAGATCAGGATGATCACACCGCACACCGGCATGACCCAGTAGAACACACCCACGGCCACGCCCAGAGAAGAGGTCTGCTGGCCCATGGCCAGCTGGGACACCTGATAGCCGCCGAACACCAGAATGGTGGCGGAGAAGAGGAATGCGATGACCTCGGCAAAGATGTGGAAGGCCTTGCGCACGGGAGGTTTGAACTGATCGATCACCACGGGGATGTTCATGTGGCCGCGCTCGCCGGAAACGATAGTGGCGCCCAGCATGGTGCTCCAGCCGAACAGGTAGCCCACCAGCTCTTCCGACCAGGTGGAGGGCGCGTTGAAGACGTAGCGTGCAATGACCTGGTAGGTGGTCAGCACAACCATGACGGTCATGCTCAGGCCGGCCAGCAGGTTCAGGACTTTATTCAAAGCGTTTCTGAGTTTTTCCATGATGCTTCTCCTTATTCTGCGGCGGTGTATTCGGTGTTGTATTCCTGAATGCGGTCGTAGATGGGCTGCAGCTCAGGGTTTGCCTCCAGCACAGAGCCGTGCAGCGGAGCCATAGCCTCCTGGAACGGAGCGGTGTCCGGGTACAGGAAGTTGACGTGCTGCTCGTTCTCGGCCTTGTCCTTTGCGGCGGCAACAGCGTCGGCCCATGCAGACTGCTCGGTCTCCTTCACGATCTCAAAGCCCTCGTCAAAGATGGCGCGCTCTTCGTCGCTCAGATTCTGCATGAACTCGTAGTTGGCAACCAGCAGGTCAGGCACCATCTGGTGCATATCATAGGAGTAGTATTTGCAGATGTCGCCGTGGCCGTTGTCGGTCAGGGCCAGCTCGTTGTTCTCAGCGCCGTCCAGAATACCGGCCTGCAGGGCGGTGTACACATCGCCGAAGCCCATGGGGGTAGCAGTGCCGCCCAGCAGACGCATCATCTCGACGTTGGTGGGAGACTGCTGCACGCGGATCTTCAGGCCCTTCAGGTCAGAGGGCTGGTTGATGGGGGTCTTGACGGTGTAGAAGTTGCGGGTGCCGGCGTCCAGCCATGCCACCGTCTCCAGACCGGCCTTGGAAGTGGTCTTGAAGATGGGGTCGGTGACCTCGGGGTCATCCATGGCGGCGTGATAGGCCTCCACGCTGGAGAACAGGTACGGCAGGTTGAAGATCTGGTACTTGGAGCTGAAGGTCTCCATGATGGCAGTGGAAGCCACCACGAAGTCGATAGCGCCGGTCTGGGTCAGCTGCACCATCTCGGTCTGGGAACCCAGCAGCTCACTGGGGTAAACCTCCACGCGGTACTTGTCGCCCAGCTTCTCATTGATGTGGTCGGCAAATGCCACAAGGCCCAGATGATCCGGGTGAGTCTGGGACTGCACATGGCCGATGCGGATGATCTTGCGGTCATCCTTGTCCGAACCGGCCCCGCAGCCGGTGAGCATCATGCCGCTTGTCAGTGCCGCTGCGCCCATCAACGACAGAAACGTTCTTCTCTTCATGAATTGCATCCTCTCTTTTTCCCTTTTACGCGGTTTTTCTTTCTGATTTTATTTTAACAAGCTGTGAATTTTTTGAAAACGGGAATTTTTTGTGATAGCCAGCACGATTTTGTCATTGTTGTATCCAAGTACAATTTTTCCTGTTTGCAGACGAAAGAAACTGGCAAAAAGGAAAGAGTTTTTGTATTCGGTCAGCGTCCTTGCCCTCTCAGGCCGCTTCGCGTCCAGCTCTTCCAAAGGGAGAGCCTCTGGCGAAACCATGAACTTTGCGTGGACTGCCAAAACCTCTCCCTTTGACAGACTCTCCCCGGCCGGGGAGAGTCTGTCGCGTTAGCGACAGAGTGGGGAACAAGGTGGCATTGCGTCAGCAATGACGGAGAGGGCGAGCCGCCAAAACAAAAAGCTCTCCCTTTCGGGAGAGCTGATATGCATCCTAAACCCTTACTGCACCGCCTGTTCTGCCGCCGCCATCCGGTACTCCGACGGGGTCTGGCCGGTCAGGCGCTTGAACACCCGGGTAAAATAGTTGGCGTCGGCATAGCCCACCGCCGTGCCCACGTCCTTCAGGCTCAGGCGGGAGTCCCGGATGAGCTGGCGGGCCTTTTCCACCCGGAACTCGTTCAGGTAAGCCGAGAAATTCACCTTGAAGCACTGCTTGAACAGCTTGCAGAAGTAGGCGTCGGAATAGCGCAGCGCAGCCGCAGCATCCTGCATGGAGATATCTTCCCGGTAGTGCTGTTCGATAAAGCTGCTGATCTCGGACCGGATGAGCGCCGTGCGGACGTCCTCGTCCTCGTCGCGGCGCACCGGCTCGGCTGCAGGGGCAGGAGCCGGGCGGGACGGCACCTGCGCCGATACCTGACGGATGGCCTCTTCCACCGAGAAAATCAGCTCCTGTTCATTGTAAGGTTTGAGCAGGTAATCCATCGCCCGCACCGAGATAGCCTGCTTGGCATAGGCAAATTTATCGAACCCGGTGAGGAACAGGATCGCGCAGTTCTTGTCCGTTTCCCGGATGCGGCGGGCTACTTCCAGCCCGGTGGCACCGGGCATCTCGATGTCCAGCACCGCCACCTGCGGCTTTTCCCGCTCAAAAATTTCCAGCGCTTCCCTGCCGTTCTTCGCCTCGTAGAGCGTGATCAGATCGCCCAGATACTTCTGCAGCGTCTTGCACAAAACCTTGCGCTCGATGAGTTCGTCCTCTGCCACCATCAGCTTACACTTCATGAGAATCCGCAACCTCCTGTCTGACCTGTTGAGGGATCTCGAACCGGATCACTGTGCCGTGCCCCGGCCGACTGTAGATTTTCATTGCCCCATCCGGATAGAGCATCGCGATGCGGCGGGAGATGTTGCCCAGCCCGATGCTCCTTCCGGTCTGCTCGCTCTGCGCGATCTTTTCCTGCAGGGCGTCCAGCTCTTCCGGCGTCATGCCCTTGCCGTTGTCCGCCACGGTCAGGATCAGCCGCGTTCCCTGCATCCATACCCGCAGCAGGATGCGCCCGCCCTCTTCACAGGATTTCAGCCCGTGGGAAAAGGCGTTTTCCACAATGGGCTGCAGCGTGAAGGACGGCAGATACACCGCCGCCGGGTCGGCTTCGATCTTCTTTTCCACCGTGATGCGCCCGTCGAACCGCATCTGCTGCAGATAGATGTAATCGTCCAGCCCTTCCAGCTCCTCTTCCAGCGTCACTTCCTGCTGCTTGGTGCGCAGGTTGTGCCGGAACAGGCTGCCCAGATGCACGATCATCTGGTCGGTGGCGGAGGCCTCCTCCAGCCGGGCCATGCAGGAGATCATGTTCAGGGTGTTGAACAGGAAATGCGGGTTCACCTGACTTTTCAGCACCTCCAGCCGGGTGTGCTCCAGATCTTTTTCCAGTGCAAGGTTCCGCACTTCCTCCCGGTGCAGGGCATTCAGGGTGGACAGATGTTCGGCCATAGCATGCTTCATCTGGTTGAAGGTGCCCACCAGCCGGCCCACTTCGTCCTCACTGGCCACCGGCAGGTCTGCGCCGGTGTAGTCGCCGCCCGCGATGCTGCGGGACGCCTGCGCCAGCTGCAGCAGCGGCAGCACCACCGCCCGGGTCAGCACCCGGATGAGCAGCGCCACCAGTGCAACCGCCATGAGGAACAGGGTCAGATACAGCCACGGCAGATGCCGGATGCCTGCCGCCTGCCGGCTGTAGCGGGTATTTTCCTGCTCCAGCGTGGCCTGCGTCAGCCGCAGGGCATATTCAGCCAGATGATCCTGCAGGTTCATCACGGCGTACATCTGTTCAATATAGGTATCATCCGCGGGCGAAAGCTGCAGAAAGGCGTCCCGCTTTTCCCGGTAGCCCGCATAGCCCTGCCGCAGATTCCATGTGCGGGCATAACGGTCTTCGCCGATTTTTTCATACGCAAAAGGCAGCGCCGCAAGGCTTTGCTCGGTTCCGGTGCAGGCAGCTGTGTAGGCCTGTTCCGTCTCCTGCGAAGGTTCGCGCACATAGCGCTCAAAGGCCCGTGTCTCTGCTTTGATGGCATCCTGCGCAGCATAACATGCGGCGTTATCCTCCATAAGGGTGTCGAACAGGGTCACGGTCCACTGCCCCGTACCGGTGGCAATACCGATGGAGATCAGCGTCACCAGCAGAATCGCCGCCAGCCAGCCCGTGACCTTTGCCCGCAGCGATACCCCGCTGCGCTCATTCTCCCTGCGCATCTGCCGCTCCCTCCTCTGCTGTGTGGTTTCTATCAGTATAGCGATTTTGCGGCAAAAGTTCAACCGCCGCTGTACGGCCTTCCGGTGCAGAAATGTACGGTGTCTTTTTTGATTTTACGCTGAAAAAACGTTTCTTGATTTTATTTTCCGCCGAAAAGCGATAGAATGAAGAAAAGAGATCTCTGCGGGTACAGGCTGCATCCTGCGCAGAAGATCAGATCTTTCAGAGGAGGAACATCGGATGAAAAAGATCACGCGCCGTCAATTTCTGAAAACGGCGGCAGCGGCATCCGTGCAGCCGGGGCACGGTGCTTTTTCTTTGTGATTCTGCGTGAAACATGGTGTTTTCTGCGTAAACCGCCGTGCAGATCTGTTTCGGATATGGTACAATAGCTTTGTGAGGGGGCATGGCTATGGAACTTCATATGGCGATCGTAGAAGATCAGGATACAGATGCTGAGCGTCTGGAGCGGCTGCTGAAGCAGGATTTTGACGGCGAGACCCTTTTCTGCCGCCGTTTTACAAACGGAGACGAATTTCTCCGCAGCTTTACCGCCGGGTCTGCACAGGCTGTTTTTCTGGATATCTGCATGGAGGGCACAAACGGGATCGAGACCGCACAGCAGCTGCGGCAAAAAGACCCGCATCTCCCGATCGTGTTTGTAACTTCTTCGCCGGAATATGTCTGGGACGCCTTTCCGGTCCATCCGTTCGACTATCTGCTCAAACCCTATAAGGAAGAAAAGATCCGCCATCTTGTCGGAGAGCTGCGGCGTATCCTCTGCCGTCAGGAGCCGGAACTGAACGTAAAGATCGCACGGAAGACCGTGCAGCTGCCTTTTTCCCGGATCCATTACGCTCTGTCGCGGAATCATGTGGTACAGGTCGTCACCGATGACGGCGAATGCCGGGCCTCGGACAATTTTGCACAGGTGGAGCAGCAGCTGCTGAAACAGGACAGTTTTCTTGTCTGCAACCGGGGCGTGATCGTCAACATGGACAAAGTGCTCCGGTTCGACGATGACTGTATCGAGATGCTGGACGGCGCGCATCTTCCGGTGCGGCAGAAAGACAAAAACGAACTGCTTGCCAAATTTACCCAATACCAGTTCCGCCATATGCGGCAGGAGCTTTGAGCGTTGAAAGGAGATGCCTGCGTGAACACCGCTTTGCTTGGACGTTACATTCTGGAACTTGCGATGCTGTATCCCGGTGTATTCCTCTGCCTTACCCCGCTGCGGGATCACCTGAAAAATCCGATGCGGACTTACCATCTGCTCACCATTGCCGTCACGGTCTTTGTGCTGGCAGCTTCTGTGGTGTGCTCGATACTGGAATGCCCCAGCAACTATGTGCTGCTACCCACTCTCATCATTGCCTTCTGGCTGCTGCGCTGGCGGGCCACGCCGGATGTGTCCATCGGGCAGCTTGCCTTTCTTCTCTCTATTGCCGCTGTGATGCTTGCGGTATGCACTCTGCTGGCTGTCATCATCAATGCCCGCGCTGAGCTGAGCAACCCGGCACCGGTCTTTCTGGTCTCCACAAGCATCGTCTGTCTTTCCCTTGCGGCTGTGCTGTCCGCCATCTTCTACTTTACTGCCGTGCAGTGGAGCATCTGGCTGCTGCGGGAGTACCGCGGCGAGGCGTTCTGGGAGTCCGCATGGCCCCTGCCCGCGCTGTACGCCGTCTTTCTGATGTTCTGTATGCCGAACGACACCGCCATCATCCTGATGAACCGGATGCAGATCATCTCGGTGCTGGCCGTGACCATTTCGCTGCTGGGCATCTTCCTGCTGCTGTACGAGATGTACAAGGTCGCGCAGGAGTACACCCGCAGCGCCCAGCTGAACCAGGAAAATCAGCTGCTGGCCATGGAGTCCCGCCGCTATATGGAGCTGCGGACCTATATGGACCAGACCCGGCACCTGCGGCACGATTTCCGCCAGCATCTGCATGTGATCGCCGGCCTGACCGAGGCCGGGCAGCTGGACGAACTGAAGCACTACCTGAGCCAGTACGAGACCGAACTGGCCGACCGGCGCCCCACCCTCTGCGCGAATGCTGCAGTGGATGCGCTGGCCGGCTACTACGATCAGGAAGCCCGCCGGCAGGGCATCCCGGTGGAGTGGAAACTGGAGCTGCCCCGGCTTGTGCCCCTGCCGGAAGCCGACCTGTGCACCATTCTGGGCAATCTGCTGGAGAATTCGTTCCACGCCAGCCTGAAGCTTACGCCGGAGCAGCGGCAGGTACGGGTGATGGCCCGGATGATCACCCCCGCCATGATGGGCATTCTGGTAGAGAACCGCTACGACGGCGTGCTGAAGAAGCAGGGCGGCATTCTGCATTCCACCAAACACGACGGCCGGGGCGTGGGGCTTGTCTCCATTGAGACTGCCGTCCACAAATATCACGGCAGCCTGACCGTGGAACCGGAAAGCAATATCTTTCGGGTGAATATCCTGCTGAATCTGTGATATAAACCCTCTCAGGCGCTGAAAAGGCCTTTCTGTTTACGCGCAAAGAGCCATCGCACAAAAAGTGCGATGGCTCTTTTTTCACTTCATTCTTCCCAGCCGCATCTTGAAATCGGCATAACCGAAGCGCACCAGCTCCCGGCAGGAGCCGTCCGCCTGCAGCAGCCAGATGGGCGGCAGGGGCATTCCGTTGAAGGTGTTGTTCTTGCAGGTGGTGTAGATGGCCATATCGCCGAAGACGAGCCGTTCGCCCTCGGTCAGGGGTTCATCAAAGCTGTAGTCCCCGATGACATCGCCCGCCAGACAGGTCGGCCCGCCCAGCCGGACGGTGCACGCCTTCTCCCCCGCTTCGCCCGCATCCAGCAGCGGCGGGCGGTAGGGCATCTCAATGACGTCCGGGGTATGGCAGGCGGCGGACATATCCAGAATGGCAAGGTCAACTTCTCCATTGCGCAGGGTGTCCAGCACCGTGGTGACGAGATAGCCCGCGTTCAATGCCCAGGCTTCGCCCGGCTCCAGATACACCTGCACACCGTAAGTCTGCTGCATCCGGGTGATGCAGCGTTCCAGCGCGGCAAGGCCGTAGCCCTGGCGGGTGATGTGGTGCCCGCCGCCGAAGTTGAGCCACTTCATGCGGGGCAATAGGTCCCCAAATTTCTGCTCCACGTCCTCCAGCGTCTTTGCCAGCGCATCCGAATCCTGCTCGCACAGGGTGTGGAAGTGCAGCCCGTCCAGCAGGGCGAGCAGAGCAGGGTCTTCCTGCACGGCGGCGTCCCACTGGGCACGGGTGGTACCAAGGCGGCTGCCGGGGGCGCAGGGGTCGTAGATGGCGTGGCCTTCCTGCGTAGAGCACTCCGGATTGATGCGCAGACCAATGCTCTTCCCTGCCGCCTTTGCCGCCGGGCCGAACTTGGCCAGCTGCCGGGGCGAGTTGAACACGATGTGGTCCGCGTACTGCAAAAGCTCCGCAAACTCATCGTCCCGGTAAGCGGCGCAGAACACATGGTTCTCCTTGTCCGGCAGCTCCTCCCGGCCAAGGCGGCTCTCGTACAGGCCGCTGGCCTCGGTGCCCGCCAGATAGGGTGCCAGCACCGGGTACACATCAAAGTTGGAAAAGGCCTTCTGCGCCAGCAGAATTTTGCACCCGGTGCGCTTTTGCACCCCCAGCAGGATCTCGCCGTTGCGGCGCAGCTGCGCTTCGTCCAGCAGATAGCAGGGCGTGGGCAGGGCGTTCAGCGTTTTTTCTGAAAGATTTGCCAGCCCCGCAAAGGGCGGGCGGGTGTCTGCCAGCCGCATCAGTCCACCAGAGCCGGGCTGTGGCTCTCGGAGCGGGGCAGGCCGTATTTATCCAGCGCGTCCAGATACGGGTCCGGATCAAACTCTTCCACGGTGTGCACGCCCTTCGTGGTCCACTTGCCGGTCAGCAGCATCAGGGCGCCGCACATGGCGGGTACACCGGTGGTGTAGCTGATGGCCTGACTGCCCACCTCTTTGTAGCACTCCTGATGGTCGCAGACATTATAGATATAGTAGGTCTTTTCCTTGCCGTCCTTTTTGCCGGTGAAGATGCAGCCGATGTTGGTCTTGCCTTTGGTGCGGGGGCCGAGGCTGGCGGGATCCGGCAGCAGAGCCTTCAGGAACTGGATGGGCACGATCTCCTGACCGTTGAAGCTGACCGGGGTGGTGGACAGCATGCCCACGTCCTCCAGACAGCGCATGTGGTCGAGGTAGCTCTGGCCGAAGGTCATGAAGAAGCGGATGCGCTTTGCCTCCGGAATGTTCTTTGCAAGAGACTCGATTTCCTCGTGATGCAGCAGGTACATGTCCTTGTCGCCCACCTGATCAAAGTTGTACTCCCGCTTGATGCTCATGGCCGGGATCTCCACCCAGTGGCCGTTCTCCCAGTAGCTGCCGGGAGCAGACACCTCGCGCAGGTTGATCTCGGGGTTGAAGTTGGTGGCAAAGGCATAGCCGTGGTCGCCGCCGTTGCAGTCCAGAATATCGATGGTGTCAATGGTATCGAACTCGTGCTTCTTGGCGTAGGCGCAGTAGGCCTGGGTGACGCCCGGGTCGAAGCCGCTGCCCAGCAGGGCGGTCAGACCGGCTTCCTCAAATTTTTTGGCGTAGGCCCACTGCCAGCTGTAGTCAAAGTAGGCGGAGAAACCGGCTTCCTTGCAACGCTTCTCGTAAATGGCGCGCCACTCCGGATCGTCGGTGTTTTCCGGCTCGTAGTTGGCGGTGTCCATGTAGTTGACGCCGCAGGCAAGGCAGGCGTCCATGATGGTCAGGTCCTGATAGGGCAGGGCGATGTTCATGACCAGGTCCGGCTGGTAGGCCTTGATGAGGGCAATGACCTCTTCGGTCTTGTCGGCGTCCACCTGGGCGGTGGTGATCTTGGTGGCGGTTTTGGGAGCCAGCTCGGCGGCCAGCTTGTCACACTTTGCCTTGGTGCGGCTGGCGATGCAGATCTCGGTGAACACTTCGGGCACCTGGCAGCACTTGTGGATGGCAACGGAGGCCACGCCGCCGCAGCCGATGATCAGAACTTTGCTCATATCGTTTTCTCCTTTATGTCAATGGTTTGGTTATACCTGAAATCCGGGCCAGCCCTTGTCCAGCGCGATCAGCGTTTCGCGCAGAACCTTGCAGGCCGTGGCGGTGGACACGCCGGTGGTGTCCAGCGTGGGAGCCAGCTCGTTGAGGTCTGCCGCAATGATGTTGGCCTTGGTCACGGTGCGGATGGCGTCCAGCAGCTGCAGAAAGCTCACGCCGCCGGCTTCCGGGGTGCCAGTGCCGGGGAAACAGGAGGGGTCCAGACAGTCGAGGTCGATGGTGAGGTACACGGGCACCTTGCTCTCGCACAGCTGTTCGGTCAGCTCGGCAAGGCCGGTAAAATCGAACTTGTGCATCTCGGTGTGCTGGGCTGCAAACTCAAACTCGGCGCGGTCGCCGCTGCGGATGCAGAACTGGTGGATATGGCCGTCGCCCACCAGCTCGTGGCAGCGGCGCAGCACACAGGCATGGCTGAGCTTTGCGCCCAGATAGTCGTCCCGCAGGTCGGCGTGGGCGTCAAAGTGGACGATGTGCAGGTCGGGATATTTCTTCACGGCAGCCCGCACAGCGCCCAGCGTGACCAGATGTTCGCCGCCCAGCAGCAGCGGGAACTTGCCGTCGTGCAAAATCTCGGCGGCGCGGGCCTCGATATCGGCCAGGGCGCTCTCGCTGGAGCCGAAACACAGTTCCAGATCGCCGCTGTCAAAGATGTCAAAGTCGGTCAGGTCGGCGTTCTGGTAGGGGCTGTAGGTCTCCAGCCCGTAGCTCTCGTGCCGGATGGCGGCCGGGCCGAACCGGGCACCGGGGCGGTAGCTGGTGGTGGAATCGTAGGGCGCACCGTACAGCACGATGCTGGCGGC
>CAKSZM010000005.1 GCA_934525735.1 uncultured Faecalibacterium sp. | reverse complement strand
ACCGTAAAGCTGTTGGAGATGATCTTTTCGGCCTGCTGCCGGTCCCCCTGCCCCAGTGCGATGGCGGTGCGCGGTGCACCGCCGGCACCCACCAGCATGGCAAAGGCGTTCAGCAGCATCAGGATGGGCGTGAACAGCCCTACGCCGGTCAGCGCCGCCGCGCCGATGCCCTCAATGTGCCCGATGTAAATGCGGTCTACGATGTTGTACAGCAGGTTCACCACCTGTGCCACCACCGCGGGGATCATCAGCTGCAGCATCCGCTTTTTCACGCTGCCGGTGCCCATATCCTGCCTTGCCTGCGCCATTGGAAAAAACCTCTCTTATTTCAAAATTGAACGATCGCCCTTTTATTATAGCGGAAATGCGGCAAAAAAGATAGCCCCTCTGCGCCGGAACCGCAGGCATCCGCAAGCCGGCAGCCCGGCCCCGCACCGCAAAAAAGCGCGTGCGGAACCGCTTTTCCGCACGCGCCGGGGGCGGTTCTCCGCCCGAAAAAACAGTTGACGGAAAATCGCTTTTTTGCTATACTATAAAGGCTAAATATGGAGATGTATCGAAGCGGTCGTAACGAGAACGACTCGAAATCTAACTGGCTTTTTGGAAGTGGATTTCCGATTTTGCTAGGTTTCATGCGGGTTTTCCGGCTTCGAGAGCGAACGATTTTCGGTCGTTCTCTCCTGAAATTCTCTCCAAAGTTTTCCCAGAATGCACGGAGCATTCTAAAATTTAATATGTGGAGCATTACTCAAGTGGTCGTAAGAGGTCGCACTCGAAATGCGATAGGCCGGGAGACCGGTGCCAGGGTTCGACTCCCTGATGCTCCGCCAAATCGAATGGACAGATGAATTTTATTCGTCTGTCCATTCTTTTTTGCCGAAACATCGCCCGTCCACCCTGTCTTGTGGGCGTATGGCATCATGCTGACGCATTGCCATAGCCCAGCCCTTCCAGCATCGCCTGTGCAGACGAGAGTTTGGAAGCGTAATCGAGGTGGGCGTAGATGTTTGCGGTGGTGGAGAAGTCGCTGTGCCCCAGCCATTCCTGAATTCTGGCTCCCGGAATCTCTCTCGCCGGTTCTCTCCAACGGGCGTAAAATCTCTCCCAATTCTCTCCAGAAGGCGGAATTTTCTGCGTTTTGGAAAGTGGGTTCGAATCCCACCATCTCCGCCAACAAAAGGCACCGGCTCAGGCTGGTGCCTTTTTTGCGGCTAAGATGGTGCGGATGAGAACAGGGCGGCGGCCTGCAGGCCGCAAGCAACCAGCCCTGCGGGCTGTTGCTTAGCCCGCGGGAGAAGATCCACCATCTCCGCCAACAAAAGGCACCGGCTCAGGCTGGTGCCTTTTTTGCGGCTAAGATGGTGCGGATGAGAACAGGGCGGCGGCCCACAGGCCGCAAGCAATCAGCCCTGCGGGCTGTTACTTAGCCGAGTCTCTTTCCGCAGTTCGGGCAAAAATCGATATCGTACATGGACTTTATGGGGAGGTTTTTGCGGCAGTAAGGACATCTCCAAAAAAGAAAATAAACGATCAACCCTGCCAGAGCGGCCAGTATGCCGGCTATAACGAGGATCGGAACGATGATGCCGGATAAGTTGAAAAATACGGCGATACACAACAGGCAGATGCTCAGAAAAAACAAGAACTGCCCAATCGACCGTCCGACTTTATAGTTCATATAAGATACCTCCTAGAACATGCTCCAGCGTCTCCGCAAACCTCGCATCCTGCTCCTTCGTCCGTTTCGCACTCCCCTTCGGGTGCTTGCCGGCACGAAGGAGCTTTTTGTTTTCGTACCGCCGCAGCATGAGGGCATCCATGTTGTCAGCAGTATACTCCAAGCCGTTCTGGTTCAGCACTCTGGCGCACCGGGCGAGACACATACTCGCCAGTCCGTAGTCCTGTGTCACGACAATATCTCCCGGCTTTACTCGGTTGACCAACGCAAAGTCCACACTGTCAGCACCCTTGTCGAATACCAGCGTCTGCACACCCTCACGCTCGATCTGGTGCGAGGTATCGCACAAAATGATGACCGGGATGCCGAACTGCTTTGCAATCTGCAAAGTAAGGTCAACCACGGGACAACCGTCGGCATCAATCAGAATATTCATCGCATATCCTCCATCACCCAGCGGAAAGCCTTTGCCGTGCGCAGGTCGGCATCTTTGAAATGGCCCCCGCGGTTCCATTCAAGAGTGCAAGTCTTTCCACACACAACAAGCTCATGATGCAGGGCGCGGATGTTATCGCCCACAGCGGCCATGATTGTGTTCTTTGTACATTCTTCCCTGTCCCCAAGGCTCAGATAAATGCGCTGCGCCTGAATGGGGTGCTGCTGTTCAAACTCCATCCATCCCGGAAACCATACGGAAGGCGAAGCAGCCGCAACGCCGGAAAACAGAGCTGTCTGCGTGGATGCCCACAGCGCGAACAATCCGGCCAGCGAGTAGCCGCCCAGAATGATCCGGACATTTTCCGGCAGTGCAAACTGCTGTTTCAGGGTGGGGATCGCCTGTTCTGTCAGAAAGCGCAGGGTGTCCGCTGCGTTGCCGCCGAAACTTTCTTTTCCCCATACCGCAGGAGCCTCCCACGGGGAAAGTTCATCGTTCCAGCTTTTCACGGGAATAGCGGCAAACAGAAACGAATGTGCCGGACCCTGTGCAATGGCTGCAATTTCGTTGTCCATGTTCTGCAATTCGTGTTCATCCGTCATCTGGAGCAGAAGAGATTCGGCGCAGTCTGTGCCGTAAATGCGGCAGAGTCTGTCTCCGATTTGAACTTGCTTTGCGGTCACGACATTGCCTCCCGGATTTTTTCCAAAATCGTCTGGTCGGCCGGGAGCCACTGTACAGAATCCAGCTCGTCTTTTGCCAGCCAGCGCGCGGCTTCGGCTTCTTTCAAAACAAGGTCGCCGGAAAGAACCTCGCACCAGAAACAGTCCATCGAAAGATGAAATGCCGGATAGTCGTATTCGATGGTCCCAATTTTGTCGTGCACCGCGATTTCGGTGTCCAGTTCTTCCTCGATCTCTCGTTTCAGCGCCTGCTGCGGGGTCTCGCCCGGCTCGATTTTGCCGCCCGGAAATTCCCACTGGCCCTTGTAGTCACTATAGCCGCGGGCAGTGGCATAAATTCTGTGTTTGGTCTGGATGGAGTCGCAGATGACGGCTGCGACAACGCGAACAACCTTCATGATATTCTCCTTTTAACCGACCACCAACTTGTTGGTCTTTTTGAGGAACCGTGCCGGGATGGGTCGGTCGAGCTTCCATGTGATATTCATCGGGCGGGAACCTTCATGCTTGACATAATTCACAGTGCCAAGGTAAGTATAGGCGGCGGCACCGCCGAAGCGGGAATCTGCCTTGAACTCCCGAACGAACAACAGCACACGGCTTCCTTTCTCCCGGTGATGGATGTACCGCTGACCAGTGGCAGAATTTTCGGAGGTGGTGCTCTGGCTCTGCCAGTGGAACAGGTTCTCGTTGATGGAATAATCGTTGTACATGGTGGTGGGCGAGTAATCTTTGTCGGCCTTGTTCAGGGTCACAAAGAACACATCCAGCTGCTTTTCCGGCAGCCACTTCACACCTTCGCGGACGGTAGCAGGTTTCAGGAAATCCAGTGCTACCAACAGCTGGTCGCGGGTGTAGGTGCAGTGCAGGTCCAGCGGGCAGTCAAAGCCCACGTCCACCGGTTCGTCAATGAAATCAATGTGGTCGTACCGGTATTGCAGAAGGGTCTGCAATTCGCCCAGCAAAATTGGGCTGTCCGAAAGTGCATACAGATTATCAAGTACTTCCTCACTGTTCCAATCTTCCGCCGCTTTGCCCCAGACGGTGACATAGAACATTTGCAGCATCGATGCGGTTGGCGGATACGATCTCTTTCTTCAGCTCGGTGTACATCTGCGGTTCGTGAATGGCACCGGTGAACAGGGAGCTTTGCGCAAGGGATGTCTCCGGCCGTTAAATATCCTTGGCGGCTTTTCCGGCGGCAAGGCGGGGGTCATTTTCCCGCAAAAGCGCAAGAAGCTGCTCTGCCCGCGGGAGAAGATCCACCATCTACGCCAAATAAAAGGGGGCTGCTGCACTGGCTTCTATCCTTGTGCAACAGCCCCTGCGGTTGCAGACGGAGATCAATCCTTGTTCTTCTTTGCGAGGTCTTTGGTGTACAGGGCACGGGTGGCGTTGAGCACGGCCAGCACCATGACGCCCACATCGGCAAAAATGGCAGTCCACATATTGGCAATGCCCAGAGCGCCGAGGAGCAGGCAGGCGAACTTGATGACCAGTGCGAACACGATGTTCTGATACACGATGCGCAGGGTGCGGCGGGCGATGCGCATGGCCAGTGCGATCTTGGCCGGGTCGTCGTCCATCAGGACGACATCGGCGGCTTCAATGGCAGCATCGGAGCCGAGAGCACCCATGGCGATGCCCACATCGGCGCGGGACAGCACCGGTGCATCGTTGATGCCGTCGCCCACAAAGGCGAGGTTCTCCTTGGGCTTCTTTTCGGCGATCAGCTTTTCGATCTGGTCCACCTTGTCGCCGGGCAAAAGACCGGCGTGATATTCATCCAGACCCAGCTGAGCGGAGACCGCCTTTGCCACCGGCTCGGCATCGCCGGTCAGCATGACCGTCTTGCGCACGCCGGCTTCTTTCAGGCCGCGGATGGCCTGTGCGCTGTGGGGCTTGACCACATCGGCAATGAGCAGATAACCGGCGTATTTGCCGTCAATGGCAACGTGCACGATGGTGCCGGTCTCGCTGACAGCGGGGGCGGTCAGGCCCAGCCGCTCCATCAGGCGGGCGTTGCCGGCGGCGACGGTTTTGCCGTCAACCTTTGCGGTCACGCCGTGGCCGCCCAGCTCCTCCACGTCGGTGACGCGGGAGGGGTCGATCTCCCTGCCGTAAGCGGCCTTGATGCTCATGGAGATGGGGTGTTTGGACCAGCTCTCGGCCAGCGCGGCGGCTTCCACCAGCTGCTCTCCGCTGATGCCGTCCGCCGGGTGAACGCCGGTCACCTTAAAGGTGCCCTGGGTCAGGGTGCCGGTCTTGTCGAACACTACGATGCCGGTGCGGGCCAGCTCTTCCAGATAGGTGGAGCCTTTGACCAGAATGCCGCAGGCCGATGCACCGCCGATGCCGCCGAAGAAGCTCAGCGGGATGCTGATGACCAGCGCGCAGGGGCAGCTGATGACGAGGAAGGTCAGGGCGCGGTAGATCCAGTCGCCGAAGCGGGCGGGCTGGCCCAGAAGCAGCAGCACGATGGGCGGCAGCACGGCCAGCGCCAGAGCGCTGTAGCACACAGCGGGAGTGTATACCCGGGCAAAACGGGTGATAAAGTTCTCAGCCCGGGCCTTCTTCATGCTGGAATTCTCCACCAGATCAAGGATCTTCGAGACGGTGGATTCGCCGAACTCCTTGGTGGTCTTTACCTTCAGCAGGCCGGTCATGTTCACGCAGCCGCTGATGACCTCGTCCCCGGCCTGTACGTCCCGGGGCAGGCTTTCGCCGGTCAGGGCGGCGGTGTTCAGGGCGGAAGTGCCCTCCACGATCACACCGTCGATGGGCACCCGCTCACCGGGCTGCACCACGATGACGGTGCCGATCTCCACATCGTCCGGGTCCGCCTGTTCCAGCTTGCCGTCCTCACCTTCGATGTTGGCGTAGTCCGGGCGGATATCCATCAGGCTGGAGATGCTCTGGCGGCTCTTGCCCACGGCGACAGACTGGAACAGCTCGCCGATCTGATAGAAGATAATGACAGCGCAGCCTTCGACGTAATCGCCCAGTGCGAACGCACCCACGGTGGCCACTGCCATCAGGAAGCACTCGTCAAAGGGCTGACGGTTCTTGATGCCCTTCAGGGCTTTGCGCAGCACGTCCCAGCCAACCACGAGGTACGGGATGCAGTACAGCGCCAGCTCCACCGGGGTCGGGAACTCCGGCAGGAGCTTGAGAACGACCACCAGCGCCAGAGCGATCAGGATCCGGTACAGGGTCTTCTTCTGCTTTTTGTTCATACGAAAACTCCTTTTGCTTTGTCCGCTGTACGCCGCGGGGCGCGCGGGAATTCAACAGGTTTTCCCCGAAAAGTTGAGTATTCCACGGTTTTACCCGGGTTTTCAACGCAGTTTTTCCAAAAGAAAAGATCTTTTCCACGTTTATTTTCAAAGTTTTCCGCGAGGAGTGTTGAAAAGTAGGTGGAAAGTGTTGAAAACTGCCGATTTTTTCAACGGGAACGATGGGGAACACATGTCTCCCGGTGCAAAAAACTCCCCCTTCCGGGGGAGCCGGTTCTGTGCGGGAAGGGTCAGCACTCAGATGTCAAAGATCTCGCAGTCGTCCTCCACCTTCTTGCAGGCAGACAGAACATTTTCCATGGTGGCGTGGGGGTCGGCACCCTCAGCAAACTCCACCTTCATCTTCTGGGTCATGAAGCTGACCGTTGCCTTCTCCACACCTGCCACGGTGTTGGCGGCGTCCTCCATCTTCTGGGCGCAGTTTGCGCAGTCCACTTCGATCTTGTAGGTCTTTTTCATAATGCAATACCAGCCTTTCTTTTCGGGCCGAAGCCCGGGAGATCATTCTTCGATATGGTCCATCCCCAGCGAGAGGATGCTGCGCACATGGTCATCGTCCAGTGCGTAGTAAACGGTTTTGCCTTCGCGCCGGAAGCGCACCAGCTTGGAGTCCTTGAGCACACGCAGCTGATGACTCACCGCTGACTGACTCAGCTGCACGGCGTCCGCGATGTCCTGCACGCAAAGCTCGTTGTCATGCAGGGCGTACAGGATCTTGATGCGGGTGGAGTCGCCGAACACCCGGAACAGGTCGGCCAGTTCATACAGAACTTCGTCGTCCGGCATATCCAGCTCTTCCGGCTTTACGCTGTTTTTTTCAGGGGCAGGTTCTGCCATGCAGATCTCTCCTTCCGTTGCGATTCATATGAACGTCTGTTCATGTGTTCATAGTATCACGCTGTATGCGGCTTGTCAAGGGCTTTTAGTAAAGATTTTATCACGGAGACAGAATTGTCTATTTTGCGCGGTAAAACGCAAAAAGACTGCGCTTTTGATTTGCAAAAAGGGTGCGTTTTCAGCGGCGAAAAAGAAAAAACGGAACCGCAGGGGGTCTGCGGTTCCGGGAGGAAAATCTCGTTTTTCAGGTCAGGGCTTTTTGTGCGGAGGATAGTGTTTCCGAGTGTGCCATTCCCCTGCCGCCCACGGCGCATACATAATAGCAAGAGCCAGCGCGATGGCGGGCAGGAAGCCGAGAATATAATATTTTTCGCCGAACCACGCGGTAAAGGTGCTGGTGATGACGTTGCCGTAGGGGTTATTCAGAAAGTAAAAGTTGGTTTGCAGGGGCTTGTTGAGAAAGTAGATGGGCAGCGCGGACCCGAACAGGAAGGCCAGCACTTGCGGCACCCGGCGCACGCTGGGGCGGTAGCCGCCCACTACCAGCAAAACCGGATACAGCACCAGCAGTGCGTGGATGCTGACCGAGTGCAGGTTGATGAGGGTGAACCAGCCCGGCACGTCCCGCCAGCTGGGGCACAGCAGGGCCAGCGCCGCGCCGGGGATGCACAGCGCGTACAGCTCTTCCTTGCACCACGCCCGGTCGGTGAGGGTATTGTACAGGCAGACGAACACGTTGATGCTGCACAGGTGCAGCGGCAGATAACTCCAGTTCCACTGGCCGGTGCAGGCCATGCCCAGCAGCAGGGCGGCTTCGTCGGCCAGAAGAGCAACTGTGACACCCGCCAGAATGCGCCGCCGGGTGCGCGGTGCGCTGCAGCGGTACCACAGCGCCATGCCGAGAATGAACAGCGCAGAAACAGCCAGCTCGGTCAGATGCACTGTACCGAACAGCGGGTAGCATTCGTAGCCGGCTCCGTATTCTGCCGCCGTGATGTCGTAGGATTTCCAGAAGTCGTTCATATACGCTTCCTCCTTTTCCGGTTTTATCATACCGCAGGAGCCGCCGGAACAAAAGAGGCGTTTTTGACGAAATGCGCCAAAGCAGGTGATTTCCGGGAGAAAATGTGGTATCTTATAGAATATAAAAATAAAATGCGCCCGCAGGCGCACAGGGAGGAAATGTATATGACACTGGAAACCGGAATCCGCGGCGAGCAGAGCGTGCTCGTCACCGAAGCAAACACCGCAAAGACTATGGGCAGCGGCACGCTGGATGTATTTGCCACCCCCGCACTGGTGGCGCTGGCCGAAAAGACCTGCTGGATGAGCGTGGCCGACGCGCTGGGCGAAGGCAACGGCTCTGTGGGCACCAAGCTGGAGCTGGAACACACGGCTCCCACCCCTGTGGGCATGACCGTGACCTGCGAGAGCGAACTGGTGGCCGTCGAGGGCCGCAAGCTCACCTTCAAAGTGACCCTGCACGACGGGAAAGGCCCCGTGGGCGGCGGCACCCATGAGCGTTTTGTCATCAACAACGCGAAGTTTGCGGCCAAGGCCGAGGCGAAGAAGGGCTGAAAAAGGCTTCCCCCAAGGGGGAAGGCTTACACAGCGGCGATGCTAAGGCTCCCTCTCAGAGGGAGCTGTCACCGAAGGTGACTGAGGGAGTTTCTCCGGCTCCAGCCGCAGCGGCGGCGGGTCGGCGTCCAGAAGCTGCTGTTCGGCCCGCTGCTGGGCGTCCTGCAAAAGCTGCGCGGCCTGCACGCTGGCGCGGAACAGCTCAAAGTACATCGCTTTATAGTCCGGCACCGTGTCTGCCTCCTTTGCATCCTGTGGGGATAGTCTTTCCCGGGTGGAAGGCGGTATGCACGGCCGACATTTGAAAAAAGAGGGATCATTATGAAAAACAAAAACCTTTCGTGGTTCGGCGCACTGCTGGTGTTTGCGCTGCTGCTGTGGTGCACCGCGGTGACTCCCGGCAAGATCGCCGACCCTGCCACCTACACCTGCTCGGTGTACAGCACCATCTTCTCGCTGCTGCCGCCGGTCATTGCCATCGTGCTGGCGCTGAACACCAAGGAAGTCTACACTTCCCTGCTGGTGGGCATCGCGTCCGGTGCATTGCTGTATGCCAACGGCAATCTGGAACTGGCCATCAATACCCTGTTCTTCAACGAGGACGGCGGCATGATCGCCAAGCTCTCGGACAGCAGCAATGTGGGCATTCTGGTGTTCCTGGTCATGCTGGGCATTCTGGTGGCTCTGATGAACAAAGCCGGCGGCTCGGCAGCCTTCGGCCGCTGGGCGTCCAGGCACATCCACACCCGGGCAGGCGCGCAATTTGCCACCCTGCTGCTGGGTGTGATGATCTTTGTGGATGACTACTTCAACTGCCTGACGGTCGGCTCGGTCATGCGCCCGGTCACCGACCGGCAGAAGGTCTCCCGTGCAAAGCTGGCCTACCTCATCGACGCCACCGCCGCGCCGGTGTGCATCATTGCGCCGGTGTCCAGCTGGGCGGCGGCCGTCACCTCCTCGGTGCCGGAGGGGTCCGGCATCAACGGCTTTACCATGTTCCTGCGCACCATCCCGTACAACTACTATGCCATTCTGACCATCGTCATGAGCCTGTTCCTCATCTTCACCGGCACCGACTTCGGCTCCATGAAGCTCAACGAGGACAACGCGAAGAACGGCGACCTGTTCACCACCGAGGATCGCCCCTACGGCAACGACGTGGATGACGGCACCGACACCCGTGGCCATGTTGCAGACCTGATCGCCCCGGTGCTGGTGCTGATCGCGGCCTGCATCTTCGGCATGATCTACACCGGCGGCTTCTTTGAGGGTGTGGACTTCATCACCGCCTTTGCCGACTGCAACGCCTCGGCGGGTCTGGTGCTGGGCAGCAGCATCGCACTGCTGTTCACCTTTGTGTTCTACCGCGTGCGCAGCGTGATGACCTTTCAGGACTTTGCTGCCTGCATCCCCGAGGGCTTCAAGGCCATGGTCAGCCCCATGCTGATCCTCTCCCTCGCATGGACCCTGTCCGGCATGACCGGCCTGCTGGGTGCAAAGTACTATGTTGCAAACCTGCTGAACGGCTCCGCCGCTGCCCTGCAGTACATGCTGCCGGTGATCATCTTCCTGGTGGCGGTGTTCCTTGCCTTTGCCACCGGCACGAGCTGGGGCACCTTCTCCATCCTGATCCCCATTGTGTGCCATGCGTTCCCGGAGGGTGAGATGCTGGTCATCTCCATCGCCGCCTGCCTGTCCGGCGCGGTCTGCGGCGACCACTGCTCCCCCATCTCGGATACCACCATCATGGCCTCTGCCGGCGCCCACTGCAGCCATGTGAACCATGTGTCCACCCAGCTGCCCTATGCCATTACGGCGGCTTCCTGCTCGGCGGCGTGCTACGTCATCACCGGCATTGCACAGGCTGTTCTGGGCGCAAACGGCAGCCTGTTCACCTCGCTGGTGCTGCTGGCCGTGGCCATCGCGGTGGAGCTGGCGGTGCTGAGCATCATCCGCGCCCGCACGATGAAAAAAGCAGCCGAATAACACCCGGCGGCAAAATTCTGCTTTGCGGCGCGGGCAAACTGTGGTATACTTAAAGAAAATGAACTATCGGAGGCGCGCGACCTATGCTGGAACAGGCTTTTCAGGAGGTTTACACCAAATTCAAACTGCATTTTTACCAGAACGTCTTTCAGCGTTTTGCCACCCGCGAAGCGACCCTGACCACAGTGGAGTCCTTCTGTATGGAAGGCATTATGGCCATGGGCGAACCCACCATTGCGGAGTTTTCCCGCATGATGCAGATCTCCACCCCCAATGCCGCCTACAAGATCGGCAGCCTGGTGAAAAAGGGCTATGTGGAAAAGATCCAGTCCACCACCGACCGGCGGGAATACCACCTGCGGCCTACACAGAAGTATATCGATTACTACAACATCAGCTATTCGTACCTGAGCACGGTGATCGAGCGCGTGCGCCGGCGCTTCCCCGAAGAAGACGTGGACAAGCTGGAAGAGATGCTCACGGTCATCAGCAATGAGCTGATGCCGGAGCTGGACATGCTGAAAAAGAAAGACGAAAAAGCAGAGCAGTAAAAACAGATAAAATGAAAGGGGCTGTTGCACATGCGACAGCCTCTATTTTTGTACGAATAGGCGTAAGAATCAAACAGTATCAATGTCCAAAACAAAAGCATGTGCAACAAATTTTCTCGAAAAACAGAAATTTTCGATGGATTTGTGATGCACATGCTTTTTTGAATTGTTTGATTATACGTTTAATTTTGAAAATGACTGCTGCACTTTCGGCTAAAACAATGTGCAACAGCCTCTTCGGGGGAATTGCATGGGATCACAGCACCATGAACAGGGTGCCGGCCGTGATGAGGGCGCAGCCGATGAGGTTTTTGGCCGTGACCGGCTCGCGCAGGACGATGAAGGCCAGTGCCAGCGTGATGACCACGCTCAGTTTATCGATGGGCACCACCTTGGAGGCGGCACCGATCTGCAAAGCGTGGTAGTAGCACAGCCAGCTTGCACCGGTGGCAAGACCGGACAGGATCAGGAACAGCCAGCTGCGGCGGGAGATATCCCCGATGCCGGTCTGGGTGCCGGTGAGGAACACCATGCCCCAGCTCATGGCCAGAACCACCACGGTGCGGATGGCGGTGGCCAGCGTGGAGTTGACGCCCTCGATGCCGATCTTGGCCAGAATGGAGGTCAGCGCGGCAAACACCGCACTGCCCAGCGCGAAAACGAACCACATAAAAATGCCTCCTTTTTCGACAAGTGTAGCATGCTTTCAGGGCAGATACAAGAGACGCAGAAAGGCTGCAGCCGGTTTGCACAGCTGCAGCCTTCATTTTTTACATGGATTATGTACACCGAGAACATTACCAGCATGAACACGCCGGAAAGCACGTTTTTCCAGGTGCTGCCGCCGTTGTCGGCTGCGGAGCGGTCCACGCTTTTGCACAGCTTTTTGCCGAAGGGCAGCAGGATCAGGAAACCGCTCAGCATGCCCACACTCATCAGGATCATCACCACGCCGAACTGGCGGCCGGTGGCGCTTTCCAGCATTTCGGCCGAAGAGACGTAGCCCAGCACCTGCGCGATGGAGCTGGAGATCATAGTCTCGTAGGACAGCGAACCGATGACCGACAGCCGCCACCATGCCCACACGCTGCCCAGCACCGCGATGAGCACGAACAGACCCACCACGATGGACAGGCTGGGCACGATGGAAAACACCAGACTGGACTTGATGACGCTGCTCAGCTCCTTGCGGGTGATGCCCAGCTCCAGACAGTGGTCGTAGGCCTTTTTCAGATAGACCAGCGAAAACCCGGCAATGTACAAAAGCCCGCCGATGACCAGCGCCAGCAGCAGCGGGCTTTGGATGATATCTTTCATGGTTGCCATGAGATCGTCCTCCCTCTGAATACAGCTTGAACGAAAAAAGCCGGATGTTCTGTGCCCGGCGTCTTTGCCTTGCGGACAGAATACCGGAAGAGACGGCGGTTGTCAAATGAGTACGACTAAAGCGAAAACAGCAGTTTGGGCAGAAATCTGGCTGGCGGGACCGTTTAAAATTATTTAATGCGTTAAAATAAAAAAAACGACTTTGGATTCTTAAAAACTGCACAAATCAAAAATAAATTTTCCGTCATTGTGCCGAAAATACCTGCCTGCAGGCTCTTGCAAAAGCAGAGAATCCTGTTATAATAAAAACATTATTCAGATAGAAATAATAGGTTGAAAGAGAAAAATGCAGAATACAGAAACGATAAAATTTCAAAAACGGGACGGGACTGTTCTGCCGGCTCTGCGTGCCGCCGCGCCCCAGACCATCCCGGTGCTGGCGGGCTACTTTGTACTGGGGATGGGCTACGGCATCTATGTGCAGTCGCTGGGACTGCCGGTGTGGATGCCCATGCTCATGGGCACGGTGGTCTACGGCGGCTCGCTGGAATTTGTGCTGGCCAGCCTTTTGCTCAGCGCGTTCTCGCCGCTGTCGGCCTTTCTGATGGCGCTGATGATCCAGGCGCGGCATCTGTTCTACGGCCTTGCCATGCTGGAGCGCTACAAGGGATGCGGCTGGCGCAGCTTTTATATGATCTTTGCCATGAGCGACGAGACCTTTTCCATCACCTGCTCCGCCGAGCCGCCGGAGGGCGTGGACAAGGGCTGGTTCATGTTCTTCATCACTTTCCTGGATCAGTGCTACTGGGTGCTCAGCGCAGGCCTTGGCGCCGTGGTGGGTTCGGTGCTGCCCTTCAGCACCGAGGGCGTGGATTTCGTCATGACCGCCATGTTCACGGTCATCTTCCTCAATCAGTGGGAAAAGGACAAACAGCACTACAGCGCGCTTATCGGCCTTGCCGCCCCGCTGGTGTGCCTGGTGATCTTCGGTTCCGGAAGTTTCCTGCTGCCGTCCATGGTCTGCATTCTGGTGCTGCTGCTGGCGCTGCGCAAGCCCATTGAAAAGGCCGAGGACGTTCCGGCAGAAGAAACAACGGATAAGGAGGTGGACGCATGACCGCGATCCAGATGGGCATCACCATCGCGGTGTGCACGGCCGCCACGATGCTGACCCGTTTTTTGCCTTTTGTGGTGTTTTCGTCCAAGGACCAGCAGCCGCCGGAGGTGGTGCGGTATCTGGGCCGGGTGCTGCCCGCCGCCATCTTCGGGATGCTGATCGTCTACTGCCTCAAGAGCGTCACCCCCTTTGCGGGCAGCCGCGGCATCCCAGAGGCCATTGCGCTTCTGGTGACCATCGGCCTGCACAAGTGGAAGCACGAGACGCTGCTGAGCGTGGCCGGCGGCACGATCTGCTACGTACTGCTGGTGCAGCTGGTGTTTTAACAAAAAAGGACGCGGCGTCTGCCGCGTCCTTTTTGCTGATCGATGCTCAGTGATAGAAGGTGTCGAAGTTGATCTGACGGTAGAACCGCTGCTGCAGCTGGTCGAAGCTGTCGCAGTTCTGCGCCAGCAGCCACATGCTCTTGGTGACCACGGCCTCAATGGTCATGTCGTGGGCCTCGAGGAAGCGGAAGCGGTTCTTGACCCGCTTGCCCACTTCGTACACGCCCACATCGCTGCCCTCGTAGGTGACCTGCGTGGTCATGATGAGCACCTTGTGGGTTTTGTCGTAGTCGCCCAGACCCTCGGCGAAGGCGTCCATCAGCTGCTGCGGGATGCCGCCTACACCGAAGCTTTCCACGATGACGCAGTCGTACAGGCGGAAAATCTCCGGGATGAGGGCAGCATCGGTGGCCGGGGTCAGTTTGAGCAGGAAGATCTTCGGGTCCAGCGTCCGGCCGAACTCCACCGGGCCGGTGGGCCACGGCGACGGGATATACCGCACCAGACGGTCGCCCTGCACCAGCGCCAGCTCCGGGAAGTTGACCGAAGCAAAGGCGTCGTAGCTGATGGTCTTGTTCTTCTTGGCGCGGGTGCCGGCGATGACGTGCCCGCCGAACACCACCATGACGCCCCGGCTGCCCTGATCCAGCGCACAGATCACGCTGTCTCGCAGGTTTTTCTTGGCATCGGTGATCTCGTTGGAGATGGGCTGCTGGGCACCGGTGAGGATGATGGGCTTGTCGGCGTTCTGGATCAGGTAGGACAGCGCCGCAGCCGAGTAGGCCAGCGTATCGGTGCCGTGGCAGATGATGAAGCCATCGTACAGGGCGTAATTCTCCTGCACGGCCTTGGCCATCATGAGCCAGTGTTCAGGGCCGAGGTCGGTGCTGTCGATGCTGCACAGCGCCAGCGTTTCGGGGATGCACAGGTCGTTCAGCTCGGGCAGATGCGCCAGCAGCTCTTCGCTGGTGAGCACCGGTTTCAGGCCCTGCTGGGTGCGCACACTGGCGATGGTGCCGCCGGTGGTGATGAAAAGGATACGTTGTTTGGCCATAAAATAAGCCTCCGTGGCAGAAAATTCAGTGGACTGAAACAGTATAACATACTCTTTTTCGCCTGAAAAGTGGCAGATGCCGACAAAAATTTGATTTTTGCGACCGGGTCACAGAAATCGGGGAGAAAAGAGAGTATACTAGAAGAAAAGGGTCGCTCCGCTGGGCCAGAGGGTGAGCGGGGTGTTTCGACTCTCCCTCTCACCCTCTGGACTCCCCTCTCCCCGCAACGAAAAAGGGGCTGCTCGCCCCTTTTAACCCTGAAGAGGCAGGCTCCAGCCGAAAATACTGGATTTTCACGCCTGTTCGGCGTGAAGATCTCTTTACCGCATTTTCGGCTTCCGCCGGTTTGAAGTCGCTGCGCGACAGCTTTTCAGATGGGCGGGCTTTTGGGAAGGATGATAAAGCTTCTCGTCCTGACTGATGAGGGGAACGGTGTGACAGATGCCATTTTCCGCTGAAAATAGCCAGAGCGAACGCGGAGGCTATTCTGAATCGTTGACCTGCAAAGGAGAAGAATTATGCCCAGAATCATCATCATCGGTTCCGGCCCGGCGGGCGTGTCCGCCGCGCTGTACGCCGTCCGCGCCGGCGCGGATACCACCGTGCTGACCAAAGGTCCCTGCGCGCTGGACCGCGCCGAAAAAATCGAAAACTATTACGGCTTTGCCCAGCCGGTCTCCGGCACCGAGCTGGAGCGCCGCAGCATCGAAAACGCAAAGCGGCTGGGCGCGAAGTTCGTCGCTGCCGAGGCGGTGGGCCTGACCTATACCGATCAACTCACAGTAGAAACGCTGGGCGGAGATTACCCGGCGGATGCAGTCATCCTTGCTACAGGCGCTTCCCGTGCGGCGCCGCGCATCCCGGGTCTTGCCGGGCTGGAAGGCCACGGCGTCAGCTATTGCGCCGCCTGCGACGCCTTTTTCTACCGGGGAAAGGACGTGGCGGTGCTGGGCAGCGGCGAGTACGCCCTGCACGAGGTGCAGGCGCTTTTGCCGGTGGTGAAGAGCGTCACCCTGCTGACGAACGGCGCACCGCTGACGGCGCAGTTCCCGCCGGAGGTGAAGGTGCTCCCGCAGAAGGTGGAGGCCGTTCTGGGCGAGAAGGCCGTCACCGGTGTGCAGCTGTCCGGCGGCGCACCGTTGGCGGTGAGCGGCGTGTTCGTGGCGCTGGGCGTGGCGGGCAGTACGGCACTGGCCCGGAAGCTCGGTGCCGAAGTGGACGGCAGCCGCATCGTGGTGGATGAGAAGATGCAGACCACCGTGCCCGGCCTGTATGCAGCGGGTGACTGTACCGGTGGGCTGCTGCAGGTGGCAAAGGCCGTATACGAGGGCGCGCTGGCCGCCACCGAAGCGGTCAAGGCCCTGCGGAAAGGGTGAAGCATATGCCGGAGAAAACCAATGAGCACCGCGGGTGTCTGGCCTGTGCGTTCCCCTTCTGGGAGCAGCTGACGGCTGAAGAACAGGAGATGCTCTGCCGGTACACCCGGCCGGTGAAATATGCAAAGGGAGACCGGGTGCACAGCCCGCTGGAAAGCTGCGTGGGCATCCTGCTGCTGCGGTCGGGGCAGCTGCGGGCTTACCTGCTCTCGGAAGACGGCCGGGACGTGACCCTGTACCGGCTGTTCGGCGGGGAGGTGTGCATTCTGTCCGCTTCCTGCGTGATGGACTCGGTGAACATCGACCTGTACATTGATGCCGAAGAGGACACCGAAGCGCTGTGCATCAGCGCAGGCATCTTCCGCAGGCTGATGCAGCAGAACGTGTATGTACGCTGCTACGCCTACCAGATGACGGCCGAGCGCTTCTCGGACAGCATGTGGACGATGCAGCAGGTATTGTTCATGAGCGCCGACCGGCGGCTGGCCATCTTTCTCTCCGATGAGCTGGCCAAGACCGGCGGCGACGAGGTGCGCATGACCCACGACCAGATCGCGCGGTACATGGGCTCCGCCCGCGAGGTGGTGAGCCGGATGCTCAAATACTTCGCGCAGGAGGGCTGGGTGCGGCTGTTCCGGGGCGGCGTGCAGGTGCTGGATAAGAAAAAGCTGCAGCAGCTGGCGCGGGGACAATAAATAAAAAGAGGACGATGCAGCGCGCATCGTCCTCTTTGCTGTTACGGAAAAATCAGCCCTTGCAGCCCTGTTCTTCCCAGTCGCCGAAATCGCTGGCATCAGCGATCTTGGTGGCGTCGAACTTGCCGTTCTCGTCCTTCGGGGCAACGGCAGGGCCGGCCTCAACGGGGTTGGGGTTCGGAGCCTCCGGGTCGTAAGCCGGGGCTTCGGCGGCAGGTGCTTCTGCAGCCGGGGCGGCTTCTTCGGGGGCGGGCTGTGCGGGAGCTTCCGGTTCAGCGGGAGTTTCCGGCGCAGCAGCTTCGGCCTCAGCGGGCTGCTCTGCCTTTGCTTCGCCCTCGGTGTAGGCTTCGGCAGCCTTTTCCGCCTCGTCGGCGTCCTGCTCGGCCTCTTCGGGGAACTCGACCTCCTCCACGTGGAGCGGGTCTTTCTGGTTCAGGATCTTGTCCAGCGCCACGATGGCAGCGCCGGTAACGGCCACAGCAGCGGCCGTGCCAAGGATACGGAACAGTGTTTTCATGCCGGAACCTCCTTGAAATTTCGGGTTAAGAGAATGTTACCACATCGTTCAGCGGCTTTTCGGCAGGCTCCACCGAGATGGCGGTCAGCACCGGGCCTTTGCCGCGGTAGATGTTGTGGAACTTGTAGTTGACCTTTGCGGTCACGCGCACCCATGCACGCTGCTCCAGCGCCTTGTAGCCGTCGTAGCTGCAGGGGAAGCCCACGAACTGGATGTCCTGCACGCAGCAGGTCATGGCGAAACGGCCGGGCACAAAGCTGTTCTTGCCGGCGCGGTTGGTCTGGCACACCTGTGCCAGGAACTTCACAGTCTTGCCGGTATACTTCTGCGGCTCGTCCTGGCAGTCCATGTACCAGATGCCGAAATCGTCGTCGCCGATCTCCACAACGGGCTTGTCCAGATCAAAGGGCAGCGGGTCGGGGATGTCGTCGTAGGCCACGCTGCCGTCGGCGAACTCATAGGCGATGTCGCACTTGCGGGATGCCTGACGCACCAGCTTGTGCAGCTCCTGACGGGCTGCGTCGTTGTTCACGGCCTCGGCGCGGTTGAACACGATCAGCTCGCTGCGGGCGATCTTGTCCAGCAGCAGGCTGCGCATGGAGTTGTCGCGGGCATAGGTCAGGGCGGTGGTGCCGTCGGCGGTGGCGATGCACTGGTAGACGATCCAGCTTTCGGGCAGAGCCTCGGCCAGATCCTGCAGCAGCCACATGCCGTTGTACTCGATGACTACGCGGCCTGCGTCGGCTTCCTTTTCCAGCTTTGCCAGATTCTGCGGGTTCAGCTCGGCCTTGTCTTCAATGACCTTGACGGTCACGCCGGGGAAGGCGAATTTCTTGGGGTTATACTCTTCTTCGCCCTCTTCGCAGATCAGCAGCAGGGTCTTGTCGCCGGAGTCGAAGTTGGGGTCTTCAAAGGTCTCCTGAATGAACTTGGTCTTGCCGCTCTCGAGGAAGCCCACAAACAGGTAGACCGGAATTTCTTTTGCCATAAGGTATGGTTTCTCCTTCTTATTTCACACGGTATCAGCAGCCGAACAGCTCTGCAATGGCCTTCTCGTTCAGCTTGGAGCCGATGACCACCAGTTTGCCGCCCACATCAGCGCTGCGGGTGCGCACTTCCCACTCGCCGGGCACATAGTCGAACTCCAGCCAGCCGTCGGCGCCGCCGTCCACGATGCCCTTGCTGCGCAGAATCATGCCGTAATTGCCGGTGTCCAGCTCGGTGAGAGCGTGCTCCACTTCGGCCTTGGTGAACTTGCGGGCCGTCTCGACGCCCCAGCTGGTGAACACCTCGTCGGCGTCGTGGTCATGATGATGGTGATGATGGCCGCAGCCGCAATGGTCGCCGTGCTCGTGGTGATGCTCATGGCCCTCTTCGTCATCATCATGGTCATGGTGGTGGCCGCAGCAGCAATGGCCATCGTGGTCATGATCATGGTGATGTTCGTGCTCGTCCTCGTCGTCATCATCGTCGTGGTCATGGTGGTGGCCGCAGCAGCAATGATCATCGTGGTCATGATCTTCGTCGTGATCGTGGTGATGATGTTCGTGCTCATCCTCGTCCTCGTGGGCGTGCTCTTCGTTCGCCTTGGCAGCCATGGCGATCAGCTCTGCCTTGAAGTCATCCTTGGTGGACATGGCCTTCAGGATCTGCTCGCCGGTCAGCTCGTCCCATGCGGTGGTAACGATGGTGGCGGTGGGGTTCTTCTCGCGCAGCATGGCCACGGCAGCGGCGATCTTTTCCTCGCTGGCGGTCTGGGTGCGGCTGAGCAGGATGCAGCTTGCATGGCTGATCTGGTCATCGTAGAACTCGCCGAAGTTCTTCATATACATCTTGACCTTGTTCACGTCGGCCACGGTGACAAAGCTGTTCAGCTGCACATCCAGATGCTCGGCCACGCCTTCCACAGCGCGGGTCACGTCGCTCAGCTTGCCCACGCCGGAGGGCTCGATGACGATGCGGTCGGGGTGGTACTGCTCCACCACCTGCTGCAGGGCGGTGCGGAAATCGCCCACCAGAGAGCAGCAGATGCAGCCGGCGTTCAGCTCGTTGATCTGGATGCCGGACTCCTTCAGAAAGCCGCCGTCAATGCCGATCTCGCCGAACTCGTTCTCGATCAGCACCACCTGCTGGCCTGCGAAAGCCTCTTTGATCAGCTTCTTGATCAGGGTCGTTTTACCGGCACCAAGGAAACCGGAGAAAATATCGATTTTGGTCATGATTCAAATGCCTCTTTCTTTTGTAGCACACAGAGCCGCAGAGTGCTGGCTCAAAAATCTTACACTCCTATTATAACAAGTCTGTCAATGGGAAAACGCCCTTTTTCAAGAAAAAATTGTAACATTTTTTGCAATTTGGTTGCGTTTTCGGGCCGGAAGGCTCCCGCATTGCAATCTTTCCCGGGGAATGATACAATAAAGCCAGCAAAAATCACCGCCGCCGGGCGTTTTTCCGGCAGAAAGAAGAACAACATGAGTATGAATACCGTTTCCGAGCGGCTTGCCGCTCTGCGCGAGGCCATGGCCGCAAACGGCGTGGCCGTTTATCTCATCCCTGTGGGTGACCCCCACGCCAGTGAGTACCTGCCCTACCACTACACCAGCCTGACCTACTTCTCGGGCTTTCACGGTGAGAACTCCAACTTCGTTGTCACCCGCACCGAGAGTGCCCTGTGGGCGGACGGCCGGTACTTCGTGCAGGCCGAAAAGGAGATCGCGGGCACCGAGATCCAATTGATGCGCATCGGCGAGCCGGGCGTGCCCACCGTGGAAGAGTACTGCGCGCGCGTCCTCGGCGAGGGCGAAACGCTGGGCCTGTGCGGCCTGACCGCCAACACGGCCCTTGTCAACGGCCTGAAAAAGGCACTGGAGCCGAAGCACGGTGCGATCAAGACGCTGAACCTCGAGGACGAGCTGTGGACCGAGGGCCGCCCCGCCCTGCCGGACACCCCGGCATGGATCCTGCCGAAGGAATATGCGGGCTTCTCCCCTGCCGAAAAGCTGGACCAGCTGCGCGCAAAGCTCAAGGAGCAGGGCTGCACGGCGCAGTTCGTGGGCAAGCTGGATAACCTCGCGTGGCTGCTGAACCTCCGCGCCATGGACATCGAGTGCACCCCCTATGCTATGGCCTACTGCTACGTCACCCCGGACCGGGCTGTGCTGTTCATCAACACCGCCCGTGTCACCCCGGAAGCAAAGGCGGAGCTTGCCGCCAACGGTGTGACACTGGCTGAGTATGATGCCGTGCTGGACTTCATGGCAGCCGAGACCGAGCCGCAGACCGTGCTGGCCGAGGCATCCACTGTCAACTACGCCGTGTATCAGGTGCTGGAGCAGAACCCTGCCCTCACCGTGAAGAACGGCACCGACCCCCTGCTGATGATGAAGGGCGTGAAGAACGACACCGAACTGGCGCACACGAAGGAAGCCCACATCCGGGACGCCGTGGCCATGGTGCGGTTCCAGATCGAGCTGGAGCAGCGCCTTGCCGCCGGTGAGACCCTGACCGAGCTGACCGTGGACGAGATCCTGCACAAGTACCGCAGCAATACTGACAAGTTCATCGTGGAGAGCTTCGGCACCATTGCAGCCTACGGCGGCAACGCGGCCATGATGCACTACCACGCCACCCCGGAAAACCACGCCGAACTGCAGCGCAAGGGCTTTTTGCTGGTGGACAGCGGCGCCACCTACATGGACGGCACCACCGACATCACCCGAACCTATCCGCTGGGCGAGCTGACCGAGGACGAGAAGCGGTTCTACACCTGGACGCTGCAGAGCCACATCGACCTGGCCAAGGCGGTCTGGCTGGACTACTGCGAGTGCAAGATGATCGATACCATCGCCCGCGAACCGCTGTGGCGTCACCTCATCAACTACCGCTGCGGCACCGGCCACAGCGTCAGCTTTGTGGGCAACGTTCACGAAGGCCCCCACAGTCTGCGCGGCACAAACTCTGTGCTTATGCGCCCGGGCATGGTGGTCACCGACGAGCCGGGCGTGTATGAGACCGACCTCGTGGGCGTGCGCATCGAGAACGAGCTGGTCTGCGTGCACAAGGCCGACAACCAGTACGGCACCTTCCTCGGCTTTGAGCCGCTGATGTTCGTGCCCATTGCCACCTCGCCCATCCTGCCCGGTGTGCTGGACCGCGACGAGATCGACTGGCTGAACAACTACCACCGCACGGTGTTCACCAAGCTTGCCCCGCACCTGAACGACGAAGAGCGGGTCTGGCTGGCAGAAAAGTGCGCCGCCATCGGCTGCTGAGAACAGACCCGGCGGCCTTGCCGGAATAAAAAAGTGCCCGGGGCGCTGCAAAGGAACCAGACGGCTCCCGGCAGTGCACCGGGCATTTGTTCTGCTGTTTTGGGGTCAGATCTGTGTGGTGGCGTCCTGCAGCTTCTGTGCAAGGCCCGAAGGCAGAACGCTTTCGGCGTTCAGGAAGAGCGAGCGGTGAACCGGCCAGCGCATCTCCTGCTCCAGGCCGAGCTGACGGAACAGCGCAGCGTAGCGGTGTACAAGACGTGCCCGGCCATAGACGATGTCGGAGACGCGCAGATCCACATGGCAGATGCTCTGCGGATTCTGATAGTAATAGTAGCCGGCACCCGGGATCGCGACGGCTTTGCGCACATACGGGAGATACCGGATGTTGAAGTAGTCATCGTCGCAGAATGTGTCGCTCACGAACCGGATATTGAACTTCTCGATCAGATCGCGGCGGTAGAGCTTGTTCCAGATCACGCCAAAATAAAATGTATTGGGCTTGCGGATCAGCTCGCGGGCGTAAGCCTCCAGCGTGTAGGCGCCTTCTTTCAGGAAACAGTATTCCCGCATTTCAAACGGGCCGTTGACGCACTGCGCAGGGTCGGCGGTGCGCAGCGGGATCGTCATGCAGTAGGGCGCGATCACAAGATCAGCCTGTTCGGCTTCGGCGGCAGCAACCAGCCGCTCTGTAAAGGTTGGCTCCAGCCAGTCGTCGTTGTCGGCAAACTGGATGTATTTTCCGTGTGCAAGGCGCAGGCCTCGGTTGCGGGTGGGATAGCCGCCTTCGTTGGGTTTGTCGATCAGAACGATGCGGGGATCCTCTTCCTTCAGGCGCTGGCACAGGGCGAGGGTGTCATCGGTGGAACCGTCATTCAGGATGAGGATCTCGAGATTCCGGTAAGTCTGCGCACAGATGCTGCGGATGCAGCGCTCAATATACAGGTGCGCGTTGTAAGCAGGGATAATGAAACTGACAAGAGGGGAAGACATGATTCGTACTCCTTTTTTTCTGGGGTGCTGTGTTTTTTCTTTAGCCGAACAGACGGAGGAAGAGCTCCGGAACAGGCTGCTGCGGCAGAACAGACGGCAGGGTAAACTCGTTTTCCGCAAAGAACGAGGCCAGGATGCGCCGGCGCTGCCCCGCGTACAGATCCATTTCCTGATAGGCAGAGCGGTAGTCCCGATAGATCGAAAAACGGCTCTGTACAAGATCCCAGTTGGAAATGGACGTGTGGCACAGGCTCCCTGCGTTCTGGACATAGCCGTACCCGGCATAGGAAACGGCGGCAACGGTATGCAGGGCGGGCAGCAGTGCTGTATTGAACCGGAAATCCTCCGAGGAGCGCATGCGCTCAAAATGAAGCCCGCGGGACACAAGTGCCTCCCGGCGGTACAGCTTGTTCCAGAGAGCGGCATGATAGAGGGTGTAAGGACGGCGGATCAGTTCGCATGCATATTCCTGCCCGGTGTAAACGCCGTCCGGGAGAAAACCGAACAGCGCAGTCTGCGGCGGATTGCGTTTGACAAAAGGCTGAATAGCCTTTTCCCACCAGCGCGGGCGCTCTTCAAAATCCGCCGGGAAAACCAGCCAGTAGGCAGAGATGACAAGGTCGGCAGCAGCTTGTTCTGCAGCGGCAACGAGCGTTTCGGTATACTCCGGCAGCAGGCAGTCGTCGCTGTCCACGAACTGGACGTATTTGCCGCGCGCCAGATCAAGCCCGCGGTTGCGGGTGTCCGAAACACCGGTGTTGGGTTTGTCGATCACTCGGATGCGGGGATCCTGCGCCGCCAGCTGCCGGCATACGGCCAGCGAACCGTCCGCGGAGCCGTCGTTCAGGACGAGGATCTCCAGCGCGGGGTAAGTTTGCCCGCAGATGCTCTCAAGACAGTAGGCGGCGGTCTTTTCGGCGTTGTAGACAGGAACGATGATGCTTACGAGAGGATTTGACATAAGATCCCCTTTCTGACAAAATAGAGTCAAAATAATCATACCCGATTGAGCCGGGAAAAGCAAGTACGGCCGGGAAGAGAAAGGAAGGCTGACGATGATCTTTCATATTGCGGTGTGCGGCCCGGATGCGGGTCTGCGCAGCGGGCTGGAACGCCAGTGCATGGAATATTTTGCCCGGCGGGAAGACGCCTGCATCGTGCAGCAGCTGGCCGATCCGGAGCAGCTGCTGCGGCGGGAGGCAGACGCCGAGCGGATCGACCTGTACCTGATCGAGTTATCGGCCGTGGCCGATCCGGCCGGGCTGAGGGCCGCTGCAGAACTGCGCCGCCGCGGCCGGAAAGCCCCCATCGCGTTCATTGCCCGCACCCCGGCACACGCCTACAGCGCCTTCCGGGTGGATGCCATGCAGTATCTTCTGCTGCCGGTGCATCAGCAGGAGCTTTCGACCCTGCTGGACCGGGCCACCGAGCCGGAGTACGGCCCTGCCATGACGGTGAACACTGCCGCCGGGCTGCGGGTGCTGGCCTATGCAGAGATCGAATATCTGGAGTGCACTCATCACATTGTGCACTTCCATCTGCGCAGCGGCGAGGACGTGCCGTCGCTGTCGCTGCGGGTGCCGTTTTCCGAAGTGGCGAAACCCCTGCTGGAGGACGGGCGCTTTCTGCAGCCGCACCGCTCCTATGTGGTCAACCTTGCGCAGGTGCGCCAGCAGACAGCGGGCGAGCTGCTGATGGCCAGCGGGGCCAGAGTGCCCATCCCCCGCGGGCGGGAAAGCACGGTGCGGGAGACCCTTCAGGCGTGGTTCCGGGCATGACAGAATGAAAAAAGAGCCGCGTAAAGCGGCTCTTTTGCTGGATTCAGGAAAGATCAGCTGCTGGCGGGGTCGGCATGAGAGGACGGCACCTTTGGCTCGGCAGAGCGGAGCGCCCAGCGCAGGGACAGATCCGACAGAAAGCTTGTCAGCGTGCCGGACGGGGCGCCGCTCTCGGAAAAGGCGACCAGATAACGGTACAGCTGCGGCTGGACCGCATCATACAAGCCCAGCTTTGTGTACGTCTCTTTGTAATACTGGAACATCTGCAGCTTGTTCTGCACGATGGCAGCCGGGTTGACCTGCGTGTGCAGAAGGCTCTGGGCGTTCTGCACATAGTGGTAGCCCGGCGTTGGAACGGAAACGCAGACCTTCGCGTACAGGAGATAGTCCAGATTGAAGACCATGTCCTCTGCCCAACGGACTTCGCTGGTGAACTGGAGCGCATTCCGGACCACGATATCGCGGCGGTAGAGCTTGTTCCACAGCACACTGTAAAAGAAGGATGCCGGCATGTCCATCAGGCGGAGCGCAAAGGTGTCGCGGTCATACACGCCCTCAGGCAGAAAACCGTATTCGTGGATCTCGTCCGGCTTTTTTTCGGGTTCGAGGCCGAGATTCTCCTGCAGGTTTTCCATCGTGGCGGCCATCTTGGTGGAATTGGCCGGGATGACCATCCAGTAAGGCGAAATGACCAGATCGGCATGATTTTTTTCGGCAGCGGTGACGAGATGCTCGGTAAAGTCCGGCTCAATGTAGTCGTCGCTGTCCACGAACTGCACGTAATCGCCCTGCGCAAGGGACAGGCCGCAGTTGCGGGTATCGGATACACCGGTATTGTTTTTATCCACCAGAACGATGCGGGGGTCTTTCTGGCAGAAGCTCTCGCAGATGGAGTAGCTCTCATCGTGGGAGCCGTCGTTGATGAGAATGATCTCGATATTTTTCCACGTCTGTGCACAGAGGCTCTTCAGGCAGCGGGCAACACTATTCTGTGCATTGTATACCGGCACGATAATGCTGACGAGCGGGTGATTCATGACAGGGGTCTCCTCTTTTGCTCTCTCAAATCTATCCTAACGCGTGATGCGGTTGATGCGGTAAAATCAAAAACAGTTCCTGTCCGGCGGACAGGCTGATTTCTATTATCATACTCCTCCGCCCCCGAAAATGCAAGGGACCGGACTAAAGCAGAAAAAGAAGAGCCGCCGGAGCAGTCCTTCTTAGCCGAATTCTTTCCGCAGCGGCGGCGCAGCTCAGGCTTCTGCCCAGTCCAGCTGATCCCAGCGGGTGAGAAACTGGTTGCAGATGCGCCGCATTTCCGGCTCGTCCGAAGCGGAGGTGCGGTCGGCAATGCCCACGACATAGTAGCCCGCTTTGTGGGCAGTGGAGGCAGCGTAGACGGCATCCTCGCAGACGGCGCAGCAGGCGGGGTCTGCCCCGCCCAGCCGGGCCATGCACTCGGCAAAGACCTCCGGGCGGCTCTTGTGCAGCACGCCCTGTGCCTCCACGATGAACTCAAAGCAGTCCAGCACACCCAGACGGTTCAGCACGGTTCTGCACTGCTCGGCCCAGGTGTTGGAGCACAGGCACAGGCGGGCGCCTTCGGCTTTGAGCTTTGCCAGCATTTCCCGCACGCCGGGCTTCAGTTCCACGGTCTCGTACAGCTCGGCGATGACCTCCCGCATCACATCATAATACTGCGTCTCGGTCAGGGGCAGGGCGTATTCCCGGATCAGGTACCGGGCGCCTTCCTGCATGCCCATCGTCAGCAGGGCAGCGCGCAGGTCCTCCTTCGGGGTGCGGCCGAAGCGGCGCAGCAAAGCGTCCGGTGCACCCTCCCACACTACGGTCATGCTGTCGGTCAGGGTTCCGTCCATATCAAAGATCCATTGTCTGCAGTGCATGGAAAAATCTCCTTTTAAAGTATCCCAATCATTATAGCATGTTTCTTAACCGGCAGAAAGCGGTTTATTTACAAAAACCGGGAGAATTTTTGCGGGAAATATGCTATAATCAAACAAAAAGCAGGAGCATCCGCGAGGGAGGGCAGAGGATGGAACAACGGCAGAAAGCGCTGGTGCTGGCAGGCGGCGGCGCACGCGGCAGCTATCAGGTGGGTGTGTGGCGCGCACTGATGGAGTTGGACTGGCACCCGCAGATCATCACCGGCACCAGTGTGGGCAGCCTGAACGGGGCCATGTTCGTGCTGGATCAGTACGAGACCGCCCGGGATATGTGGCTGACCATCCGCAGCCGGGACGTGATGGAACTGCCGGAGCAGGACGCAGATCTTTCGGCCCTGCACCAGTTCCTGCGCAGTGTCGTAAAGGCCGGCGGCATGGATGTTTCCCCGCTGGAAGAGATCGTGGACCGGGTTCTGGACGAGGATGCATTGCGCGCTGCGCCCATCCGGTTCGGCCTGGTGACGGTGGAGCAGCGGGGCCTGAAGCCCCGGGAGCTGACGCTGGACGAGATCCCGGCGGGCCGGGTCCGGGATTACCTGATGGCCTCCGCTGCCTGCTTCCCCGCCCTGCGGGCGCGGGAGATCGACGGGGTGAAGTTTCTGGACGGCGGCTACAGCGATAACATGCCCACCGGCCTTGCCAAAAAGATGGGCGCGGAAGAGCTGGTCTGCGTAGACCTTGAGGGTGTGGGCATCACCCGCCCCAACCTGACCGGCCTGCCCACCGTGATGGTACGCAGCTACTGGGAGCTGGGGGATATCCTCCGCTTTGATCCGGACACCGCCCGGCGCAACATCGAGCTGGGCTACCACGACACTCTGCGGGCCTTCGGGCGCATCCGGGGCTGCGCCTATGCCGTGGACAGCGGCCCGGCCAGCAGTGCCGATGCGGCAGCCTTCCGGGCAAAGTTCGAAGCCGTGCAGAAGGCGGTGCGGGAGAAATACCCTGTCACCCTGACGGCGGACGCGGCGCTGCTGCTGGCAAAGATGAAGGACGCGGAGCTTGCTCCGCTGGAAGCCGCCGCCGAAGATGCCGGAGTGGACCCCGCAAAGTATTACACGACCCATACGCTGGGGGATGCTTTTCTTGCCACCTGCGATCAGGCGCGGATGCAGAGCTTCGCCCCGCTGTTCGAGGGCAGCGCCGACGCCGCACAGGCGGCGCTGGCGGCACTGGTGCCCAATACATTCCTGCAGGCGATTGTCTGGCGCACCCTGACCACGCCGGACGCAGAGCCTGTGCTGCCGGAGGTGACAGAGAATGAAGGTGTATAAAGGCTCTTCCGCTTCGCCGGGGCTGGTGCTGGGGCAGGTCAGCCGGCTGGAACATCATGTGGAAACGTCCACGGTGGGGCCGTTCAGCCCGGCCCGGGAGCTGCAGATGCTGACCGACGCCATCCACACGGCGCAGACGGAGCTGGACTCCATGGCAGACCGCGCTGCGCCCACCGAGCAGGCCATCTTCCAGTTCCAGAGCATGATGCTGGAAGACGAAGGCATGATGAATGAGGTGCGTTTCTGCATCAATGCGGGCATCGGCGCGGCGGCGGCCATGAATCAGGTGGGTCAGCGCTACGCCGACCAGCTGGCCAATATGAAAGATAACCCTTACATGCAGCTGCGCAGCGTGGATATTCTGGACGCGACCCGCCGGGTCATCAACATCCTGACCAACCGCCCCCGCATGTGGCTGGCACTGGATCATCCGGTGATCCTTGCCGCCGACCGGCTCATGCCCACCGACCTGTTCAGTGTGCCGTCCGGCATGATCCTGGGCATCATCACCGCCGAGGGCAGCGGCCAGAGCCATGCCGCCATCATTGCCCGGGCAATGAACATTCCGGGCGTCGTGCAGGTGGGCCGGGATTTTCTGGATGACTGCGACGGCCGCACGGTCATTCTGGATGCGACCAAGGGCGAGTGCATCCTGGACCCGGACGCTGAGGCCCGCCAGCAGGCCGAGACCCGCATCTGCGAACTGCAGCGGGAGAACGAAGAGATGAGCCTGCTGCGCGACCTGCCCGACCGCACGAAGGATGGCAGGGAGTTTGAACTGCTGGCCAACTGCTTCGGCCCCGAGGACATTGACACGGCCATGCAGTCCGGCGCGGGCGGCGTGGGCCTGCTGCGCAGCAGCTACATGATGCTGCCGGGGCGCATTCTGGATGAGCAGGAACAGTATTTCTTCTACTGCTCCTGCCTTGCCGCAGCGCAGGGCAAGCCGGTGACGGTGCGCACCTTCGACTTTGGTGCCGACCGCACCATGGCCGATGCCTATCAGGGACTGCAGTCCTCCAAGCTGGGTCTGCGGGGCATCCGCAACAGCCTGCGCCAGCCCCGCCAGTTCGAAACGCAGATCTGCGCGCTGATGCGGGCGGCCGCCCGCGGCCCGCTGCGGGTGATGTTCCCCATGGTGACCAACGTGGAGGACTGGGACGCCGCCATGCGGGTGGTGGAGCGCTGCCGGGAGCATCTGAGAGAACGGGGCGTGCCCTTCAATGAGAACACGAAATTCGGCGTGATGCTCAGCATCCCGGCGGCCTGCCTGACCGCAGAAGAGTTCGTGGCCCACGGGTGCGACTTCCTCGTCATCGGCACCAACGACCTGACCCAGTATACCCACGCCGCCGACCGGGAGCTGGCCAGCGCCGAGCACTACTACCGCCCGGCCAGCCACGCGATGAAAAAGCTTATCACTATGGTGATGGACGCTGCAAGGGCCGGCAATGTGCCGGTGACCATCTGCGGCCTTGCCGTGGGCAACCCGGCCAACACCGTGCAGTATCTGGAACTGGGGCTGCGGAGCTTTTCCGTCAGCCCGCAGAACCTGCTCAACGTCAAAAAAGCACTGCTGGAAACAGAAGGCTGAATCCAACTGAAAAACGCCGCCGCACAGAGTCTGGCTCCTGTGCGGCGGCGTTTTTGTTTTGTCCGGAACAGACGGTTCAGGGCTGGAGCCGGTCGTGCGCATCGGCCTCAAGGTATTTGCGGATGAGGTTGCAGTAACCGAGGACCGTGCAGCCGAGTACGGCTGCCCATAGAAACAGGATGGCGGCAATGATGACCACGATGAACCCGAGCGGGCTCTGCCCGATGATACTGAACATACCGTAGCCGGCGACCCCGCTGAGGGCGCTTTTCAGGCAGCGGCCCGCTGTATCCAGCGAAAAGCCGAGGCCCAGGAGCACGGCGAACAGCAGCAGGGCCTTGCCGAACGGGAAAAAGGTATTGGCGGATACCCAGAGGGTGATGGCCAGCGCGGCTCCGGCTGTGGCGCCAAGCCGCATGAAAAAGCGCTTTTTCATCATAATAGCGACAGTTCTCCTTTTCACACATGGCAGCGGTACAGCCGGCCGCTGTTGTATAAGTACGCTTCGCCCGCAGGAAGTGCGCTGATCTTTGCGGATGTGACCCGCGGTTCGGTGATCAGGACAGTGCTCGTAGAGGTGCCTGACGAAACCGTGGTGTTGCCGAAGATCCCGAACGGTCCGCCGCCCCACTCGCTGTCGGCAGTTCCGTAATTGGCCGTGGTTGTGACCTGAGGCCGTTTGACCGTGCCGAAGAACTCGGAAAGCTTTGCGGCTCCGGACTGATGGTTGAAGAACAGCCCTGCTGTCAGGCCGACACAGGCGGCGGAGAAAATGCCGCGCGCGGGAAGATCGGCGTCCGACAGAATGACCGGACAGAAAAAGAGGGAAAGCTCGTCCAGGGCTTTTTGCGTGAGCACGGAACAGACCTCGTCCAGCACCACGGCGCCCACATGCCCGGCGCGCAGCTCGCCCTTCAGATCCTCCAGCACGAGAAAGATCTCTTCCGCCGAAGGCGCATAAAAAACCAGAGGACCGATCCCCGTCAGAAGAGACTGCAGACTGCGCGGCCGGCTGCCGGATGACGGAAAGTTCCGGATGAAACTTTGCCGGTAAGAGTCCAGCTGCCTTGCGCCCGGCACAGTCTGCGTGGCCGCTGCATCGGTGCGGCCGGATTGAAAGGCTCTGGAGCTGAGCGAGGCGCAGCCGTTCATTACGAACCGCTCGAAACTCAGCTCGCCGGTATTTTGCAGCTCGTTCAGAGAGGCTGAGATCGCAAATCCTGCTTCCGGGATGGAGTAGCCTGCAGCCAGTGCTGCTTTCTGGAGGATGCCGGCGGCCAGCATGGGGGGCTTATGCAGGATCGGGTCATAGCCTGCACCGAGCTGAACGCCGGTGACGCACAGATCGTTTGCAAGGCGCGGGTCTGCCGTGATGACCACCGTGCGGGGGATCGGTTCTTCCGTCAGGACACGCTGCAGGGCAAGGACTCGTGCGGAGCGTTTGCCGCCGCTGATCATGTAGCGCGTGGTGTCCCGGCTGTCCGTGCCGGCGGTGCCTTTCAGGGGCAGAAGCTGCTCCGGAAGAGCCGGCCCGGCCGGGACCGAAGGATCGCTGTAAAGTGCGGCATAGGTCTGCTGATCCAGAAACAGTGCGTCAAGGAAACGCCGGAGCGCCGTCATTTCAGCATCCCTCCTCGTGCAGGTCTACAATACAGGGGGCCTGTCCCGGTGCGGTATAGACCGCGGTGCCGATGTCGAAATCCATCAGCTCGGTGTCGGTGACGGCATCCGTTTCCTGTACGGCGCCGGCTGTCAGGCTTACACCGGGATAGAAATTCAGAGTCTGGCTTCTGACCTTGCCGCACAGATGCTTTATCAGCCCGCGGGTCTCGGCGTCTGTGGTGAGAAAGAGCAGCTTTGTCTGGAAGCTGGCCAGCATGGACTGCGCCGTTTTGAACTTTTCTTTCAGCATCGAAACGTTCTGTGCGGTGCAGATCAGGCAGATACCGGCCGACCGGCCAAGGCTCAGCGCCTTTGTAAGCGTTGCCTGAACACCGGCCCCGAGGTTGGAGAACTCGTCCAGCACAAGGTAAAGCTTCCGGCCTTTGCCATAGGTGAGCCATTCGTCTACAAGAAGCTGAACGAGCAGTCCGGCGTAGGCCTGTGTCATGCCGCCCTCGGTCCAGCGGTTCTGCAGAAAGACAGCCCGGCCGCCCGGATCGCTGTGGACCGCACTGACGATGGAAAATTTTTCTGCATCCGGGGCGGCTCCGCGGTTGAACCCCATCATCGTCTGCTGTGCGTTCAGAAGCAGCTCCGCGTAAACGTTCTGCTGGGCGATATTGCGTGTGCTGCCGGAGCCGATCAGCTCCTGCAGGGTGCTGCCCTGACCGGAAACGCGGATGACCTGTGCGAGGAACTTCTCCGAGCCGAGCGCCTGAAGCAGCGCTTCGTTGCAAAGCTCCGGCAGAAGTGCCGGTGTGAGCAGGCATGCTTCCAGAATGATCTCAAGCGCCCGGCGGGCAGAGTGGATGAAATAGGGCTGGGTGTCGCTCTTGTTTTCTTCCGGGATGATGCCGAGGGCGATGGCATGGAGACGGCCGCGCAGGGCGCCGACGGAAATGGATCTGCGGCCTGCCGGACCGGCCAGCGCCTCTGAAAAAATATTAGAACGGACATTGGGAGCGTGGGCTTCGGAGCCGCCCAGAAGGATATCCCCTTTCCGGCCGAGAGAGTCTGCAAACTCGCTCTTGGGGTCATAGACCGCCAGCAGGTCGCCGGGCGCAAGCTTGCTGCGCAGCTGCTTTAAAACCGAACAGACCGCCGTCGTTTTTCCGCAGCCGGGATCACCGATCAGGATGACGCCTTTGGTCAGCTGCCGGGATGTGATGTCCAGCTCTGCCGGCTGGTTGTGGCAGCTGCAGGGCAGACGCACCAGGGCGTCTGCCCGGGGCAGCAGAGTGTTGCTGCGGGTGTAGGAACCGGAAACCATCTCTTGCATCATAGGCAATTCCCTTTCTTTAAAGCGTCAGAGCCATCTGTTCGTTCTCTGCACAGGCCGGTGAAGCTGCCGTTGGAGTTTCACCGGAGCTGAGAGCGGCGGTGCCGGCCATGGCAGCGCCCGGAACAGCGGCGGGAGCCTCGGCCTCGCTCAGCACGCCGCCCGTATTTTCATCGAGGATGAGATCTTTCTCTTCGTCGTAGGCAACGGCACCGGGGTTGGCGAACTGGTTCATCAGAGACTCACTCTCAGCATTGCCGGCCGTTTCAAATTCGCGCATGTCCAGGTTGGACCACGAGACGTACTCGCGGTCGGTCTGCTTGCCGTCCGGGCTGACCGTGGTGCGATCTGCCATGAACGCTTCCGGCTGATTGACACCGTTCAGTTCCGGGCTGATGCTGTAGCTGACAGAGCCGTTCAGAAAAACACGGCTGCCATCGCTGAGGAGATGGGTGGTCTCTGTTTCAAAGGCTTTGTAATCCACCGTGTTGACGTGTGCGTTCATCGGCACAAGATTGTATTTCTCGCCTGCTCCACCGTGCTGGTTCGCGAGGAGGTGGCCGGCGTGTTCAAAGCCGGGGCCTTTTCCTTCCAGAGTATACTGCGCCTTTTGGTTGCGCAGCTGGGCGTCTTTCGGCGTCTGGTGAGCTTCTGCCTTCCAGTGGACGACACGTCCGGCAGAGTCTGTGCGGTATTCCGCGCCGTGCGGGCCATCGTAGACTGCGTTGGCCTGCAGGGAAGAGTATGGACTTCGTGACATGGACAACATCCTTTCTGTGGAAGATTCCACAAACAGATCAAATCACAGGCGGCGGGCTGAAAATTTTTAAGACCGGAAATTTTGAAAATTCCGGTCTTAAAAAATTTGCCGACGCAGGATGGTCTATACTCAGCGCACAGTTAATCCGAAAGGAGAAATGACCATGAACGATGAAAAAAAGGCTGGTGAATGGGCGGTTCCGAAATGGAAGCCGGATCGCTTTGCGGGAATAAAGGGCATCGTGGACCGACTGATGAAAAAAAACCGTCTGCTGCAGAACAAAACGGTACAGGGTGCCTACTTCGAACGCTGCCGCCGGGAGCTTGCGGCTTATGAAACAAGAGTTCTCATTGCGCTGGAAAAGGCGGTCTGCAGCGATCTGGAAACGTACCGTGCGCTTGCACCGGCGGCGGAGAGTGCCCTGCCCTCCCCGGCACTGCCCGATGCAGCCAAGAACACGACGACCGGCCAGAAGCGCCGCGCCCGTGCCCAGCAGCAGGCTGCGGAAGAGCGCCGTGCCAAGGTGACGGGTGCCCGCGCCCAGCGTGCAGCGCTGGCGGCGTCCATCTGCCGGAAGGCGGAACAGGCGGAGCAGCAGATCGAGCTTGCTGCCCGGGAGCTGAATCTGCAGCTGGTGAAATATTCCAAGTCCGGCTACTTTACCGTTGTGGAAGAGGAAGTGCCGAAAGTCGCAAAAACTTTTTCGGCCGATGAATTTATCAAAAGAATGGGTGTGAAGGAGGAATAAGTAAGATGGGCTTTTTTAAGAAAAAGAAGCCGGAGGCAGCCACCCCTCCGGAAGATGAGCGTGAGAACATTTTTCTGGATTGGGACCATCATACGGTCATCCATACGATCGAACGGGCGGATGCCGGTTCCTATAATGCTACCGGACGTTATCCGAACGACGCGGCTGAGAAAAAATTTGATGAGCTGCGCGAGAAAGTCAAGAAGATTGCAGATGAGGGTGATCTGAACGAGGAAGCCGCCCGCTGCCTGCTCCGCCTTGTGGCGCTGCGGGAAGAGGAGTGCAAACTGGTCATGCTCCGCGAGACACGCATCACCCGCTGGCGGGATGCGCTGGTCAACAAGGCAGACAAGGAATTGACTGAACGTCAGCTTGCCGCTCTTGTCGAAGCGGAGGAACAGGAACTGTCCCTCCTGCAGGACGAGATCCGTGAGTTGCGCACCCCCCGAAGCGAAAAAAGCGGAAAAAGAAAGGAAGCCTCCGTATGAACATGAATACACGCGGTTTCATGACGAAAGACATCATCAATTACCGTCAGCTGGACGTGGTTCGTGGAATCCGTTACGGCCAGAAACCCGCCCTCAAGAAAGCGGCGGACGACGCGGAAAAGGAAGCGTGGGAAAAGCTTTGGCTCAAGAAAAAGTCACCGCTGGGCATCGTGTGCACGGCTCTGGCTTGTGTGGCTGACTGCATTTGCGTGTGGTGCGCGGGAAACAAGGTGTTCAGCACGGGTTACGGTATGGCGTTTCTGCTTTGCCTGCTGATCCCGGCGGCGCTTGATATCGGCGCAAGCGTTCTGGCACAGAATGTGGCGGAAACGCTTGCGTCGCGGAAGGTCAGCGGCGGAAAAATCGGTTTGATCGTACTGTCTGCGGCCGTTGTGGTTCTGGGCTACCTCTCCTATGTGAACCTGAATGTTACAGCGGAGGAGGTCGAGATCGCTACTGAAAAATCGGCCGTCCTGCTGCAGCTGGATGATCTGGAACGAAAAAAGGGAGACCACACAGCCGAGCGTGAGCAGCTGAATGCTCAGCTGGAAGAGCTTGATCAGGGCAAGCGGCAGGGCGGTATCTCGAAAAGCCTGCTGCTTGGTTTACCTGTGCTGACCTCCCTGCTGGCCGCAGTGACCAATTTTGACGGCGACGCCCGTCAGCACCGGATCGAGCAGCTTGAAAATGCGGAGCTTTATCTCCATGAGGTATGCGGCCTCCACAAAACAATGCTTCAGTCCCTGAGAGACGGCCTGAACCGATTCGACGACGACAAATACGACCAGGCAAACCTCAGTGTGGCTTTGGAGCGGCTGCATCTTCAAGCGGAAGAGGAACAGCTGCAGATGGCCGTTGAACTGGGGAATTACTTCGGCCCGGATGTAACGGAGAAGCTGCTGAAGGCAGACACGGAGCATTTTCCGGAGCAGCTGGACAAGCTTATCGCGGTCAATGCTGCGCCGGGCAGTCTGACGGTGACGGAGGAAGCTCCTGCGCTCCAGAAAGCAGTCAATTTCTTCCCCGGGAATGTCTGATGATCCACAGCCTGTGGCGGGAGCCGCAGGCCATGAAAAAAAGGAGAACTTTCTATGAAAAATAAGATGTTTCGCGTCCTGTCCGCTGCGGCTGTTTCGGCCGCACTTCTGACCCTGACTGCCTGTGCAAAGACCGGCAGTTCCAGCTCCAAGGAGGTTGCGCTGGTCTTCCTGAACGGCGAGAATAACCCCTATGTTACGGCAGCCGGCATGGAGGACGTGCCGGAACTGACCAGTGCGCTGGACGGCGGGCAGATCACATTAGTCCAGGCAGATGGAGACCCGGCGGTCGAGAACCTCAAATTTGACCCCGTCAAGAAAGGCAATCAGCAGCAGCACAACCTGAACCGGCAGAATCTGCAGCAGGCGCTGGTGAATGCCGGGGCGGATGACCCCGAAACCGATCTTGTGCAGGCGTTTCAGCAGACTGCCCGGACAGGCATCAAAGAAATCGTGGTCGCCCACAGCGGATTGAGCACGGCAGGCGCCGTATGTTTCCAGAATCTGGATCTGGAGAACACGGACGAGATCCCTGCCCTGATCCGCGAACTGGATGAGCACGGTGAGCTTGCTCAGCTGCAGGGAACGCAGATCCATTGGTTTTATGCGGGAGATGTGCAGTCCCCGCAGAACAAGCTGAGCGCAAAACAGAGAGACTTTGTAAAAGCGTTCTGGAAGGCCTATCTGGAAGCCTGCGGCGCAAGCGTCAGTTTCCCGGATGATCTGCCGGAAGAATACGAGACTCCCGCAGATGCCCCGGCGGTGACGGTCGTCGAAACGGGCGAAGCGTACACGCTGCCGTCCGTGACGGCGATCGACCCGCAGGCGGTCGCATTCAAAAGCGATTCTACCGAGCTGGCGGACGAGGCAGCGGCAAGAGCGGCGCTCTCTGCGCTGGCGGAACAACTGGCGGGAACAACGGATGCTTATTATGTCTCCGGCTTCACTGCGGATGACGGCAGTTCCCTGCAGGCCACCAAAGAGTTCGGCCTTGCCCGTGCGAAAGAAGTAAAAAAACTGCTGTGTGAAGCAGACCCGAATCTGTCCGGCCGTCTGACAGCGATCGGTCTTGGGGTCGAGCCGGTCTCTCTCCGCTCTTCAAATGAAAACGACAACCGTGTTGTTTATCTTATCAAAGCGGACACGGACGTGGGAAAAGAGCTGGCTGCGGCAGGGATCAGAGAGGTTGGCTGAGATGGCAAATGGAAAACTTGCAGCGGCAGAATACACCTATATCACCCGCACCGGAAATGAGCATCAGAGCAATCAGGATGCGTTTTTCTGTGCAGAGAACGGCAGCATGAGATTCTATGGCCTTGCGGATGGAAGATCGGGCAATGCCTGCAGCGGTCTGGGTGGCAAAGCGGCGCTGGAAGCGGTTTGGCGGCAGCTGCGCACCAGACAAAGCATTCTGGAGCTGCAGAATACCCGCTATCCGGACGAGCTCTGCTACGAACTGCTCCATGCAGTGCGAAGCGAACTCCGGGCGCTTGCGGAGCAGCATCACCAGGAGGTGTCGTCCCTGGCCTCAACTCTGATGATCTTTCTGGCCGACCGGACAGGTGCATATGCAACGATCCATCTTGGAGACGGGCTGATCCTTGCCCTGAAGAACGGCGGGAGAAAAATCATCAGCCGGCCGGAAAACGGCATCACGGCGCAGTACACGGCGTTTACCACAACGCCGGATGCGCTGCTGCATGTGCGGGTGGAATATGGGTTTGCAGAGGAACAGTATGACCGGATCCTTCTCATGACGGACGGAGCATACCCTCTTTCATGGGAGCCGCTGCTGAACCGTGCCTCGCCGGAACAGATCCGGCAGAGGCTGGAAAACCTCGATTCGCCGGATGACGCCAGCTGTCTGCTGCTGGAGCTGAAATCATCGTGAGCTGAAACAGCAAACTCCGCCGCCGCACAGATCCCGTTCTGTGCAGCGGCGGAGTTTATTTTGCGGAAAATATCACGTTTTACAGAGAAAAGCATCCAGCGTTGTGTCTTCAGAAAGAACGGGCTTTCCGGAGAGGGCCGGGTCACCGTATTTTTTGTAAAGCGCAAGAGCCTTGTTTTTGTAGTGCTCTGCCATGACAGGTTGGCCGCGGTTCAGGTAAATCGCACATGCCCTGCGGTATGGCACAAGCGTGACCCTCCACTCTGCCGAATCGGAACTGCCGATATCCGTGATCCGATAAGTTTCATAGGTCGTCATGGAACAAGAACGGCAAGCTTCCAACTGCTCCCGTGCGAATCTCTCAGAGGGAATGGCTTCGATCGTGGAAATATCACGCAGTACATGCTGCAGCGCTTCTTCTTCCCTGTCCGAATCTAAAAGGATTGTGCAGGTTCCATCCCAGCGGATGCAGTAGTAGGAGTCGGAAGACCAGAATACTTTCGAAGGATAAGTGTGACGAATGATCTTTGTGGCTTCCCTGGCGTAGAAGAGGGACTTTCCGGGCATATCGAGCATAGCAAACCGATATTCAAGGGATTGATCGTGATGAAACAGCCAATCTTTGTATTCAAGCGAGATCACATTGATGGATGGGCCGGTAAGCCGCTCTTCTGCAAGGGCGGCTTTTAACTGGTACTCTTTCAAACAGGGGTCATTGATTTCTTCGAGAATGTCGCACAGGGTATCATGAATGCTCACGATCTCTGAAGTGGGCGGAAGACCCTCTTGCTCATACAGGCCGACTACCAGTTTGCCAAGCTCTGCCTTCTGCCGGAGCCAGTCGGCTTCATCACTCTCTGTGATGGAAACGATTTGGTGAGCGGTATCACGCTGCAGGCAGGCATTCACGAGCACAGAAATCGGCTCTGCACCGGCAGCCAGCTGTGCAAGATCTGTCAGCCGCTTGAAATGCATCCAATCGAAGAATTTGGAGTATACTTCCAGGGCAAAACCTGTTTCGTCGGGCTTTATGGCAAGACTGCGGTTTTTGCAGTAGAAACGCCATGCATCCATGAAGACTGCTATATACGATCTGGCATAAAAAGGCGGCTGTGTCTTTTCTTTCAGATCCTGAAGGGTGACCCCGCGGACGAGTGCTTTTTCTGAAAATTCCCGATTCCGTTTTGCCAGATGAGAATGATCATACCAGTCAAGCGCATCGACAGCTCGCTTAAAGGACAAATAGGTATTTTGTGGAGAAAAGGACCATGCCATCTGGTAGGACTCCGCTACAGACAAAAGCTTGACCTCCATTGAGTAAAAAGAAGGCCACAAGGAATCATCAGAATCCGCTTTCATCGACCGATTGTTCCGAACACCGCTCAGAAACGCTTCGATCTCCTCTTCCGTCGGGGGAACCTTTTTCCGTCCCACGACCCGGACCAGCGCGTGGATGTGCAGCAGCGGTTCATCGGCCGGTGCCTGCAGGCTCTCGCTGATATAGCCCAGGGCAACAAGATGCTGGTAGGCGTCCTTGTCGCTGCCCTTCCGGATCTCGGGGCTGAGCTTCCAGAACAGGCCGCGGGGCATCCCGCTGTCACCGATCAGCAGGGCATCCCGCAGGATGGCTTGCTCTTTTTGGGGAAGGTTCTGGATCTGGAAGAGCCGCAGCAAATGACCCTCGATCTTTCTGCGGCGCTCGCCTTCTCCCGGCTGCTCGCCCGGGATCCGGACAAAAGCTTCGTCATCGTAGCCGCCGGGTTGGCGGAGTTTTTCCAGCATCTCCTCCGGTGCGATACCGCTGTCCTGCATGGTGCGGGCGATCATGCCCACGGTCATGGTGTGAGATTCCACCAGCGTGATCAGGTCATCCAGCACCTTGTCGGAACAGGGCGCTGGATAATAGCTCCGCATCATGGCCCGCAGCGCGGACAGAGACAGCGGCTTTACAGGATAGTGATAAAAGCTCTTCTCCTTCTGCACGGCCATCCGGGTGGTCATCAGGATGTGGGCGGGCAGGCTGCACAGTCTGGGATAAAGATCTTCCTTCCATTGCGCGGCATCCCGCTCGTCCTCGGTGCCGTACAAAAGCTCTGTCAGGGTAAGGGTTTCGCTGTCCGCATTGTCGATGACGATCAGATCATCCCTGCGGAGATTTTGGCCAAGCTGCTCCAGCACATCGTCGCAGAGCGTTTTCTGCGGCAGCCGGCAGCCGGCGGAGTCGCGGGTCTGAACGGTTGAGATCGCCTGCGCCATCGTCTCTCCCAGCAGGACCGGAAGGCCGCCCTGCTGGGGAAAGCGCACCCAGAACACCTGCGCATCCGGATAGTTCTGTTTCCATCCCTGCGCAAACCGGACCGCCAGAGTGGATTTGCCCATGCCGTAAAAACCGGTCAGGAAGAGCGGCTTATATGCATCCGGAGCCTGCAGCATCCGGCCGACGGCTTCCAGATCTTCTTCGCGCCCAAAGACTTTTTTGCTGTCCCACATGGGCACCGCAAGGGTCACCTGCCACGGCGGAGGGGCCAGCAGGCTGCAGAGCGCATCGAGGCCGCCGTCACCGTACAAGACTTCCTCTGCGGTCTGGGCGCGGCCGGCTCGGTCGGTTGCGACCATGCGTTCCGTCAGCTTTTCCAGCCGCCGGAAGCAGTCCGGCGTGCAGCGGACCTCTGCGGGCGAAAGCTGCCTTGCCATGGGAAAACGGTAAAAGTGCTGCTCAAGGCTGCCTTTGTAGGAACGCCCGGTAAGCAGAAGGTGCAGCAGCCGGCCGGCAGAATAAATGTCGGCCGCGGGGGTCAGCCGCAGACTGCGAAGATCCTGGGGCTGCGCCTGCCCGATGTTCAGCATCTCGGGCGGGGTATAGCCGCTGGTGGTAAAAAGCGGACCGTCCCCGACCGGTGCTGTCTGACCGTCCGGCTCCAGCTTCCGGGCACAGCCGAGATCCGGCAGACAGCAATGCCCGATCTCGCCGTGCTCCAGATCCTGACCGAGAAACAGAAGATTGCCCGGCTGGATGTCCCCATAGAGATAGCCCGCCGCGTGGACTGCCTGCAGCGCCAGCAGCACTTCCCGCAGGATGCGTACTGCGGTCAGAGGCGACGGCCGGCCGCCGGTGCGCAGAGGAAACCCGGAACAGGGCTTTTTTGCGATCTCATCCAGCAATTCGGGCAGGAACATGCCGCGGCCGGCCGAACCGTTCCGGCCGGTCTGGTACTGCATGAGCAGATAAAGCGGCTCCTCCGGTGCAAAGTCTCCGCGTTCCACACTGTACGTCTGCCCGTTTGTGATGACTTCGCGGACCGCAAGACGGTCGCGGACCTCCACAACGCGGTTCGTGCGGTTGCTGATCTCCTGACTGACCGTTTTCTCCTGCTCATAAGAAGCGCGGAGCTGCGGCAGGAGCATTTGCAGATCGTTCTCCATGCCGGGAAAAGCAGCTGCCGGACGGATCACGCCGTTCCGGCGCTCCCAACAAAAAAGACCGTCGCCGGAAGGAAAACACTCTTTGACCGCGTACAGAAGAACATCGTCGTTTTTCCGGGCCGGGTAAACTACGCCGCTTCCGCCCAGACCGGGAGCGCCGTCCAGGATCGTATACCGGTCGCCGCCGGCGGTAATGAGCTGGTCGCCTTCGCGGAGAAGCCATGCGGTGCGGGCATCCTGCCGGGCGGAGTCAGTCATTTTCATCCCTCCCTTTTCTGGGTTTCCGCTCGCGGGTGCGCACGGTGGTCTCCCGGACCGACTGCAGCATGGCAGGCGGGCTTTGGTACCTGGAGTTGGCGGTTACCGCTGCAGAATACAGGATCGACCGGAGCAGAGCCTGTTCAAAGATGTGCGGCACATAAAACCGCGGCAGAAGGGCTGCCGCAAGCACGGCGTCTGCGGCATTGCAGAACTCATCGAGCCGTTCGCCGGCAGAGAACGGCCTGAGATAAGCCCAGTAGACATTGAAAAATGCCCACAGCAGGGAGAGCATATCCTCTTTCTGGACGCCGTAGATCCGGGAGACGCCGTCCTTGTCTTTCGCCGTGCAGTTTCCCAGCAGGAGATCCTGCACACGGGTGCGGCCTTCGTTTCCGAACCGCCAGGTGATGGTCAATTTTTTATCCGGTCCCAGACGGATCGCGCACCAGGATTTCATGCGGTCCGGGATGCTGCTTGGGACCAGAGCGGTGCGGACTGCGTTTGCTGTCCCTGCGTGGCTGTGCACGGTGGTTCTGGTCGTGCGGGACTGGAAAGAGATCAGCTTATCCGCGATCGCTTTCCGCTCCTCTTCGCCCAGAGATTCCAGGGCGTCATCCTCCCGACGGAGGATGTTCATGATCTTTTCGTAGACCATATGCGGGCTTTCCCTGCCGGGATCTCCGGTCAGGACCGCTTTGACGGCCGACTGCTTGGCTTCCATGCTCAGCTTCCGGTCCTTTTCGATCGCCTCGATCTGACAGATCATGTCATATGCCGCTTTCGCCAGATTGTGGTAGATCCGAAGCGCGGTCTGCGACGGCTTGTCCAGCCAGAAGGAATTGCTGAGCAGCGTAGCCATAAAATAGCTGTCGCGTTTTTCGACGGGCCATCTGGATACAAGAGCGGGGAGCATCGCTCCCAGTCTCTTTGTCATGTCGCTGTCCCGTTTGCCGGACGGCTGATGGCCTTTGAGGTAGGCTTGCGACTGAACGAGGTACTCCTCTTTTAACAGCGCGACCTTTTGTGCTGAGCTTTGCGTCAGAAAACCATACGCTTCGATGAGATCGCCGGAAAAGCTGTAGAACAGCCCGTCTTCAAAGTCAAGAGAACGAAGCAGAAATGCGTTCATCTCGGCCAAAGACAGACCGAGATAGTGTCCCAGCTCCAGAAGATCCTGCCGGGGCATGACCGGGTCTTTTTCGTTCCGGGGCTTCGGCTCCGCTGTGCCGTTCCCGGTCAGGGTGCATTCCAGCGCTTCGTCGATCAGCTCGCAGGCGCGGTTCCAGCGTTTTTCCTGCTCGGCATTCCGGACGGCATCCGGGACCTCCTGCAGATCCAGAAAGAGCTTGCGCTTTGCGGTGTCCCGCAGCAGCAGCTGATATTTTTTCAGCTCCTCGACAAGGCCGTGGAGATCCTCGGCATGATCGCTGGTGATGTTGCGGAAGGTAAGCGGCTCTCCGCCGACGGAGATCGTAAAGCCGTTTTCAGGGGTGTTGTCCCCGCCGTAGCGGGCAAAAAAGATCCGCATGAGCACGAACTGGGTCGAGCAGCGGAACTCCCGCCGGAACTTGTACAGATCTTTTTTTAAAATATCGGTGAAAGCCTCCGATGCAGAGGCTCCGCCGTTGGCGGCTTTCTGCAGGAATGCCGCCAATTTTTGGTCGAGCAGTTCCGAATCAAGCAGCGCAAGGCTGCGGTTTGTGATTTCGTTGGAGTGATCGTCCCGAGGTTTCCAAGGATCCGCCATCATGCAGCACCTCCGCAAATTAAGTGTGATTCTACTATAACAAAATCCGTGTTTTTTTCAAGCTGCCGTGCAAAAAAAATGCCGCTGTGCAAGTCTGGACTTGCACGGCGGCGCATCATGGGATCGCTTATTCCAGATTCCCGGTCAGGGTCATCACGGCGGAAAGCACCGCCAGCGGGGCGGTCTCGCACCGCAGGATGCGGGGGCCGAGGCCCACCGTCTTCGCCCCGGCCTTGGCGGCCATTTCGGCCTCCTCGGCGGCAAAGCCGCCCTCGGCACCGGTCACAATGGCGAGTTTCAACTTCTGACCGCCGGCAGGCTTTGCAGCGGCCAGAAGCTCCCGCAGGGGCGCACCGCCGCACTCGTAGCAGAACAGCACAAGGTCATATTGCTCAAAGGCGCGGCACACAGCCCCGAAGTTGGGCAGCGGCAGGGCCACGTCCGGCAGCACGCCCCGGCCGCACTGCTTGGCGGCTTCCAGCGCGATGCGGTTGTAGCGCTCATTCTTCTGCTCTTCCTTTTTGGGGGCAGCTACGCAGTACCGGCTGAAGAAGGGCACGATGTGCGCCGCGCCCAGCTCCACGCCGTGCTTGATGATCTGTTCCAGCTTGTCCTGCTTGGGATAGCCCGCCAGCAGGGTAACTTCCACGCTGGGTTCGGCGGCGCTGGGATAGCCCGGCTCCACCGAAAATTCTACGCACTCATCCCCGAAGCCGGTGATGGTGGCGGTGTATTCCACGGCGTTGCCGTCGCATAAGATGACAGTGTCTCCCAGCCGGGCGCGCATCACCCGTGCCAGGTGGTGGGCATCCGCTCCACGCAGGGTGGCGGTGCCGTCGGAGATCTCTGTGGTAAAATAACGGTGCGGCATAGTTCCTCCTGAAAAGCCTCTTGTTACGCCTTCTTGCAGACGATGCACTCCCAGCCGCGCTTCTCCTTGACTTCCACGACGGCGAGACCGGCCTTTTCCAGCCCGGCAATGACCTCGTCCTTGCGGCTGTCGATGATGCCGCTGGCGATGAAGGCGGCGCCCTCGGCCATCAGGCCGGGCACGGCGGGGGCGAGGCTGAGGATGGCGTTTGCCACGATGTTGGCGGTGATGATGTCGTATTTGCCGCTGGCCTTGTCGGACAGGTCGCCCACCAGAACGGTCAGCTTGTCCTGCACGCCGTTCAGGGCGGCGTTCTCGCCGGCGGTGCGCACGGCCACGGGGTCGATGTCCACGCCCTCGGCCGCGGCAGCGCCCAGCTTGAGGGCTGCAATGGCAAGGATGCCGCTGCCGGTGCCGATGTCCAGCACCCGCTCGCCGCCGTGTACCCGCTCGTCCAGCGCTTCCATGCACAGGCTGGTGGTCTCGTGGCCGCCGGTGCCGAAGGCAAGGCCGGGATCCAGAATCAGCTTCACGCGGTCCGTGTCGTACTCCTGCCAGGAAGGAACGACCGCCAGACGCTTGCCGATCTCCATGGGATGGTAATACTTGCGCCAGCCGTTCTGCCAGTCCTCCTGCTCCACACCCTCGGTCTCCACGGTGTAGGCGATGCCGGCGGCTTCCATGCGGGCGGCGATGAGAGCCAGCGTCTCCACGGGGGAAGCGCCCGGTTCCAGATACATATGGATGATGACGGTATCGCGGGGCTTGTCCAGCAGCTCCTGCTCGATCAGATCCACGTGGGCAATCTCAGCCACTTCCTGCTCGATGTCGCTGTAATCCTCGATATAGATGCCGCCTTCGGCGATCATGGTGGCAACGGCTTCGGCGTTTTCGGCGTCGGCCTTGGCCACGGTCAGGCGGATATCGGTCCATTCCATAAAAGAAACCTCCTTCGGTTTTCAGCTTTCCATATAATAGTATAGTACCCGATTCTGCGGTGGGATGCAAGCGTTTGGGCAAAATGGATATAAAAAGAAAGGAATTTTCAGCATAAAGCAGACTTTTGTGCGCGGAAAACAAAAATTGTTGACGGCAAAATCATCAAATAAGGACTTTTGTAGCAATTTGATAGAAATAAAGGGAAAAGGACTTTCTTTTTTTGCAAAAGTATGTTAATATTTTATTACGGAATTATGGACGGCTGACAACCAGAGACGTCTGTAAACACAAACATTCTTTAAGGAGGAATGTACTTTATGATGAAGTATCTCCAGAAACTGGGCAAAGCATTGATGCTTCCCGTCGCCGTGCTGCCGATCTGCGGCATCCTGATGGGTCTCGGTTATGCCCTTGCTCCGGGCGTTATGGGTGTTCCCGGTGCACCGACTTCCGGCGCAGCATACACTGTCGGCTTCCTGCTGGTCAAGGCAGGCGGCGCTCTGATCGATAACATGGCATGGCTGTTCGCCATTGGTGCTGCTGTCGGCCTTGCTGACAACGATGGTACCGCAGGTCTGGCCGGTCTGGTCAGCTTCCTGATGATGCAGCAGCTGCTGAACCCCGGCGTGGTCGGCATGGTCCGTCATCTGGAAGAAGGCACCGCTACCTATATCGCCTTCCAGAAGGTCGCCGGCAACTCTTTCATCGGCATTCTGGCCGCTGTTGTGGGTGCTGCCTGCTACAACAAGTTCAAGAATACCCAGCTGCCTGACTGGCTGGCATTCTTCTCCGGCAAGCGTTTCGTTGCCATTGCTACCGGCGTGATCTCCATTCTGGTGTCCGTGGTTCTGCTGTTCGTCTGGCCCGTCATCTTTGGCGCGCTGGTCGCTCTGGGCAAGGGCATCGCTGGCATGAGCGGCATCGGCGCCGGCATTTACGCTTTCCTGAACCGTCTGCTGATCCCCACCGGCCTGCACCACGCTCTGAACAACGTGTTCTGGTTCGACACCATCGGCCTGGGCGACCTGAGCCACTTCTGGGCAGGCGAGACTTCCGCTGATGTGGGCTGGAGCCTTGGTATGTACATGTCCGGCTTCTTCCCCTGCATGATGTTCGGTATCGCCGGTGCTGCTCTGGCTATGGTCAAGACCGCTAAGAACAAGAAGGCTGCTATCGGCCTGGTTCTGTCCGCTGCTATCTGCGCCTTCGTCTGCGGCGTCACCGAGCCGTTCGAGTTCGGCTTCATGTTCCTGTGCTTCCCGCTGTACATTGTCTACGCTGCTCTGTACGGCATCTTCACCATCATCACCTACTACTCCGGCTTCCGTGCAGGCTTCTGCTTCTCTGCAGGCGCTACCGACCTGGTGTTCTCTGCATCTCTGCCGGCAGCTGCAAAGACCTGGATGATCATTCCTCTGGGCATCGCAGCATTCCTGGTGTTCTACTTCGTGTTCTACTTCGCCATCACCAAGTTCGACCTGAAGACTCCCGGCCGTGAGGATGACGACGAAGAGGCTGAGAAGAAGGTCGTTCTGGCCAACAACAACTACACCGAAGTCGCTTCTGCTGTTCTGGCTGCTGTCGGCGGCAAGGAGAACGTGAAGGAAGTTGGCTACTGCGCAACCCGCCTGCGCTTTGAGGTGCTCGACAACGCTAAGGTTGACGAGAAGGCTGTCAAGGCTGCCGGTGCTGCCGGTGTCATCCGTCCCAGCAAGAACGCTTGCCAGGTGATCATCGGCACCAAGGTGCAGTTCGTGTACGACGAGCTGAAGAAGATGCTGTAACGCAGCATCCTGCAAAGACCTCCATGCGGGAGACTGGTTGATCCCGCATCCGAATAAAAGCCGCCGGGAGAAAGGCAGAAGCCTGCCGCTCCCGGCGGCTTTTTGCGTTCCGCTGCAGGATATGCTATACTGAAGAAAAGATTGCAAAAAGGAGCACCTTTATGGAAAAACACTACAGCTGGCGCAAGCTGAACCGGGACGAGCTGACGCGGGTCTATTGCAGCGAGATGCGCCGGGACTTCCCGCCCAGTGAGCTGAAACCCCTGATCATGATCCTTGACAGTGAGTCGGCAGGGGTAGCCCATACATGGGGTGTGTTTGACGGCGGGCAGCTGGCGGCATACCTGCTCATGGTGCGCCCGGTGGGCAGCAGGATGAGCCTGCTGGATTACTTTGCCGTGCTGCCCGCCTACCGGGGCAAGGGTCTTGGGGCGAAGCTGCTGGCAGAGCTGCCGCAGCACGAGAAGTTCGCAAAGGCGATCCTCATCGAGTCCGAGTGGCCGGAAAAGGCGGAGGACGAGGCCATGGCCGTGCGGCGGCTGGGCTTTTACGCCCGGTGCGGTGCGCGGGACACCGGCTTTACCGAGCATCTCTTTGATGCGTGGTTCCGTATTCTGGTGCTGCCCTGCCCGGATGCAGGCACTTTTGCCGACCGGCAGGCCGTGGATGCGCTGGTAAACTGCTACCGCAAGGCCATCAGTGAGGACGGGTGGCAGAAGTATGTGCAGTTCTACTGCCCGGACGGCGCAAAATACGGTTGACAGAAACTGTAAATGTGGTAAGCTTGAGGTACGAAAAAACTTTTGAGGAGGGCGGTTTTATGGCAAACGAAATTACGAGAAGAAAGTTCATCAAGGGCGCAGCTGCTGCGGCAATTGCGGTGTCGCTGTCGGGTTGCGGGGATACTGGTTACGATGTGGGAGAGTTCCGCATTTATTTTGCCGGAAAACCGGCCTACGGCTGGATGGACAGCGATAATACCGGCTTTGTGCGGCTGAACATCAACGTGAAGGGGATCAAGAATACCCTGACGCTGAATCGTTCTTTTGGCGAGGTCTTTCAGGCGCAGGTACAGAACAAAACGCTTGAACTGGAGAACAAGAGCGACAAGATCAATATCCTGCAGGGTCTGACACAGAAGTGCACGCTGACCTTCAAGGTGAAAGCAGAGGACCGGGAACTTTACAATGCACTTTGTGCAGGTAATGAACCGATGGTTCTTACGGTCACGCTCTCTGCACAGAAAAGGCAGTTTGCGCTCACCTTGCCGGAGAATAAGGTCGTTCCGCAGGGCTGACCGCATACAATATGAGACAAACACCGGGCATTCTCAAATGAGAGTGCCCGGTGTTTTTTGTCACCCTGCCCAGCGGAAAACGAAAATTTTCGGCGCTTTTTCGGAAAATGTAAAATCCGGAGCGATGATTTCACGGCTGACTTTACAAAAAGTTGACAGGCAGGCAAACCCATGCGCCAAAGATTTACCTCTATTTTGCGCGGGTGTGGTCGCACGGAAAACGGCGGTGGGATACAATAAGGTCGTTCCCAAGGAAAACATGAAACCGACCTGCCGGAAAGAGAAACCGGCGTTTATTGGAGGAAAAAGGGTTATGAAAAAGATCACTCGTCGTTCGTTCCTGACTGTCTGCGGTGCAGCCGTTGCTGCTGCCGCTCTGACCGCCTGCGGCGGTTCTGCATCTTCCACTTCCACCGTGGCATCTTCTGCCGCAGAGTCCGTTGCTTCTTCCGCTGCTGAGAGCACTGCCGCAGGCACCCTGTCCGGCAATGTGGCTACCGGCGGTTCCACTTCCATGAAGAATGTCATCGCTGCCCTGACCGAAGGCTTTGCCGAGATCGAGCCGGGCGTCACCGTCAGCTATGACCCCACCGGTTCCGGCGCAGGCATCACCGGCGCCACCGATAAGACTCTGGACATCGGCCTGTCTTCCCGCGCCCTGAAGGACGACGAGAAGAACGATGTGGACGGCACCACTGTGGCTCTGGACGGCATTGCCATCATCGTCAACAAGGACAGCAAGGTGGCTGACCTGAGCGTGGAGCAGCTCAAGCAGATGTTCACCGGCGAGATCACCGACTGGGCCGACGTGGGCGGCGACGCAGGCGAGATCGTCCTGATCGGCCGTGAGGCTGGTTCCGGCACCCGCGATGGCTTTGAGAGCATCGTGGATGTGAAGGACAGCTGCAAGTACGCACAGGAGCTGACCGCTACCGGCGCAGTCATCAGCGCTGTGGAGGCTAACCCGCTGGCCATCGGCTACGCTTCTCTGTCCGCTGTGGGCGACACCGTTGCCATGGTCACCGTGGAAGGCGTGGAGTGCAGCGAGGAGACCGTCAAGGACGGCAGCTACAAGATCCAGCGTCCCTTCGTGTTCGTCACCAACAAGAGCGTCACTCTGTCTGAGCAGGCACAGGCCTTTGTGGACTTCGCCACCAGCAAGGATGCTGCCGACCTCATCCGCACCGCAGGCGCTGTGCCGGTGAACGAGTAAAAGCGTGAAAATTCAGCTGGCTCGCCCTCTCCGTCATTGCTTGCGCAATGCCGCCTTGTTCCCCTTTTTGTCGCTCACGCGACATCTGCTCCTCTCTTTGTCACCTGCGGTGACATTTCTCCCCGGCGCGGGGAGAATCTGTCCCGACCGGGGGAAGTCTTTCAAAGTGAGAGGCCTTGGCAGTCCATGCAAAGTCTCCGGTTTCGCCAGGGGCTCTCCCTTTGGGAGAGCTGTCGAGACACGAAGTGCCGAGACTGAGAGGGCGAGGCCGTTCACAAAATACCCCGCCGCGTCGGCCTGCACGGAAAGGCTGGGTCGGCGCGGCTTTTTCGAAGGATCGGAATATGAATAAAAAATCCTCTTCCCTGCTGAAGCGGGTGCGGATGCCCCGCACCCCCGCCGAATGGCTGGAAGCCGTGATGAACTTCATCTTCTTCTTGTGCGGTATGCTGGCCGTAGGCTGCGTGGTGCTCATCACGGTGTACATGATCATCTCCGGCGTGCCGGCCATCCACAAGATCGGCTTTTTCAGGTTCCTGTTCGGCACAAAGTGGGCATCCACGGCGGCCGAGCCGGTGTTCGGCATCCTGCCTTTCATCCTGTCCAGCATCTACGGCACGCTGGGCGCTGCCATCCTCGGTGTGCCCATCGGCCTGCTGACGGCGGTGTTCCTGTCCAAGGCGGCAAACCCCAAAGTGCGCACCGTGGTGGTCACGGCCATCGAGCTGCTCTCCGGCATCCCCAGCGTGGTGTTCGGCCTGCTGGGTATGCAGGTTCTGGTGCCCGCTGTGGCAAGCACCTTCGGCAAGGCTTCCGGTGCCTGCCTGCTGTCGGCCATCGTGGTGCTGTCCATTATGATCCTGCCCAGCATCGTCTCCGTGTCGGTCACGGCGCTCAACGCCGTGCCGCCCGAGTATGAGCAGGGCAGTCTGGCGCTGGGTGCTACCGATACCGAAACCTGGTTCAAGATCAGCATCCCCGCTGCCAAGAGCGGCATTGCCGCCGGCATCGTGCTGGGCATCGGCCGCGCCATCGGCGAGGCCATGGCCGTTATGATGGTGGCTGGCAACAGCCCCAACATGCCGGACAGTCTGTTCCGCAGCGTCACCTTCCTGACTACGGCCATCGCCAAGGAGATGAGCTACGCCGGCGGCCTGCAGCGGCAGGCGCTGTTCAGCATTGCGCTGGTGCTGTTCGTCTTTGTCATAATCATCAATGTGGTGCTGAACGTTGTCCTGAAGGGAGGCAGCCGCGATGAATAAGGGCTTTTCTTCCTCCCGCCGGGCATGGAACCGGATGATGAACGCGCTGGTCTGGGCCGCGGCGGTGCTGGTCATGGTGCTGGTGGCAGGCATCATCGGCATGGTGCTGTGGCGCGGCATCCCGCATATCAGCTGGGAGTTCCTGACCACGAAGGCCAGCGTGCTGAAAGGCACCGACGGCATCCTGCCCGCCATCATCAACACTCTGTATGTTATCCTGCTGACATTGCTGATCGTATTGCCGCTGGGCGTGGGCGCGGCGGTCTACCTGACCGAGTACGCCACCAACCGCAGGCTCATCGAGGTGATCGAGTTCACCAACGAAACGCTGGCGGGCATCCCCAGTATCATTTATGGCTTGGTGGGTATGCTGGTGTTCAGTCAGGCGCTGGACTTCCAGACCTGTCTGCTGTCCGGCAGCCTGACGCTGGTGGTGATGAACCTGCCCACCATCATCCGCACCACGCAGGAGTCCCTCAAAACGGTGCCGCAGGGCTACCGCGAGGGTGCCATGGGTCTGGGTGCGGGCAAGTGGCACATCATCCGCACCATCGTGCTGCCCTGCAGCATCGACGGTATCGTCACCGGCTGCATCCTTGCCGTGGGCCGTATCGTGGGCGAGAGTGCCGCGCTGCTGTTCACCGCCGGTGCGGCCGAGGTCATCGCCAACGGTGTGGTCAAGGCCTACACCTCCAACGGCGCAACGCTTTCGGTGCTGCTGTACCTGCGCGCCTTTGAGGACGGCGACTTTGCGTCCGCCTGGGGCATCGGCGCGGTGCTGCTGGTGCTGGTGCTGGTCATCAACATGGCGGCACGGCTGGCCAAGGCAAAGCTGAAACAGAAGCAGTAAAAATAAAGAGGTACACTATGGAAAACACGAACACGCCGGTGATCTCGGCGAAAGATCTGAACCTCTGGTACGGCGACTTCAAGGCGCTGAAAAATATCTCGCTGGATGTGGGCGAACGGGAGATCACGGCTCTCATCGGCCCTTCCGGCTGCGGCAAATCTACTTTTCTGAAGACGCTCAACCGCATGAACGACCTTGTGCCGAACGTGCGCATCGAGGGCGATGTCCGGCTGAAAGGCGAAGACATCTTTGCAAAGGAAATGCAACTCACCGACCTGCGCCGCCGCGTGGGTATGGTGTTCCAGAAGGCAAATCCCTTCCCCATGAGCATCTACGACAACATCACCTACGGCCCCAAGCTGCACGGCGTGCGCAACAAGGCCGAGCTGGACGAACTGGTGGAAAGCTCCCTGCGCGGCGCCGCCCTCTGGGACGAAGTGAAAGACCGCCTGAAAAAGAGCGCTCTGGGCCTGTCCGGCGGCCAGCAGCAGCGTCTGTGCATTGCCCGCGCTCTGGCGGTCAAGCCCGAAGTGCTGCTGATGGACGAGCCTACCAGTGCACTGGACCCCGGCTCCACCATGAAGGTGGAAGAGCTGATGAGCGAGCTGAAGAAGAACTACACCGTGGTCATCGTCACCCACAACATGCAGCAGGCAGCCCGTGTCAGCGACCGCACCGCCTTCTTCCTGCTGGGCGAACTGGTGGAGGTGGGCCCCACCGGCCAGATCTTCAGCGCCCCGCAGGACAAGCGCACCGAGGATTACATCTCCGGTCGGTTCGGTTAATGCAAGGAGGAACAAGACCAATGAGCATCCGCAAACAGTACGATACCGATCTGGAATCGCTGAAAAATTCGCTGGCCGAGATGGGCCGCAACTCCGCCGATGCAGTGGAGAACGCTCTGCAGGCGCTGTGCGTGGCCGACGCCGAGGCCGCAAAGACTATCGTCAAAGGCGACAGCCGCATCAACAACATGGAGCGGGACATTGAGCACCGCTGCATGACACTGCTGCTGCGTCAGCAGCCCGTTGCAGGCGACCTGCGCCGCATCTCCACCGCCATGAAGGTGGTGACGGACATCGAGCGCATCGGTGACCACGCCGCCGACATCGCCGAGATCATCCCCCATCTGGTCACCGTCCGCAAGGAGGGCGACCCGGCGGTCAGCCAGGCCATTGCCATGGGCAAAAAGGCGCATCAGATGATCCTGGACGCCCTTGCCGCCCTGACCGCCGAAGATGAGCTTGCCGCCCGCAAGGTCATTGAGGCGGACGATGCCGTGGACTACGACTTCAACGCCATCAAGCACACCCTTGCACAGGAGATCGCCGCAGACCCGTCCAAGGTGGACGCGGCGCTGGATCTGCTGATGGTCATCAAGTATCTGGAGCGCATCGGCGACCACGCCGTGAACGTGGCCGAGTGGGTGCAGTTCGTGCGCACCGGCCGTTATAAGGACGAGAGCATGTTCTGAGTGTTTCCATACCCTTGTGGGTTCGTGTTTTCTTTATTTCTCCTGAAAAAGGCCGTTTCTGCCTGACCGCAGAAGCGGTCTTTTTCTGTACGACGGGACTATGGAACGGCAAATAACAAAAATTTTTGAGCTTTCTGCAATATTCCGGCCGGCGGGGTCGTATTCAGGGTGTAAGGTTCAAGAGGAACCAGCCATCCCTGTGCGGCGGGCGTCCGACCTCCCCCCCCCTGTCCCCCGCCCGCCGCACCCTTTACGGAGGAAACTGATTATGATGCAGATCCGGAATTTTCCGCTGGAAGCACATGGCGGCACGGTGAGCCGTGAAGCGCTGGTGCAGGCGGCGATGAAAGAGATCACCCAGAATTACCGCGAAGCCAGCCTTTCCAACGTGGCGCGGGAATACGGCGTTTCGCTGGCGTATGTCAGCGAGTGCGTCCGCGCCCAGACCGGTAAGACCTACAAGGAACTGCTGCAGAAACACCGTGTGGAAACGGCAGCAAGGCTGCTGCGCCGCAGTGACCTGAACATCCAGCAGATCATCTCCATGGTGGGCTACGAGAACACCAGCTATTTCTACCGCCTGTTCCACGAGCGCTACGGCCTCAGCCCGCGCGAGTACCGTCAGGCCCGCACAGTACGCACCGGTGCATGAGCATCTCTGGCAGAAAACGGCAGGACACAGCAGAGTCTGTGCCCTGCTTTTTTGCTGCGCTTCGGCAGAGTGATGCAAAAACTGGATTTTTATGGCAAGATGTAGTACAATAAGTTCAGTTTACATTTGCAGCTGTGCCGCAGGACGCGGCGCGGCCCGAAAGAGGTGGAATGAATGTTTCGTGGCGCAGTGAGAGGAGATCTGCCGCAGATCCTGAAGATCTATGCCCATGCCCGGGAAGCAATGAAGGAAGCAGGCAACCCGACCCAGTGGGGCGACAGCTTCCCTCCGCAGGAACTGCTGGAAGAAGATATCGATTCAAACCGTCTGTTCGTCTATGTGGTCAACGGACAGATCGAGGCAGTGTTTGCGTTTATTCTGGGGGCAGACCCCACCTATGCCGTTATTGAGGACGGAAAGTGGCTGGATGATACCCTGCCCTACGGCACGGTGCACCGGCTGGCTTCGGCCGGAAAGCAGAAGGGCGTGGCCGCAGCTGTGCTGGAGTGGTGCCTGGAGCACTGCCAGAGCCTGCGCGCCGACACCCACGCCGACAATAAGATCATGCAGCATATTCTGGAAAAGAACGGCTTTACCCGCTGCGGTGTCATCCATGTGAAGGACGGCTCCCCGCGCTTTGCCTACCAGAAAATGGCAATGGCCCTGCCGCTGGAATAAGAAACACGGAATGCCTGTGCCCGGTGATTGCAAACCGGCTGCACAGGCATTTTTGCGTCTTGGGAAAATTTTTCAAAGCGGTGCAATGGAAAGGCGGGCGCTTTTGCATACAGGATAAAGCGATATCCCTGAAAAAACAGATCTGGTGAAAAGGAGACATTCTTAATTATGCCGTGATGACGGTCTACAGAGGGTTGGACGACAGTGCCAACATCCTGAGCATCAGCGGCAGCGTCGCAAACTGAAGAGCAACTTCTGCAGGGCCGGAAACGACAGAGCGCGTTTCCGGCTTTTTTGCGGGAGAAGACCTGAACTGTATTCCGTAGGAGAACAACTCGAATGAGAAAAAACGCTGAAACAGGCTGAAAAGCAAATTTGTGAACGGAAAATGTCTGAAAACGCTTTCATTTCTTTGCCGTATGTGCTATAATAACACCTGTTCTCACGCAAAGAACAGGAAACTGTACGCGGTGTGCATACACGCGGAAAAGAGGAGTATTGCATATGAAAACGTTGAACAAGGCAGTTGCACGTTACAACGGCATCAGCCTGATCATTCGCATCCTGATCGGTCTGATCGTCGGCGCAGTGCTTGCACTGGTAGCTCCCGGTGCCGGCTGGGTGGGCGAATTTGGTAATCTGTTCGTCGGCGCTCTGAAGGGCATCGCCCCGGTGCTGGTGTTCGTCATCGTGGCCAGCGCTCTGGCACAGGGCTCTTCCAAGCTGGACCGCCGCTTCGGTACGGTCATCTGGCTGTACATGCTCACCACCTTCCTGGCTGCGGCCATTGCCGTTGTCACCAGCTTCCTGTTCCCGGTCAAGGTCGTGCTGGCAGATGCTGCCCAGTCCGATGTGATCCCGCAGGGTCTGGGCGAAGTGATGGGCACCCTGCTCACAAACTTTGTGGCCAACCCCGTCAGCGCCATCATGAGCGGCAACTACATCGGCATCCTGTTCTGGGCCTGTATGTTCGGCATTGCCATGAAGAGCATCGGCTCTGAATCCACCAAGACCTTCATGGCCAACACCGCCGACGCTGTGTCCCAGATCGTGCGCTGGATCATCAATCTGGCACCCTTCGGCATCATGGGTCTGGTGTACACCAATGTTTCCGGCAACGGTCTGGCCATCTTTACCCAGTACGGCAAGCTGCTGGCCCTGCTGGTGGGCACCATGCTGTTCATGGCGCTCATCGTCTCCCCCTTCATCATGTTCATCTATCTGGGCTGCAACCCGTATCCGCTGGTGTTCCGCTGCCTGAAGGAGTCCGGTCTGACCGCCTTCTTCACCCGCAGCTCCGCCGCCAACATCCCGGTCAACATGGCTCTGTGCGAAAAGCTGGGTCTGGATAAGGATATGTACTCCGTGTCCATCCCGCTGGGCGCTACCATCAACATGGACGGCGCAGCCATCACCATCACCATCATGACGCTGGCCGCCGCCAACACGCTGGGCATTCAGGTGTCCCTGCCTGCCGCCATCGTGCTGAGCGCTATGAGCGCTCTGGGTGCCTGCGGTGCTTCCGGCGTGGCCGGCGGCTCCCTGCTGCTGATCCCCATGGCATGCTCGCTGTTCGGCATCTCCAATGATGTCGCTATGCAGATGGTGGGTGTCGGCTTCATCATCGGCGTGGTGCAGGACTCTGTGGAGACTGCTCTGAACTCCGCCGGCGACGTGGAGTTCGCCGCAACGGCCGAGTATCACCAGTGGCTCAAGCAGGGCAAGCCCCTGCCGGAGTTCCTGAGCGGCAAGAAGAATTAAAAGAGAAAAAAATGGCTGGCATCGCAGGATGCCAGCCATTTTTTGTTTAGTCGATGATCTTCGCTTTCTGCAGAGCGGTAAGGATCAGAGGGATGAGCACCAGCTGTGCGATGATACCCGGCACGGCGGTGAGCAGTGCGCCGGACAGGAATGCACTGAACGGGAAGCTCGAGCCGGTCAGGCCTGCCAGCACGAACCGCACGGCACCCCAGACCAGACGTCCGGCCACCATGGCGGTGACGAGAGAAGCGTACATCATGGGCAGTGTGTGCTGTACTTTGCGCCAGACAAGGCCGGACACAAAGCCGTAGGCGGCCAGCTCAAAGGCCATGGAGATGGCGATGGGAAACATCGGCGGCATGCCGAACAGCACCGAGCGCAGCAGCGGGGCAATGAAGCCCACCGCAAGCCCCCAGGGGCCGCCCAGCACAAAGCCGCACAGCAGAATGGGAAAATGCATGGGGCACAGCATGTTGCCCACCTG